>WQRT01000037.1 GCA_009786625.1 Treponema sp.
TACACCGGCTTCGGCAGTATCGCGTTCTCTCAGGCGGCGCGGTACAAGTTCGCGCACATTGATTCTGTTTTGCGCGGCGATTTCGCTTTCACGCAGAGCGAAAAGATCTCCGCGCACTCCGAAAACAGTTACGCGGTATGTTGTAAGATTATCAGGCAGCCTGAATGTATGCGTTACGCGCCCATCAGCGCCCGTTACAAGCATCGGCTCAAAAACAGCGGTGGGGTTAAAATCGCTGCGCTCCTCGATCTTGCTGCCGCCGGAATCGCCGCCTACGCGGTTGGCGATATTGTAAGTGACAGGATCCATCAAAAGAGAACGAGAATCTCCTCCCGAAGCGTAGAGCATGAAATTTCCGCTGTTGTAAAAATGTTCAACAGGATCGGGAACATGATAATTGATCAGATCGAGCACACCCCTGTCAACAGCCATCAGTGAAAGTTCCGCGTTTGGAAGAGGCCTTCCATCCCTTGACGCGGTAAGCGTCATCGTCACTTCATCACCAGGTCTGTATACCCTTTTATCGGTTTGAATATTAACGGAAAATGCCCTCGTGCGCATATTTACGTTAAGACGCGTTACTCCGAAAAACGAGTTTGGTTTATCAAGGTCGGGCGTTCCATACTCGTGCACAGGAGGCCCAGATCTTACAGAGTAAGAAGAAACCGCGACATAAACAATTGGCACATAGTTACGCGCAATCGGTATCTCTAAAACAGAAACGGATTCTCCTATAAACTTGACTTCTTCCGTGTAAATACCGTCTCTTTCGACCGTTATAAGATAGTGTCCGCGCGGAAGTGAACTTTGAAGCAGAATTCTCGCTGTTTCTCCGGGTTCATATACATCCTGATCGGGAACAAGGCGAAGCTCGGTCGGGTTATTCATATTCCAGTAACCGCCCGATCCTGTGACATAAAAATTCATTTCTGTAAGAACTGTTCTTCCTTCCATATCCTTTGACGTTACGCGCAATATATGATAACCTGCCGCGGATGGTTTTACGGTTATCGTTCCTCCCTGATTATTTATATTGATCATCTGAACGCTGTCCGTTATCTGCACAGATGTATATTCATCATTTATATAACCGCTTACTCCCCTCTGCTGAACACGCCTCCACTCTTCGCGGATTAATTCAACTTTTATTTTACCGGCTTCATCTCCGCTCTGAAGGAAAAACCTGTTACCCGAAACGCTTCCACCGGAGGTATTTACAATAATGTAATTACTTGTAAATTCCTCCCCCGCGCGTTTAAATCCCGTGCTGCTCTGTTTTAACCCGATGTAAAAACTTGCCGGGTGCGCCATCACAGTGCGGTAAGCCGTAACCATCTGGTTTCCCATGTCAGTTACGCGCGCTTCCGCCTGATAGTAATAAGGCGCTCCTGTAACAAGACTTGATGTTCTCTGGCTGATCGACGCGTTACCCTGCCCGCCTAACATTCCGTTAGCTGAAGATATATGGCGTTTACTGTCCCAAGCGTGCAGCGGACCGAAAACAAAACCGCGGAGCGCCGCGCCCGACGGCTGAAACACAGCCATCTCCTGAAACCACGCGCTTTCCCATGACGCGCCGGATAAACTTCCTCCCGAAAGATAACTCGCGCGTAAAGTCATATTGATATCATCACCGAGAATAACTGCTTCAGGCGGAGATGAAAGAGCGGCCTGAAATCTGAGCCGTTCAAAAAATGCGACCGTTATGGGAATAACGCCGACTGTCTCATCAATTTCTTCCTGACCGTCAAGCCGTTTGTAAACAAGCCTGTAATCGCCGGGCTCAAGGTCTTCCGGTACGTTAATCGATCCGAAAAAACTTCCCGATTCCGTAGTAATTCCGTTAATAGAGGCTATTTTTACCGGTCTGTATGAGTTTTCTTCAAGAATGACAGTGTAGGGACCGTTGTACAACGCGTACATTCCAAGTACATTGGAACGATCAACGCCGCGAAATGTGATGATCTCACCCGGTTTATAAAGGCCGCGGTCTGAAAAAATAAACGCGATAGGCTTAATTTCCTCCGAAGCCTGCGGATTATACGACTGAACGTTAAAACGCCATGTGTTATGCGAAACAGGAGCGAACATTGCTCTGTCTCCGTCTTTTTCCGCGAATACAACNGGCGTCCTGTGATTATCATTTGCGTTTAACGTATTATCCCTTAAAACAGATGANGCTAAATTGATAACCGCAAGGCCGTTTCTGCCNGTTATCCCTTGCGCGTAACTNTCTACATCGGATAAATCAGCTTTTAACTCAACCTGCGAGTTAACAAGAAGTTTTACCGCGGCTCCTTCNACAGGATTTCCTGTCGAAAGGCTTGTCACAAGAACAACAACCTTGTTAAACGCGTAACGTACCGTTAAACCGAGATCCGTTACCTGCAATACCTGAGAACTGGTTTGATTTCTTGTTCCGCTTATATATGTTCCGTCTAACTGCCTTTGATTTGTCAATAACTCAACATTGCTTCTAAAATATACAAATCCCCTGCCGTTTCTATTAAGATACTGCGACAGATCAATTAATTCAAAGTACCTTGTATTTGGTATTTCGCTTCTCAGCGGAATTTGAGAAATATTTGATATATTTCTGTTCCTTGAGTTAATTAATGGATTGTTATCAGTTATCAGCGTGTAATAAGAATTATTAGTGATATTCTGATACTCAAAAATATAACGCGGCGGAAACTGCGCTTCGAGCATTACGTGCGATCTGTAATCAGGAAAAACAATTGATCCTGAAGGAGGAGGAGCGGGAGGCACTGTTATATCGCATGTGTAAGGAGAAGAGAGTCTTCTCCCGTAAATATCTTCCACGCCGGCGGCGATAGTAATTTTGAACTTGTCTCCGTAATCAACCGGCAAGTTAAAAATTCGCAGCACATTACCGTACGCCTCGATATTTTCGTTTCCGATATTCATGACAGGCTGCGTACTTACTTTCCCCTGAATACTTTCCTCGTTAAGACCGTGGCTGAATGTAATCTCAACAAGGTTTCCATACCGCCCGTAACCCGCTCTTCGGCTATGATCTGTAATATTGAAAGGTCCCGGCGTCCTAAAGCTGAATGACTGATCCGCTTCCGTTCCGCGGCTTCCTCCCCGCGATCTTGCTCCCCTTTTCAAAGTAACGCTTACCTGCGTATTGAAATCAACGGCGGATTGCAGACGCGCGGTAACTTTATAATCATCATCCTGCCTTAGTGAAAATGTTTTTGATATTCCGTTAGCTGCAATATTAATGTATTGATTCAAATCGGACGCGGTGACAGGATAATTAAATTGTATACCGATCTGCTCTGCCGCAGGCGGAGGTACATTATCGTTATAAAAACGAAAACCGGTTCTCTCCCTGTACTCCTCGCCGGGGATAACATTTCTTATACTAAGCGTTTCTGTGACAAAAGTAAAAACTCTTTCGCCGGAAATTGTATTTCCGCTTAATGACGATGCGTTAGGCGCAACTGTAATGGTGTACACCTGCTGTGCGCGGCACGGCTCTTCTCCTTCAAAACTTAAAAAACTTGTCCCGTACCATCTAAAGGCTCCTTTAATCGGCGGGTTTATGCTTACTAAACGCGATGTTGCGCTTCTCTCTCCAAGGCTTTCTAGCGCAGTCATAGGTTGTGAAAAAATTACGTAGATGGAAGGACGTTGAATCGCGGATGAATAATCTCCCCTCGGCCCCCAATCGATCACCGTAAGCGCTTCGCCGCTTCCGCTTTGTAACTGCCCTTCTCTTCCTCTCTCCTGAGCTAAACGAATTTCCTGAATCCGCGCGGCTTCCCGCACAGGATCATAATAAACAGTCTGATATTCTGATAAAGCCCTGATACCGCCGCCCGCGATTTCTCCCTGTCCCGATCCTGCCGCAGAGCCGGAAAGTTCAGAAGCGTCTAATGTTTGCGCGTCATTTAATGGTTCCGCTCTCAGCGGTCTGTAATCAAGATTAAAAGCGGCTTCGATAGCGGCGTTATTCGCAAGCTGCCTTACAATACGGCTTATACCAATATGGCGTGTAGTTGTATTCCCGCTCGTGAAGGCTTGCTCGCCCGGAGGCATTGCAGGAATTTCCGCCGATGATTCATTATCTTTACAGCTAATACCAAAAAGAAAAATAAATAATAAAATAATAATAGTTAACTTTTTCATTTCAAATATATTTTTACATAAAAATTAATTTTTCGCAATCACTTTATTTTTTCATGTTACGGTTAAATTCTTTACCCATTTTTCCTTACGCAGAAGATGCCGCGCGATTATCACTTTAATAATATCAGTCAGTTTGAGAAGCGCGAACATCGGCACAGGCGCGAGAGTTGTGAACAACGAAAGAATGACAGCTCCCGGAGAAAAAAGAATAACATTGACAGATACATCGACATACATTCCGAGCGCGGTGTCTCCTCCGGCGCGTGAAACCGCGAACTGAACATTGAGGTAAGACCACAACGGAAGATACGCGAGTATCACGCAGACAAGCCCGAAGCAGTTTGCCCTTGCCTCCGCGCTGAGATTCTGAAACACAAGCGGGATTAATCCTGAAATTAAAAACACACCCGGGATCGCCAGAGCAAGCCCTGCGGCGACTCCGCCCCACTTGAGCCACACAGCGCGATCACGCGCTTCGTCAAGTTTTCCGGCTCCGAGTGCGCCGCCTACAAGAATGCTCGACGCGATCCACAATCCGCCGAAAAGAAGAAAGAAAATATTAGCGATTGTCCAACCCGCCGCCATTCCCGCGACAACTTCCGCGCCTCCCCTCCTGTTGTACATCGCTATCATCAATGTCTCAGAACCGATCCACGATAACTCCGACGCGAAAATCATCGCGGACTTGCCGAAAATTTCCATAATCAATTTTTTCTTTATTTGAAAAAGTCTTTTAATATCAGCGAAAAACGGCGCTTTCAAACACGCCGCGACTACAAGAAACGCCGATGCTTCAAGTATGCGCGCGATCAAAGTGGAAATCCCCGCGCCAACGACTTCAAGACGCGGCGCGCCGAGATTGCCGTAAATTAAAACCCAGTTCGCGAATGTGTTGATCACTGTAGCGGACGCGGAAATGATGAGCGGAATTTTCGGCTTCGCGATTTCTCTGAAACTCGATCCGATGGATAACGAAACAGCCATCGGAATAAAAGCCCACGAAACAATCCGCAGGTACGTTGATCCCACAACGGCGATTTCTGATCGCGCCGCGTTATCAATTGTAAGAGCGCCGAGAAGAACATGAGGAACCGCGCGGCAAACAGTAAAACAGCAAATTGAAACGCTTAACGCGAAAAGAATTTTAAAACTGTACGCGTCTTTCATGCCGTCAGGATCATTCGCGCCGTTGAACTGCGCGATGTAAATGCCGCCCGCCATACATATCGTATTAACGATGACGATAAAAATAAAAACAATGTGATTGGTAATATTGACGGCCGCCATGCTGACATCGCCCAAACCGGCGACCATAAAGTTGTCGATCAAAGAGACCATGCTCATGATCAATTGCTGAAGCATGACAGGAAGCGCGATAGCAAGCGCTTGTTTATAAAAAGACCACGGACCGATACGGCGGCGAAGCCACAACATTTTGTACTCCTCTTTTACATTCTGTATTATTGCCGTAGGTTGTCAAGTGCCGCATTGACAGTTACCTGATATAACAGTTACATTATTAACATGAGTGAATACCTGATAAACGGCGGAATTCCGCTTAACGGGACGATAAAAGTCAGCGGGAATAAAAACGCCGCGCTTCCCTGCATCGCGGCCGCGTTGTTAACTGACGAGCCTGTCACATTACGCAACATTCCCGATATTGAGGATGTGCACGTTATGCTTGATGTTTTTACCGCTCTTGGAGGAGAAGTCCAAACGCCCGAAACAAATGTATATAAACTTCATTTAAAAAATATTAAATCATCGGAAATCCCTGCTGAACAGGCAAAGAAAATTAGAGCGTCAATTTTATTCGCAGGTCCTATTTTAGCGCGGACAGGAAAAACAATTCTTCCGCCCCCGGGAGGCGATGTTATCGGACGGCGGCGGCTGGACACGCACTTTCTCGTTCTTACAGAGCTGGGCTCAAAAGTAAAAACCGGCGAGACTTTTACTTTTACAGCAAAATCTCTTAACGGCGCGGATATTTTTCTTGATGAGGCTTCGGTAACCGCTACGGAAAACGCTGTAATGGCGGCAGTCCTCGCAAAAGGTAAAACAATTTTAACTAACGCCGCGAGCGAGCCGCATGTGCAGGATCTTTGCATGATGCTTGTTCAGATGGGAGCAAAGATTGACGGAATCGGTTCAAACATTCTTACCATTAATGGTGTAAAAAAACTTTCCGGCTGCGATTTTACTATCGGCCCTGATTTTATGGAAGCAGGATCATTTATCGGTCTTGCCGCCGTTACAGGCGGAGACCTTCACATTGAAGGCGCTCGTCCCGCCGATATGCGCCCCGCGAAAGTCGCGTTCGGAAAACTCGGCATCTTCTGGGCGCACGAAGGCGCTGTCATACACGTTCCAAAAAATCAAAACATGGAAGTAAACCACGACCTCGGCGGAATGATCCCAAAAATTGACGACGCTCCCTGGCCCGGTTTCCCGCCCGATCTTTTAAGCATTGTAATTGTTGTAGCCACTCAGATAAAAGGCACAGTATTGGTTCACGAAAAAATGTACGAGTCGCGTATGTTCTTTGTCGACAAGCTTATTGGAATGGGCGCGAGAATTGTGTTATGCGATCCTCACCGCGCTGTTATCTCAGGCCCCGCAAAACTGCACGGCTCTGAACTTATCAGCCCCGATGTCCGCGCCGGAATGGCAATGCTTATCGCCACCATGTGCGCCGAGGGAAAGAGCGTTATACGCAATGTGTACCAGATTGAAAGAGGCTATGAACATCTGCCGGAAAGACTCGCGAGTCTCGGCGCGAAGATTGAGAGGACGGAGTGAAGTTATAAGAAATTTTTTAATGATACTATATGATACAAATTTATTAATGGATTTTTTTTCTTCTTTTAAATATTATAAATACCAATGTTAATACGATTGATGTAATTATCATCACGTAATTATTAATATCCCATCCACATCATCTGCTCTTTACAAAAAAAGATTTATATTTATTCAATATGCCTTCAATAAATGCGCCGAGACTCATAAAAAGTAAATCTAAAATGTCAAATGTTCCGGGAGTATTTTCAAAAAATTGGCTTAACTCGATGACAGCTCCGATTATATAAAAACATATTACATATATTTTTTGTTCCCTTAATTTGTAAAACCAGATAAATCTTAAGAATAAAATTCCAGATACAAACCACAGCATATCAGGAAAATTAAACATTAGTATACCGGAAAAAAAAGACGGTTTAAGCTGTATACATACTGTTTCGGCAAACTCGGGTTTTGGAATCCAATTAAACAGAATAATATTATTAAGATCTCTGAAAAAAAAGTATATGCACAAACCCGCGATCAAAAACAACAACGACATTAAGCCGTTAATTAATCTTTTCCTGTCCAAATAAATACCTGCCGAAAAATTCCTTTTATCCCGCCAGCATCCCGGCAATCGCCGGAAACGAAATAAAATTACCTATCATTCCGCCAAAGCTGGAAAGAAAAAATACTAAAAGCGCTTTTGTTATTCTGTTGCGGTAAACGCCTTTAATGCTTGTTGAGTCTTCCGTTATATGCTGAACATCCGAGACTCGCGGCCTTCGGAACGTTATCTGAACAAGGCCGGAAAATATTCCAACGCCGATAAACGGGTTAAGCGTCGCAATAGGCGCTCCCAGAAACGAAACAATTACAGCTAACGGATGAGCGAGAGCGATGATAGAACCAAGAGCGGCGAGAGAACCGTTCCACAGCATCCACCTTGCGATCATCACAAAGCCGACATCCGCGCCTTTGCCGATAAATCCTGCGGCAATAAGGGCGATGATCGCGGCGGGAACTATAAAGCCCGCGGCTTTGGACATGAAACCAGGAGGCGGAATTACATCAAGTGCGCTTACATCGGCGGTTTCTTCGCCGCGGCTTAGTTTTTCCAAATGATCTGTCATTCCCTGCATATGCCCCGCGCCGACAACCGCGGCGATCTTTCGCGGCGGCGTTTCAGACGGCGCCACTTCAGGCAATGATGTCCAGATTTTCGCGGCAAGATAACGATCGCGCTCATCAATTAAAACGGTTTTTACAGGAGGCAGATACTCGGCAAGCTCGTTCATCATTCCGTCAAGCTCGCTTTTGTTTTTCAACTTTTCAATTTCTTCTTCGCTGAGTTTTTCATTTGTAAAGGCAGATGCAAGAAGAGATGACAGCAGTTTGGTCTTGCTCCATAAGCCGCATTTCGCCCATGCCCGCCGCAATGTCGTGTGCACCTCACGGTCGCAGAGGCTGTATGGAATTCCCATNTCCTTCGCCGTCTCTACCGCGATCTTCATCTCATCNCCGGGTTTTACCCCAAGCTCGTTCCCGAGGCGGCGTTGAAAACTAGAAAGGACAAGATTCGCGATTAATAAAAAACCTTTACCTTCTTTAAAAACTTTCCCCAGATCGAGTTTTTCCCACGTGTCATTTTGCGTAATGGAATTATAACGCGCCTGATCCAGTTCCACGCAGACCATGTCCGGTTTTTCATCGCTGATAATTTTTTTTACTTCTTCAATNCTTTCGCGCGAGACATGCGCAGTGCCGATCAATTTAAACTCTCTGCCATTAAGAGTAATTGTAGTTGTGTTNTCNTTCATTACTGAGCCCTCAGTCCAAGTCCGCGCTGCGCGAGTACAAATTCATTAATCCGCCATTCAATGGAAGCGACAGCGTCAAGTTCCTGTACCATCATGTAATATCTGTTCGCGAGATTTACGCTTCCCCTAATGTCGTAATAGGAAGCCAGATAAAAAAGCATCCGCGACTTGGTATATATATTTGTTTCTCTCTCAATTCTGATCGCGACATCAGCGTCCCCGTTTAAATCATGCAGCATTCTTAAAATAGCGTAATCCATTGAATCTCTGGGAGCTGTGCGTATCACCTGCGCTAAAAACTGTCTTGGATCTGTCTGCCTTCCGGCGCGCATCCAGTTAAGCGCGGCAAGTATGGCGTAATTATATTCGCGCGGCGCCTGCCTGTAAGCGTCAAGAAAAGCGTCTCTTGCTCCTGCCCACTGCCTGTTCCTCATCCTTATCACTCCAAGCGCTTCAAATCCAAAATAATAATCCGGTCGCAGTCTTGTCAAAGTAATATAATCACGTTCCGCGCCTTCATAATCGCCGGCCTCGTCTTTTAAGCCCGCGCTGTAAACATACGCCATAAAAATATTAGGATCAATGTCAATCGCTCTGTTAAAATCGACAAGCGCGAGTGTTCTGTTATTCATTTCCATCAGAACAAGACCGCGGTCAACTAAAACCCAGTAATTATCAGGTTCGATATGAAGAGCGTCATTTAAATCATCAAGAGCGTCATTTAAAAATCCCGCCCCGTTGTAAAGCCTTGCTCTCTCGTGCAGCGGTCTTGCCCAGTCGGGGTGTATGGTGATGGCGTGGTTCAAAAGCCGTTCGGCGTTTCTCGGCTCTCTGTTATAACGGTACACTGACGCGCGCCCCACAAGAGCTTCGCCGTTGTCGGGATCGGCGGCGAGCGCTCTGTCAAAATAACCGGCGGCGACGCGCAGGTTTCTGTTTCCAAGACTGATGTTTCCGAGGTCGTTGAGCGCTCTTACATGCGCCGGATTAATCGACAGGATTCTTTCAAGAAAATTGCGCCTGTCTCTGTCCCTGTTGTCAATCATAGCGGCATCCGCCAGCACCATGAGCGCGTCCGTATTATTACTTTGAACCGCCAGAATATCATTCGCTATGCGTCTTGAGTCTGTTGTCCTTCCGGCGGAATTTAAAATTACCGCTCTCATGATGCGGACTTCGGTTTTTTCCGTTTCTTCGGGCGGCAGAGAGTTAAACAATTCAAGCGCGGATGCGAAATTCCTTTGAGACAAATACCCGGAAATTTCGTTAAAAACCGCCTGTGTGTTGCTTTCCTGACAAAAAACAGATGCAGAGAGCAAAAGAATCAGTGAAAAGAAAATCACGGCACGCGGAGGATATAAACGTTTATCCGCCAAAAAGCAAAGAGATTTTTCCGCCGGTCTTCCATACATATTATCATTCATGCTAGTATATATTATATAATATTTAAGAAACCGGCAAGTTACGCCAAAGTAACACAGGTTTTGAGAGGTTAAGACAGAAATGAGAAAAACACTGGCAACGCGGATAATCGTTCTTACAATATCGTATTGCGTCGTGTTTTGTGTTCTGGTGCTTGTACAATTTTCCAGCAAAGGGAACTTTACCCTTTCCGCCGGCGCAATGACCGTCAGGGGGCGTTATTTTCAGGAGAGGCTTGTTTCGCCCGTGCAGAACCTTGACGCGGAAGAGCCGCGCGCCGCGCAGGAAAACGCGAAGACTGTTGCAGGCGGAATTAAAATAAACTACGGCGGAATTGAGTTCAGCCTTAAAGAAGAACGATCCAAAGGACTAAGATTATCAGGCGCTGACAGATCGATTTTTGTCAACCCAGAATACATGACGGTAAATGATAACAGAGTGGATTTAATCCTGCCGGGAGGAACCGCGCTGTCATTTACTTCTATAGAATCATCAAGAGGCATCGAATTACAGATCAACGCGGAGTTCACTGAAGATTTTAACGAGATTTCCATTCCGATAATACTGCGCCGCTCTTCCCTCGTCAGGGACAACGGACAGCTCGGCGTAGTGCACGGCGGCCACCGGTATGTATTCAGCAGTCTCGGCGAAGAGCTTGAAAACGGAGTTCTCATTCTGACTGATGAAGATTCGTTCATCTCATATAAATCAAGAGGAAGGCAAAGGGCGTTCGATCCGGCGGACTATGTAATCGCAAGAGCGCATGATTATGATAACGCGATGGATAACTGGCAAAATTCATTCTACACGCGGTGGAGCCAGAACAGGCCGAATAACGAAGAGGACATCATCGCGTTTCTTTCGCTGTCAATGGAACGAAGCAATTTCGCGGCGGCGTCTTTCATTCCTTTAGATTTTGTAAACAGCCCGAGGCACAGTTACAGATCATCGGTATTTCTGGGGGGCATGACAAACGCTTATAATACATTCCTCGCCGCAGAAAACGAATCGATGAGCAGAATTATTCTATTAATCAGGGAAAGATCTTTAGATATCCTTAACGAAGAAAATATAATTGAGTATCTTTACACGCGCAACAATGCCGCTCTTATAAATGATGCCGCCGATATTATAAGCGGCATGACTGTGGAATCGGTCATGTACGAGCAATGCCCGGGTATACTCGAGTTTTTATATGATATCAGCCGCAGGCAGCCCGGAAGAGAAGAAAGAGCCGAACATTTAATAGAGCAAGTTTTACTTCTCATATCTGAAAATCTTCACCATAACGGAACCAATGATTCCCTGTACGCGGCTCCGGAAGAAAATATTGATTTCAATATACGGCTTGGAAAAGCGCTTGCCGCATGGGGTGAATCGACCGAACATACCGATTGGGCAATGATTGGAAAATCATTAAAAATATCCGCCGCGGCAAACGCTGTAAACGGAAGACAATACAATGCACTTAACTTCGCGGAATACCGCCCAAGGGCTTTAAGGTTAAGCGACACAGGGCACTGGGCGTGGACGCTGTCGCCTTCCATCAACATGGCGGAAGCGGGCGGCTACATTACCCTTACTTTTTCATACCCGGTAAATATGTCGCACTATGTGATTATAAGGGGAATACGTCAATTCACCAGAATTCAATTCTACGGCATGGACTGGAGATCTGACAGGGAATTTGAACGTTATGATTCATCAGGTTTTGTATATTATCCTAGAGATCAAATATTGATCCTTAAACTCCAGCACCGCGAGTTTATCGAGAANGTTAGAATTATTTATGTTGAGCCTCCGCGTCCGCAGCCGCTTCCTCCGCCTCAGCCTGTTATCAATATAGAAACTGTTCCCTCAGGAGAAGAACCTTTCGCAAATGAATAGGGGCAGTGTACTTTACGTAATTGCGTTATGCGCCATTCTCGCCTCCTGCGCAAGAAAGGAACCTGCCGCCGATGAGCCGCCTGTTTTGGATCTCTCCTCTATGGAGCAGGAAGCCGCGCAGACGCCTGATTTAGAAGAAACGGAACTGTCCGAGGAAGCGCCGCATGAAGATGGCGGCTCAAACACTCATGTTTCATTTCACACACAGGGAACAATGCCTTCTCTTCGAAATATTACATCGGGGCCGAAAGGAAGACTGGGAGTAAACACCACAGAGATCGATCCTATCAATTATCAAAATCCCGATCTGGAGATATTAAGGCAGATGGGAGCGGAGCCTTATTTAATATCATATCTTGCGGGCGAGCAGTTTTACAGACAGGCATTATGGGACAGAGCGCTTGCGGAGTTTAACACGTCAATAAACCGCAACGCGAATTTTATCGAAGCGCTAATCTCGCGTGGAAACACATGGATGAAAAAAAACGATTACTCCCGTGCAATCGATGATTACACCCGCGCGATCAGGCTGGATAGCGCAAGAGCGGAACTTTACAACTACCGCGGTTTCGCGAGAGCCGCGCTNGCGGCNGGACGGCGCAGTGAAATAAATCTTGCNATCGAAGACTACACCCGCGCGGTAACAATTAACAGAAATTATGTTGACGCGCTTGTNAACCGTTCCCACGCGTTATACCAAACCGGCGACTACGCAAGAACGATAGAGGANTGTAACAGGATAATCGCGATGGAACCTTCGAACGCGGTGATCTGGAACAGAAGAGGCAGCGCGTGGTACGCTCTTGAAAATGACGACAGNGCGATCGCGGATTTTAACGAAGCCATTAGATTTAACGCGCAGTACGCGGCNGCCTTTTACAACCGCGGCAACGCGTGGTATAACAAGAGGGATTTTGACAANGCTCTTGCGGATTTAAACAGATGTCTTTCAATCAATCCGTCACACGCCGCCGCATACACAAGCCGCGGCAATCTCTTTGCGTTGTTGGGAAACAACGAAAGCGCGTCCGCCGATTACGCCTCCGCTCAAAGACTGCAAAGATAATTTTTTATGCCGCGAATAACAGGAACCTCACGAACTTTACGAATCGCACGAATAACACAGCACGATCAACACTAATCACATGAACCACACAACGTTGCGAATTTGGACTTCGATATTTAGCCGGAGATTTTTATTACTGCATCGGACGGTCGAGGCCTTCACGGAAAAGACCGTCAAGTTCGGCCCGCACCTGACTCCTTATGTGCTGAGGAAGTGATGTCAGATTTGAAAAATAACGCAGGATGCGTATACCTTCCGTGGCGAGAGGCGGACCCGCGAAACGGCAAAGCCTCGCGATAGAAGAAGTTGCAGCTAACACAAGCTGCGGATCGGTAAGGGGATTGTTAGGCGAAAGTAAAAAGTTGTAGGACAAAAACGATCTTCCGGTCGGGTCAACTCCGATAATACCGATAGCGTCCGCACACGCCCGCCTTACCGCCGGTTCCGGGTCTCTGTCAAAAATATTCCACAGAAAGGGAATAGTTTCCCTTGAACCAATCAACGCCAAAAGCCCGATCAGCCTGATACGCTGAGTCGGCGATACATCGGGGCGCACCTGTGAATAATGCGGATTACCGATAAAGAAGCCGACCATTTCCATAATGTACGCGGCGTAAATAGGTTCATTAACGCCGAGCTGGCCGCTTCTGATCGCCGCCGTTATTTCGTTATACGCGCTGTCTTGATTTCCGGATTGATAACGTGAGCTGTCAGATGCCCAGGGCGATGGAGGAGGATTGCCCATTCCGTATGAACCTTCCGGCTCAGGACCGTAGTATCTGTTTTGAATAACAGTCCTCGGTCTTGCGTCAACCTTGAATACTCTTAAAATATTATCAACTCCGCAGGCATACAAAAGCCCTTCATCGCTGAACGCGGGAACCCCGGAACATTCAACATTTAATCTGTGAACAAAACGCCGCCTTCCTTCCTGCGTATACGCGCTGATACCCCGCACCGTTATTGTATAAATGCCTCTTTCGTCAAACATCATCGCGGCCTGGTTCATCGCGAGATTTCCCGCTCCCCTTTCTTCGGGAGCTTCGTGGCTGTTCCTTGTCCAGAGCGTGTTTCCTCCCGCGTCAAGACAAAGAGTCCTTCCGTTGCGGAGCGTTACGACAAACTGATTGCCGCGGCTGGCAGACGCGGCCGGCTGCGCGGGAAGCCTTCCAAGACTCGATCTTGTCAGCTTGCTTCCATCCCTTGCCGAATCATCAAAATAGATCTTATCCATTTCGCCTGATTGATAAAATAGCACATAACTCTGCCTGTTTCCTTCGTTAAGCGAAACAATCATTACCGGAAGACGTTCAAGCCTTAAACGCTCTACCCTGCTGAATTGATGGATCTTCACAAAATCCATATTTTGAAGAACTGTCGCGACGCTTCCCGTTCTGTCAAGAATCGGACTAAAGGCGATGGGGCTTCCCAAATTGATTGACCAAAGCGCGTTTCCGGCGGCGGTACGGCATGTAACGGATGATCCTACGGAAATAAAAACCCTGCCGTCCCATCCGACAACAGGCGGCCATGTGATTGGGCTGTCAAACCTGAGCCGCCACAATTCTCTGCCGACGCGGTTTATCGCCATGAACACGCCTTCCGTATTGCATATGTAAGTCGCGGCTTCGTACGAACGGGCGATGTAGGGTACCGCCGTTCCTCTCGCATTAAAATCCCAAAGCGGAGTGCCGCTCATGTAAAAAGAACTGACATTGCCGCTTTCGCCTACCACAACAACAGATCCGGCTTGAAGATGCGGCATTCCCCTGATGGTATCTCCGATTCTAGTTTCCCACATGGGAGCCGCGCTTACCGTCATTCCGGAAACATCAACCCTTTGCTGCGCGGAAACACCTGCCGCGAATACAGACAATAAAACAAGGGAAGTAAATATTCGGCGTGTAATGTTCATACTATTCACCTAACGGATTTTTGTAAATTGCGTAAAACCAAGCGCTTCGGAAGGATAAACCGACGGCCCGTCGTAATTTCTTCCGCAGGGCAGTGTACTGTTTACAATTTCAAACGAGGTTTTTTCATTGTTAAATAAAATACCAAGCGAAGCCCTGCTGACATTTGTCTGTTCGGGCAGCGTTTCCTCAAGCGCCAGATTCACGCTGACAGACGCGTCTATCCGCACCTGCCGNGAACTGACATTAATCATCCTGTTAACAAAACCTGTNTATGTATAAGAGCCGCCTCCGNATCCTTCATACCGTAAAGCGTTTCCCTGTCTGTGTTCCCATGTATCGTATCTTTCGATANTGACTGTCCTNTTCGATCTGAATTCNATAATGCAGACAACAGGACCATCAGGCAGATTGATTGTTGACTGCCACGTTCCTAAAAGATAATTNGGAAGCGGTATCCTTTCCGCCGCGTGCGCGCAGAACAGNGGAATCGATATGCCGTCAACGGCGGAAGCCTGTTCCCTGTAGTCATTCAATGCAAGTCCGGTATGCGCGTTCAATGTCTCCGCGGCAAGAACAAAAAAACCGCCCTGCCTTGAAAGAGTTCCNCTGATAATATACCCGGCTCTGGATGTATCGCCGGTAATTTCGAGCGTTCCCCACGAACTCATTTCGGAGATTANGCGCCCGGAAAGACGCTGCGCGTCCGCCGNGGAAACGGCAAGACCCGCCGCCTCAAAAGGAAGAACAGCGACAACAGGAACCCGCTGCGCGTAAACAGGATAAAAAGAAATAATTACAAACAGAAAAAATACCAGTTTTTTGTTCATTCAGGAACTCCGCTGTCAACCGGCAGCCTTTTCAAATTCATTTAACTGCTTTACTGTTAAAATTCCTCTTCTGATTAAATCGTGGACATAAAGGCTATATTGTTTATCATACACCGCNATATGGCCGAAAACCCAGTCTTTNAANGTTCGGACAAAATTATTAGCCACAAATTTCTTGCCTTCGTTATAATCATTTACCGCATCAAGAATTTTCCTGACAAGATCTTCATGCATTTTTTTATGTTTATCATAATCAGGATAGCCGGCGGCCTTTAATATCTTCAGCTCCGCGTCAAAGTGAAACCTGACATATTTTACCATCTGGCTCATCGCTTCCTTAAAAGCGGTCTGCAGCTCGTCATCGCTTTCGCGGCAAGCGTTGTACAACTGGTTGGTCAGGTCTACAAGCTGGTGATGCTGGGAGTCGACCAGAGCGACCCCGGTGGCATATTTTTTTTCCCAAATGACAATTTCCGCGCCTTTTTTTGCTTTTGTTTCCGCCATAAAAGAATTATAAATAGAAAATTGTTAAAAAGCAAATATTATTATAGACAGNGATGGGNAAATTTAAGCGGATTACAGGTAAACAGAACGGCTCAGACGCGGTCTTNNCTACACTAAACTCCTGCACTCAAGATAGAACCGTTTCTCCNCCGAATGTCCCATAGAAAAACTCTTGCGCGGTAAAGGNCCGCTCTGCGCGACAGTTTTAAAAAGCCCGGATTTCTGAACAGGCGGCAGCAGTATACCGGTGTTTCCTTCAACGTCGGCAAGACGGAAAAGTTCATTTTCATCATGAATATAATCGATCAATTGAGGATTATCTTTCGCGTAACTATCCAGCAGCGGTTGAATACAGGCTGTGGCTATTCCGGCCGTCCCGGCTTCGATTAGCGCGTAACGCCCGTTTGATAAAAGCCCGAATCTGCTGCCCGAAGACTGCTCTGAGCAAAACTGTGACACTTCACGCTCGCTGCCCGCTTTGCGGCAGGTGATTTGCGGCAGCTTTGTGAAAATCGACAGCACCTTATCAAAGCCGGTATTAATGACAAGCCTGTGTATCGGTTCAAACTGAATCGCCGGATCATATATATTGGAGATCTCAACTAGCGCGTAACGGCATGGATGCGATGCGGCTTCACTGCCAAGCGTTGCCTTGCACTCTTCCCAAATACCCTTTGCCGCCGCAAGAGAATGATTTCCATCGCCTACCGCGAACAGGAACGGCTTGCCGGAGCCGCCGTTATACCTTGTAAGCGAGCGCGTAAGAAGCTTTTCAAACTGCTCTGTGATAAACGCGGTATCGTTTTCTTCATTTATAAGCCAGCCTGTTACGCTGCCTGAGTTCATCATCAGGCTGGTGTTGTACGAGGCGGCTTTTTTACAGACACGTCCGCCGAGCTGCGGCAGCAGGCTGTCAGTGTCATCATCAATAAGCAGTAAAACATGAGGAAGCTCAAGCGGCGCGCCGCGGCGGATATCCATCCGCGGAGGCAAACGTTCAGGCACTGTCCCTTCCGTGCAGCGGATCAAAGGACTCTCTCCGCTTTTCCAGTCATATTGATCCAGATCGATTGCCGCTAAAAGCCCGCGGCGTTTTTTTTGATAAGGCGTATCTCTTTCGATATACATAAAACCCCGCTGTCCTTCCGCGAAAACGCCGTTTGCGAGGTAATTTTTCATTGTTGTGTGTATATTCTCAATCCGGTTACGAGCGCCGCCGTCGCCGAGGTAAACCTCAGGAAAAATCAGATTGAGGGTTGACGGATGCCCTTCAGTTTCAGTTTTTACTTTCTCCCAGTAACCGCGATCCTGCGTATATTGGTCGCAGGCAATCACAGCCCATTTTTCCGGATTTACGTTCTGCGGCAGCAAGATGGAAGGGATTTCAATCCCCAGAGCGTTCAGTCTTTGTGTATAATTATTCATATTAACATAATAGCATTTACAGATATATTACGCCTAGCCGCATACATAAAATTTTTTATGTTACGCGCTAATTATAAAGCCAGTACAATTCCAGATTCGCGTCCAGAAAATCCGTAAACACAAGCATTCTGCCGTCCGGTGAGATGGCAAGCCCTGTCGGTTGATTACGTCCCCAGATTCTTTCACGGACGGCTAAAGTCTCTGCGTCAAGTATATAGACCGCGCCGAAATCAGGACCGGGAATTGTGTAATCAGCCGGATTATTTCTGCCGCGAGAGGACGCGAAAACATACCGGCCGCACGGCGAAAGTATGATCGTGTTTATATTTAAACCGATACGCGCGGATCGTATCAACCTGCCAGTTTGCGCATCCATGATATTAACTGTGCCGCGCAGCATATCAGACACATAGAGTCTTCCGTCGCGGTAGATGATATGACGGTTCGCGCCGTCACCGTCATAAAGCCGGTAGCGGGTCACCACTCTGTTTTGCGCCATGTCAATCACTGCGACCAATGCCGTGTCGTAAATGGCGGCGTAAAGCGTTGAGCCGTCGGGGGAAAATGTCATGCCGCGTGGAATTCCTCCGACCGGAATTCTGCGGAGCAATTCTTTTGTATCGGAATTAAAAACGCTGATATTCATGCTCACCCAGTTTGATACTACCGTTATGCTTCCGTCAGGGCTTTGCACGATTACTTTTGATAAAACGCCTCCCGTACTTACAGATTGTTTATACTCAAG
>WQRT01000038.1 GCA_009786625.1 Treponema sp.
AAATTGCTTATTACAAATGATTAATAATGTTGTATAATAATCAATATGATCAAAAAAACATTTTCACCGGCGCTTATTCTTATTTTTTTGAATCTTTGTTTTTCATTATTTATACTTTCCGATTGCGATGATTCTTCCGCAGACCGGCGTGAAACGCATGAATATACCTCATACATTGAGATCCCGGGTGTCACAAACGAAGAAATTCTCGCGATCGAAAAAATCAAAGAACAGTACGATCACTTTATATATGGTGTACTTCCGTCCACTGAAGCATTTGTCGACAACCGCGGTCAAATCAGTGGGTGGTCAAAATTATTCTGCGGTTGGCTTACAACACTGTTTAATGTTCCTTTTACGCCGAGGCTTGTTGAATGGGATCAGTTCCTCGCAAAACTGGAAAGTTACGAAGTTGATTTTACAGGCGCCATGACCGCTACCGCCGAACGGCGCAGGCATTACTTTATGACAACAGCTATTGCCGCGCAGGCGGTTCGTTCTTTCAGGCTTGTAAACAGCTCGCCTTTGGAAATAATTGTACAAACGCGTCCCATTCGATACGTTTTTATAGAAGGTACAACAACTATTGATGAAGTAGTCGCTACTTTTAAAAACGATCGTTACGAAATTCTTTTTGCTGATAGTATTGATGAAGTTCACCAAATGCTTGTTTCCGGCGAAGCCGATCTTTTTATTAACGCCAATACCGCGGAAGCGTCTTTTGACGAATACGGAGATGTTATCGCGAAAGATTTTCTGCCTCTGCTTTACAGTCCTGTTTCGCTTACAACCCAAAACCCGCATCTTGAACCGTTTATTTCTGTTGTGCAAAAAGCGCTAGATGCCGGAGTGGTTAATTATCTGACAACATTATATAATCAAGGTGAACTGGAATACAGAAAACAAAAATTATTTGTTCAGCTAACAAGCGAAGAGCGCGATTATGTTAATACCCATTCGGTTATTCCCTATGCCGCCGAACANGATAATTATCCTGTCAGTTTTTATAATATATACGAGAAGGACTGGCAGGGCGCCGCCATGTACGTTTTAAATGAAGTCAGTCAATTAACGGGATTTTCCTTTNCCCGCGTAAATGATATGACGCAAGAATTAAATGATCTTATAAATAAAGTCGAAAGCGGAGAAGCGGCATTTATAACAGAGNTGGTTTATCTGCCGGAACTTAACGGCCGTTTTATCTGGCCGCAGGAAAATCTGATGTTTGACAATTACGCGCTAATCTCCAGGCGGGATTANCCATATATAAAAATAAATGAGGTNTTATATTTAAAGGCCGGCCTTGTTAAGAATACCGCTAACGCGGCGTTNTTCAGGGAATGGTTCCGCGAACACGCGCGAATCTCCGAATATGAAAATTACAATCAGGCGTTCAGCGCGTTAAGCCGGGGTGATGTTGATATTGTAATGGCGAGCCAGAACCTGCTTCTTATGCTCACTAATTTCCGCGAACAGGCGGGATATAAAGCGAACATAATGTTTGATAGAACATTTGATGTTAAATTTGGTTTTAATAAAGACAGGGAAATTCTGTGCTCGATATTTGATAAAGCGTTTCGGCTGATTGATACGGAAGGAATATCGGGACATTGGCTGCGCAGAACCTACGACTACAGGGTAAGTGTTGTAAGAGCGCAAATTCCGTGGCTGATCGGAGTATCAATTCTTCTTTTATGCGTTCTTTTGCTTTTGTTTTATCTCTTGCAAAGAAAACGGCACGAAGAAAAGATTCTTGAGTCGATTGTAAAAAAACGCACAAAAGAAGCCGAAGCCGCGAATCATGCGAAATCCGCGTTCCTCGCGAACATGAGCCACGAGATACGAACGCCTATTAACGCGATAATCGGCATGACGAAGATTTGCAAGAACGCGGACAGTATCGAACGNAAAGATTACGCGCTTGGCAGGATTGAAAACGCGTCCACTCATCTGCTCGGCGTTTTAAANGAAGTGCTTGATATCTCAAAAATTGAAGCGGGCAGGCTNGATCTGTCTCCTGTCGAATTTAATTTCAAAAAAACGCTTAAAAAAATAACGGCAATTATNAATTTCCGNATGGAAGAAAAAAAACAGGAACTCAGTGTTAACATAGATCCGTATATTCCTGAAATTCTTGTCGGCGATGATCAGCGTTTATCNCAGGTGATAATGAACCTGCTTTCAAACTCGATAAAATTTACGCCGGAAAAAGGCGGGATTCGGCTTGANGCCGCTCTTATCGAAGAGATAGACGGTAACTGCCGCATCCGCGTTGAAGTATCGGACACAGGCATTGGAATTTCGCCGGAGCAGCANGAGAGGCTGTTCACCGCATTCGGGCAGGCNGAAAGCGGAACCAACCGCAAGTACGGCGGAACCGGATTAGGGCTTGTAATTTCAAAACGCATTATAGAATTGATGGGCGGAAAATTATGGGTTGAATCAGAACTTGGAAAAGGCGCTAAATTTATTTTTACCGCGCTTGTGCAAAGAGGCCGCGATACTAATGCCGCTTTTCAACAGACCGCCGGGCAGATGGATGATTCTAAATCAATGTGGAGTAAAAATGAATTCATGGGTAAGCGGCTTTTGCTTGTTGAAGATATTGATATAAACCGCGAGATTGTCATCACACTGCTGGAAGATACAGGACTAATAATCGATATAGCGGAAAACGGAAAAGACGCGGTAGAAAAAATCGCGGTCTCTCACGCCCAATATGATATGATTCTTATGGATATTCAGATGCCTGTAATGGACGGGTACGAAGCGTCGCATCTTATCCGCCTGCTTGAGGATGATCTTATTATCGAGCACAAGAGGCTGCCGATTATCGCGATGACAGCTAACGTTTTTAAGGAAGACATTGACGCGTGCCTTGCCGCAGGAATGGATGGACATATCGGAAAACCTTTTGAAATTCCTGAAGTTTACGCGGTGTTAAAAAAATATATCAGGGAGAATAAAAACTTTTAATTAAATCATTCCTATTTAACGCCTTGTCAAATAATGTCATTTTAATTACTATTTACGGAAAGGCGGTAGATTATGAATTGTGATTCTTCGAATCCCAAAGGAAATGGAATTGTTGATGTATGGCAGGAAATTCTTCCCATACGTTTCGGCTTGATTGATAAATCGGACAGGTTAAAGCTCGATTCGGTGTTTCAAATTTTCCAGGAAGCCGCGATCAGCCATGCCGAAAATCTCGGTGTAGGGCGCGATGACATGGGGGTAAAAAATCAAGGATGGATCATTTCGCGTTTAACCGTTCTTGTACACACCCGCCCTCAATATCTTGACACCATCACGGTTCGAAGCTGGCCGCGCGGATGGGAAAAACTTTTTGCTTTACGCGATTATGAAATTAAAAATAAAGACGGCACGGTAATGGTTTCGGCGCGCAGNGCATGGTTGATNGTAGACATCGAAAAACGCCGTCCTTTAAGGCCGCAATCTGTAATGGATTATCTTCCGCAGAATAANGGACTGGCNGCGCTNCCGCCGGAAGCCAACGCGGTTGTATCTCTTGAAGAGCGGGGGAACCTCCAAAAAATCGCAGAGCGGAAAGCCCGCTACTCCGATCTTGATTCCAACGGNCATGTCAATAATGCTCGTTACATTCAATGGATAGAAGACACTCTTGATTGCGGCCTTCTTGAGAGCGCCGTTAAAATGCGCCTTGATATAAATTATATCAGCGAAATCTTAAGCGGCGAAACAATCGATATCATGTCAGCGCAAATCGAAGACACCGCTGACCATGCGTTCGCGTATGAAGGCCGCAGGACGGTAAACTCTCAGACGGCATTCAGGGCGGAGTTAAGGTTGTGGGAACAGGGGAATTAAATTCTTCATACGCAACGGATTGATAATCATTTAACAAACAATTACTCTTAATCATGAACAAAACATCACTGGGCACCGGCGCATTGTACGGAATAACCGCGTATCTTCTATGGGGAATCCTGCCGCTTTACTGGAAACTGCTTTCAGCATTGAATCCTTTTCATATCTTAGCATTTAGAATTATTTTTTCCCTCTTTCTGGTAGGAACAATTCTGATCATTCAGAAAAATTTTAATTGGCTGAATTTTTTCAAAGATAAAAGGGATGGTCTTTTAATAATTTTAGCGGCATTGATTATCAGTTTTAACTGGGGGCTTTACATCTGGGCTGTAAATGACGGGCATACAATCGAAGCCGCGATGGGCTATTACATCAATCCGCTTATTTCGGTTGTGCTTGGGCTTTGTGTGTTCAGAGAAAAAATAAACCGCTTACAGGCAATTTCGTTTTCGCTTGCCGTGATTGGCGTTCTTATTCAGATTGTTTTTACAGGATCTCCGCCGTGGATTTCTATCGGGCTTGCGCTGAGTTTCGGAGTNTACGGTTTANTAAAAAAGACAATTAANTTATCTGCGCTGGAATCTCTTGGCAGCGAAACCCTTGCGGCATCTCCCATCAGCCTGCTGCTGCTTGCCGGTATATTCTCAATGAACGGNAAGTTTCCCAATCCCGAAGAGCTGTTGTACCTGAGAGATCTGCCGGTTATTACATTNGCTGTGCTTTCGATCTGCGGCATTGTGACCGCGCTTCCGCTTTTCTTGTTCGCGAAGAGCGTAAAAATTCTCCCGCTTTCCACTGTCGGCTTTATGCAGTTTCTCGCGCCTACTCTCACTTTTTTAACAGGCGTCTTTGCTTTTCATGAAACATTCACGTATCACAGTTTGATCGTTTTTGGATTCATCTGGGCTGCCGTAATTATATACATCGTTTCATTAAAGAAGTGACAATCATTCTTACGTATTTTGTGATGAAATTTTCCTATGGAACTGTTATCTCGCTCGCCGCTCTGCCGTCACGCGTGTAAATCCGGCGCGGGTTATTCGTGTCGATGAATCGTTCCCCTCTGTGAAAAAAAACATATTGATATGTTCCGGGCGGGAGCGGAATTGTCAAACTGTAAACACCGGCAGGACCTTCGCGCAGTTCATACATGAAGGGATCCCAGTTATTAAAAGATCCGGCGATTGTAACAGACTCGCCTGACTGCGCGTTATATGTAAAACGCAGGCCATTGGGCAGCCCGTCAAACGGCGACGGCCCTATCCGCCACGGAGGTACGTTGATCACCGACACGCCAAGCCCGGAAACCGGATCGCGGCGGTTATTGGGGTTATGCGGATCGATTGTCCATAAACCGTTTATNACCAGCCTGTATTCCACTTCGGGCAGATTAACAGGCGTTTCAAACACAAAAAACTGAAGCCCGGAGTCTCTGTACGGACTTGGAANCTTCTCTCCCGGTAAAATAANCGG
The DNA here is from genome assembly GCA_009786625.1 of Treponema sp. GTDB lineage: Bacteria > Spirochaetota > Spirochaetia > Treponematales > Breznakiellaceae > WQXQ01. The sequence continues at coordinate 5,323 of WQRT01000038.1, forward strand.
GTTCATTCGGTCCTGCGGTATCATTAACCGCCTNAACCAGTAAACATTTCTNAAATCTTCATGAGCAAATGAGACTCCCACCCTTCTCAAATTGGAATCGGCGGTAAAAATAATATAATTTTCGTGAATTACAGGCGCGGAAGGTTCCCGGATGAGCAGTAACAGGTTGACCATTTCATATGTTTCCCAGTCCTCCGCCCATGAGAAAGAGACAATTACGATTAAAACCACAAACATCAAAATCGTTTTCATACATTCTTTACAATTATCGGTCGATATATAATTATCTTAATATGATAACCTTGACATAGCGCGGCTGTACAGCTATGCGGTATAATCGAACATAAAACGGAGTTTTATGCCGTCACTAGGCGCATTGGATGAGTTCAGATCCTCTTTTAACGATATAGCGAATGAGAAAAATGATCTCATTTCAAGAGATTTAAATTTTGATGATCTTCCTCTCCCTGATCCGTCGGCGGCAAAACCGAGCGCTTCATCGGCTCCGCCTTCGGGGGGCGCTTCCGAACCGGCAAGCGATGGTTTTGATTTTAACGCGTTTCTAAATGATATGCCTTCGGATGACCCTTCCCCTGTTGATGATATTTTCGGCGATGCGGATTCAAGCGGAGCGTTTTCCGCTTTTGATGATATTTTAAAAGATACCGCTAACGCGTCAAGCGCGGCTGAAGACGATGACGGCTCAGCGGCTCTTGACGGTTTACTGGCAGGTCTGTCCGACGATATTGAATCAGCTCCGGCTGATTTTCCCGGCGCCGGTGATGATGCCGCTTCGAGCGAAGATTCCGCTTTTAGCGCAGATTCCGCTTTCAGCGAAGATTCCGCGGATTTCAATTTCGATGCTTTAGGCGCGGACGATTTAAACGCTGATAATACTGAACCTGACTTTAACCTGCCTGATGATAGTTTCCCCGATTCCGCGGAACCCGAAGGTGAAGACAGTATAGACATGGGCGGTGAAACGCTGGAAGGCGCATTGGACTCTGATGCTTTTGATCTTCCCGATGATACCGCTGCTGAACCCCCAAAGGATGAATCAGGTTCTTTAGACGGGTTCCTTGATGATGATTTCGGTTTCGGCGCGGAATCTGATGATGCCGTAGTTTCCAACGAATTCTCAGATTTTAACGAAGATTCATCTTCTGGCGAAGCAGCATCTTCTGGCGAAGCAGCATCTTCTAGCGAAGCTGTAGACGAAGACAGCATTGACATGGGCGGCGAATCTTTAGAAATGCCGGGCGATGATTCCGATGACATTTTATCAAGCGATGATGTTCTGCCTGATACAACTTTTCCGGCGGATGATTCAAGCCTGGATTTCTCAAGCGATGACAGTTTTGACAGTACGTTAAGCGACACTGATTTTCCCGGTGTCACCGGCGGCGATGATTCTTTGGACGGCGCTTTCAGTGATGATGCTTTTGACACGCCTCTGCCTGATGCCGATTTCTCCACTGACAGCTTTGACAGCGCCGATTTTGACAGCGGCGCACCTCCGNCTGCCGGGGATGACAGCTTCGGNGGGTTTGGNGATCTGGATTCTGATTTTTCGTCTGATTCAATCAATATCGGAACCGGAGAAGAACCGCACGATTCAGGATCATCATCAGATGAAGCATTCGGAAGCGATGAATTTCATATTGACGGACTTGACGAGATTTTTGAAAAATCAAAAGCCGCGCCCGCCGCTCCCGTTGAGAAAAAAAAGGGTTTATTCGGCAGAAGAAAAAAGAAAGCAGAAGAAATAATTCAACCTGTCGAAGAAAATATTGAGGAAATTTCCCTTTCCCGCGATGATGTAGACAAACTATTAAAAACGCTTTCCACATATCCGTTAAATCTCAGAATTGCCTGTGAAGAGTTAATCGCCGAGCAGGTGATAATGCCTCAGCAGTTGTCAAAATTAATCCGTCTTTTGATAGGCGGAGCATATGTTAAGGATACCGCGGCTCACGTTGAATCGATTACCGGCAAGCCCATCGTCATTCCAAAAAGTTTTGAAAAAAGCACCGGAGCGGCGTTTGAAGCGGAACAGGCGAGTTTCGCGTATATTTTCATGCATAATTTCCTTCCCGTGCTGCGGTTGTTTGCCGTTATCGCGGCGATGGCGATATCTGTTATTTATCTCAGTTACAAATTTATTTACATACCCCTGCATGCCGAATCGCTTTATCAGCGCGGCTACGAACGCATCTCTGCAGGCGAGTATCAACGCGCTAACGAGCTGTTCCACAACGCTTTCATGCTGCACCGCAAGAAAAAATGGTTTTACTCGTACGCCGAAGCGTTCAGAGATGAGCGCCGTTATCCGCTTGCCGAAGGAAAGTACGATGAACTCCTGCTGCATTATCCCAGAGATAAAAAAGGCGTTTTGGATTATGCCTCTATGCAGACTAACTATCTGTTAAATTTTGAAAAAGCGAACAGGCTTCTTCAGTTCCAGCTTCTTGATTACGCGCCCGACGATCTGGAAGGGCTTCTCGCCGCGGGAGACAATTTCCTCGCGTGGGCGGATTCCGATCCGTCAAGATTTTATGACAGGTACGAAGACGCGCGTTTCTGNTACGCCAGAGTAATGGAANTGAACGGATGGCTGGTTCCTGTTGTGGAACGTATGTTGAAATATTTTATCCGCACGGACAACCTCGGCCGNGTGCTTGAACTGCGCGGATGGTTTGAAAGCGATGTAAAACGACGGCTTTCCACCGAAACACTCGCGGAGCTTGGCGGGTATCTTCTTGACAAACAACTTGAACGCACAACCGGCGTACCAAATCCGTATATCGAAAGCATCGAAAGCGTGCGTGATATGCTTTTACGGGCTGTCAGGGAAGATCCCTATCTGCCGGAACCTCATTACCATCTGGCGCGTTATCACAATAACCTTAATAACGTACACGAAGAACGCCTGACTCTGGAAAACGCGATCCGCGCTTTTAATCTTGCCGGTGAAGATTCCGTCCGCCGCCGCCTGTACCGCGTTGATGCTCATTTCCGTTACGCGAATCTTCTTGTCAACAACCGCGAATTTTTCCCCGCAGAAAGAGAGCTTGTAAGGGGTATCGAATTATATAACGAATATCTGGCAAGGAATCTTTTACGCTCGTCTCCTCAGCTTGGAAGGCTCTATGCCGCAAAGGGCGATCTGGAGTTCTACGTTAAAACTGGAGACAGGCAGGCCGCGGAGAACGCGCTGACAGAGTACCGCCGCGCGGAAGCGAACGGATACTCGCCCCCCGATATGCTGTACCGGGCAGGAGCGGCGCATTATCAACTTGAAAACTGGAGAGATTCCCTTAGCTATCTTTTCCGGGCTTCGGCGGAAATGCCTCTTAACAGGCGGCTGCTTTACGCGCTTGGGAATGTTACTTATCAACGCGGCGATTATTTCGCGGCACAGGGGTATTACAACCGCCTGCTCGACATATTGGACAATCAGCGTGTAAGACTGCCTGTACTGCAGCCTAATAGCAATCCTCAATACCTTGAAATCGGTGAACGCCTTATGATGGCGCGTAATAACGCCGGTGTCGTTTACGAGGCGCTTGCCGAGCAGACCGGAAACCGCGAATACCGCTCCAGAGCGCTGGCGCTTTACGCTGAATCCGCCCGCGCGTGGGATGCCATTACCCGTGATCCCGAAACCATGACAAGGATGCGTTTATCGGAAATCCCCGGCGCTCCCGGAATCAATCTCGGCTATTTGAACGCTAATAATGCCCTGCGGCCGAGCAATGACTTTACGCCGGAAGTCTTCGTCCGTATAGACAAGGATGTACTTGAACCTTCCCGCTGGGAAACTATTGCCCCCTTCGGCGGAAGGTAACCCCTGTCTCAGGCTTTAAATATACGAATTAATTATTGACGATTTGGGGTATTTGTGCTAGAATTTGGTCTACCAGTTTGGTATAGACCATATTTCATATCTTTTGGATTAAGCGGTGCAGTATTTTGATACTCATGCCCATTTGGGGCTGATTGTAGATGACCCTATTGAACAACTCATCGTTATACAGGAGGCGCGTCAGGCTTCCGTAAACCGGATTGTGTCAATTTGCAACAGCCTTCATGACTTCGGTCAGGTCTATGAGAACCTAAAATCAGCGCCGAATGTGTATCACGCGGTGGGAGTCAGCCCTTCCGAAGTGCAAAATCCCGGTAAAAGCTGGCTGCAGCACATTGAAAGCAGCGTTCAATATCCAAGAGTCGTCGCAATCGGTGAAATCGGGCTTGATTATTTCCGTAAATTCGGCGATAAGAAATCTCAGATCGAACTTTTTATCACTCAGCTTGACCTTGCCGCCAAACTTAACCTGCCTGTTATAATTCACAACCGCGACGCCGGGCATGACGTGCTGGACATTCTCCGCGACCGTCTGCCGCCCAGGGGCGGAGTAATGCATTGCTACTCCGAAGACGCCGCTTACGCCGAAAAAGCGCTGGAACTAAATCTTTATTTTTCATTTGCCGGAAACCTGACTTACAGGAATGCTAAAAATTTGCACGAGACCGTGTCCGTTCTTCCGCTCGACCGCATCCTAATCGAATCCGAAAGCCCGTTCATGGTTCCCGCCGATCACCGCGGCAAGAGAAATATGCCCAAGTACATGCCCCTCACCGCCCGCTTCATGGCAGAAATGCTGGACATGGACGAAGAACCCCTTGCGGATCAACTCTGGAATAACGCTAATAAATTCTTTGGTTTAACGGACGAGTAGAAGAAGAGACTAGGGGTATAACAGACGAATAGGAAAATTTTAGCCGCGAACCGGCACGAACCTATGCTTCGATTTCTTTATTTAAATTCTTAGAGTTCCTTAAATCAATCTTAACTTTCAGAGATATAGGAAAATAATACAGACAGAAAGTTCGTGTTGTTTGTGTGGTTCGTGGTCATATTTCTTCATCTTGGTTTGTGTTATACTATATGGAAAAATATCGTGTTATCGTTGTACCATCCAATTAAAATCGGCTCTCTCGAACTGCCTGGTAATCTTTTTCTCGCTCCTGTTGCGGGTTATACTGACCGCGCGTTTCGTTCAATATGCGCGGAGGAAGGCGCGTGTTTCTCTTTTACAGAGCTTGTTTCCGCCGAAGCGCTGTACCGCAACTACGGCAGATACGGACTTGATGTTAATGAGTCTTCGTTGAACACGGCCGCTAACCTCGTCAGGCGCGGAGCAAGCGAAAAACGTTATGCGGTACAACTTTTCGGCGCACAGAGCGAATCGATTTATAAGGCGGCATCTTTGCTTGCTCCGCTTTACCCTGACGCTGTCGATATTAATGCCGGATGCCCTGTTCCAAAGGTGGTGAAAAACGGCGCGGGATCTGCGTTGATGAAAGACCCGGCTAACATTGGGCGTATCGTTGAAGCCGCCGTCCGCGCTTCGCGTGATTGTTTAGGCGGCGTGCCTGTGACCGTAAAAATCAGATCCGGCTGGGATTCGGCATCGCTTAATTATGCCGAGTGCGCCCGTATCGCGGTTGAAGCCGGAGCGCAGATGATCAGTCTGCATCCGCGGACACGCGCGCAGCATTACGGCGGCAGAAGCGATTGGTCGCACATCGCTGACCTTGTTACGCGCATCAATGTTCCTGTCACGGGTTCGGGCGATCTTTACACGCCGCATGACGCGAAGCGGATGCTGCTGGAAACCGGCTGCGCGGCGGTTATGTTCGCAAGAGGCGCGATGGGTAATCCTTTTATTTTTTCAGAAACTCGTTCTTTACTGGAAGCTGACGCGGATTCCTGTGCAGAATCAAGTGCAGAATTTTGCGCGAACGGGATGCCCGGCGCTGTACACGTTTCGTTTTCCGCGAGGATGGCGGCGGCGCTCCGCCATTTAGAGATGCTTGCCGCCGATATCGGTGAGCGCGCTGCCTGTCTTGAAATGCGGAAACAGTTCTGCGCTTATACAAAAGGGATTCCGGGCGGCGCGGCGCTTCGGGATAAGGCTGTGCACGCGCAGACTATTGAGGAATACAGGCAGATAGTAAATGAAACTATTGGCGGTATTCTTTAACAGATTGACCTCTTTTTGTTATATCTTTATCCTTTAAGAATGAATATTATCAGACGCCCGTTTAAATACAAAAATTTTGGCGCTGTTTATTGGTTAATCGGTATTAATATTCTCGTATTTGCATTTACGATGCTCGTTGGATCAAAAATATCGGTTTATCTGGATGTCGGCAAGCAGCGGTACATCATGTCGATTACGGATTCCCTTGCGATGATACCTATCGCGGTATTGCAGGGATGGGTCTGGAGTTTTGTTACATATATGTTTGTGCACGGCGGCTTCAGTCATATTTTGTTTAACATGCTCGGTCTTTTTATTTTTGGAATCCATGTGGAAAGGCAGATGGGCAGCCTTGAGTTTCTTCTCTTTTATTTTATAACAGGAATTCTCGCGGGTATTTTTTCTTTCGGCGTGTATTTTTATACCGGCAATTTTGTCGTTGCGCTTGTCGGCGCGTCAGGCGCGCTTTATGCGGTGCAGCTCGCGTACGCAGTTTTATTTCCTAATGCAATTGTTTATATCTGGGGAATACTTCCGCTGCGCGCCCCTATAATGGTGCTTGGTTTTACAATCCTGTCTTTATTTTTTATTTTTACAGGAACCGGTGGTAATATCGCCCATCTTACCCACCTTGCGGGTTTTGGTTTTTGCTGGCTTTATTTTTTAATCCGCTTTGGCATAAATCCATGGCGTTATCTTACGGGGCGCTAACATGAAAAAAGTAGGCATAATTTTCGGCGGACGATCCGCGGAGCATGAAATTTCTCTGTTATCTGCTAAAAATGTTTACGAAGCGATTGACAGGACGAAGTTTGAACCTGTTTTGATCGGGATCGATAAAAACGGACGATGGCTTTTGAATGATGCCTCGCGTTTTTTGCTCAATACCGATAATCCGTCTTTGATCAGCCTGAACCCCGACGGAAAACCTGTTACTTTAAACGCGGAACACAGCGGCATGCTGTCTGCGCAGGGAGCCGGAGATTTTAATCTTGATGTAATATTCCCCATTCTGCACGGTCCTTTCGGCGAGGACGGCACTGTCCAGGGATTTTTAAAACTCGCAGGCATTCCATATGTCGGTCCTGATGTGCTTGGTTCCGCTGTCGGCATGGATAAGGATGTGATGAAGCGGCTCCTTAGAGATGCAAATATCCCCATCGGAAAATTTCTTGTTTTAAAAAGCAGCGAAAAAGTTCCGCCGCATAAAGAAGTTGAAGCCGCTCTGTCATGCGGCACGGACGGCGTCTCACCTTTTTTTGTAAAGCCAGCGAACATGGGGTCTTCTGTCGGTATCAGTAAAGTCCGCTGCGAAGCGGAGTATGCCGCCGCGCTTAAAGATGCGTTTTTATACGACACAAAAATCATCATAGAAGAATTTATTCAAGGCAGGGAAATTGAGTGCGCGGTTCTCGGCAACGATGAGCCGGCCGCTTCCATCCCCGGCGAAATTATTCCGTCACATGATTTCTATTCTTACGACGCTAAGTATATTGACGACAAAGGCGCGGCAATTCAAATCCCCGCCAAACTTGATGATGAAACAACCAAACGTATTCAACAGCTTGCGGTAAAAGTTTTTAAGGTCTTATGCTGCGAAGGGCTTTCCCGCGTAGACTTCTTTTTGAAAAGCAGCGGTGATATCATCGTAAACGAAATTAATACAATGCCCGGCTTTACAAAGATCAGTATGTTTCCGAAAATGTGGGAAGCAAGCGGCATATCCTACACGGAATTGATTACGCGTTTGATTGAACTTGCCGCAGACCGTTTTGAAAAGGAGCGAAAGCTGAAAACCAGCATTATTTAAGGAGGAGAAAGATGGATGGAGTTGCGATTAGGCAAGAGGATGTTGACAACCTTTTGGAGAGAGAGTCTGTAAAATTAAAAGAGTATATCCTAAATGAAATCAGCATTATGCGGCACGATAATGAAGGAGATGAATATTTCATTAAAGGTATCGCGGCATTAATAAAAGCCAGAAAATGCAAGGAAGAAAAAAAGAGCCGCAAGAGCAGCCGTAAAAAGAAATAGACTTAAGTATTTTTAATTATAGCTGATTTAGTCCGGCCTCATCCCCGGCACATCAAACTCAGGCGGGATCTTCACCGGCATTCCTCTTGAGTCAACAAAAGCCCATGTTACTTTTGCGTCTATTATCATTTCTTCTCCGCGCCAGATTTCCTGCGCCATCACGCCGCTGACTGCGCCCTTCTTGATCGGTTTAGATCTTATTTCAAGTTCGTCGTCTGTAAAAGCCGGTCTTTTGTAATTTATTTCGATGCGCGTAACGTAGGTTCCGTAGCCTGACTTGATTGCCTTATCGTAATCAAAACCGACCGCTTTTAAAAATTCAAAACGCGCGTATTCAAGNTAATGTAAATAATTCGCGTTGTTAACGTGGTTATANCTGTCACATTCGTAGGTTCTCACCTTTAAATTNCTTTTTAATTCCATAGTTTCATTATATTGATAACAAGAAATTATGTAAATTAGTGCAGAAAGTTATAAAACATGCTATATTAGACCATGTTCAATTTCTGCCCGTCATGCTCTTCTAAAAANATTACTTTTANCGAAGGTAAATTTTTCCTNTGCCCTGACTGCGGTTTTACTTATTATCACAATATAGCCGCCGCGACAGGCTGCCTTATCAGCGTGCCGGAAGTTGAAGCAGGAGTGGATTTAACAGACATCCTGCGTGGTAAGCTGCCTGAGAAGCTGGTTTTCATGATTCGCGGCAAGGAACCGGCTGCCGGTAAACTTGATCTGCCGGGCGGCTTTGTCGATGCAGGTGAAGGCGTTTTTGAAGGGCTTTACCGCGAGATGCGGGAGGAGATGGGCTGGATGCCGCCTGTTCCCGAAGGAAAAATTTTAAGCGATGTTTTCCGCCTGTTCGCCTCGTTTCCCAATGTTTACGAGTATAAGGGTATTAATTACAATACCTGTGATATGTATTTTTATGTTCAAGCGCCCGGTCTAAGACCTGAAGATCTGCACCCTGAACCGGGTGAGATTGCCGGGATCGTCTTTCTTAAGCCGGAAGAAATTGATTACAGTCAATTCGCCTTTCCATCTACCGTGCGGGCTGTAAAATTTTATTTAAACAATCTTGACTAATTTTAAATTTCTCTTCATCGTAGTCTTATGAATCGAGATCATTCATCTTTTAACTTTACGGTTCCCGGCGACTACCGCAAGGCAGCGGAACGCCTGTTCCCAAAGAACGGGTTTTCGAAGGGGCAGAGGCCGGATTTAAAAGCAATCGGGGAATATGCCAAAGCTCTCGGAATCGGCGTTGAGTATCAGCGTCTTCTCGCGCTTGACAATAACAGCGGAGAATTGCAAAAGTTCCTTGAGCATTTCCAGCTTAATCTCGATCTTTTAATTAAAAAAACATGGGTGGAAAAACACGATGAAATCCGCAAAAATACCCTTCAGGATGAAGTACCTTCCTTTATGATGACGATAGAGCAGGGTGATTTCGCGAAATCCATCGGGCAGTTCAGTTCGATTCTGGATGAGCTTGCGTACCTTCTGTTCGGCGCTCAAAGCGAGAAAGGTGATTTTTCCGAGTACACTTTCCGTATAGACGCGCAGATGGGGCTTTTCTGGTGGTACGGCAGCAGGCTCGATTTGTTAAATGAGATAGGCAATGATAAAGCTTCGTGGGCGCTTTTACTGCTGGGTTTGTGTTATCTGACAAATTTTTAATAGGCGTGCCGTAAAACTAAAACTTTTAATTTAACTGCGGCATCAAATATCAATTAAGGAATAATTATGATCAATACTGAGAAGAACGGTTCCGCCGGGACTGACAGCGCCGGGGGTTCCCGTTCGGATTTTATTAGCGAATTTATTAAAGAAGACCTTGCGTCCGGGCGTTTTAATCGTGTGCTTACGCGCTTTCCTCCCGAGCCGAACGGCTGGCTGCACATCGGCCATTGCAAGGCGTTCCAAATCGACTTCAGCATGNCGGAAAATTTCGGCGGTAAATGCAATCTNCGTTTTGACGANACNAACCCGGAAAAAGAAGATATCTCCTATGTCGAGGCTATAAAGCGCGACATNAAATGGATGGGATATGACTGGGAAGACCGCGAGTACTACGCTTCGGATTATTACGAATATTTATACGATCTCGCGGTAAAGATCATCAAAAAAGGGAAAGCTTATGTTGATGATTTGAGCGATACCGAAATGAGCGAGTACCGCGGAACCGCCGCCGCCGATAAAAATAATTTTACCGAATCTTCTACCCGGTTAACGCCGCCAGGGAAAAACAGCCCTTACAGGGATCGTTCCATCGGGGAAAATCTTGAACTCTTTGCGAAGATGCGCGCAGGCGAATACGCGGACGGCGCGAAAACGCTCCGCGCGAAAATCGATATGACCCATCCTAATTTGATTATGCGCGATCCTGTAATGTACCGCATAAGGCGCGAGCATCATTACCGCACGGGAGGCGCATGGTGTATCTATCCCATGTACGATTTCCAGCATCCGCTTTCAGACGCGAAAGAGGGTATTACCCACTCGCTCTGTTCGCTTGAGTACGAAATACACCGTCCGCTTTATGACTGGTTTATCCGCGAAGCCGAAGTTTTTCCTTCGCGTCAGATTGAGTTCGCGCGTCTTAACCTGTCTTATACCATTATGAGTAAGAGGCTGCTTTTAAAACTGGTAAAAAATAATCATGTTTCAGGCTGGGATGATCCGCGGATGCCTACAATCGCCGGCCTCCGCCGCCGCGGTTATACGCCGGAAGCGATCCGCAGTTTTATTTCGCAGATCGGCATCGCGAAAACAGACAGCATGGCAGACATTGCCTTTTTGGAATACTGCCTCCGTGAAGATTTAAACAAACGCGCCCTGCGCGTGATGGCGGTTCTGCGGCCGTTAAAACTAATCATTGAGAACTGGGAAGAAGGGAAAACCGAAGAGCTTAACGCTGTAAACAATCCCGAGGACGAGTCGGCAGGAACACGGAAAACGCCGTTCTCGCGCGAGCTGTGGATCGAGCGTGAAGATTTTGAAGAGACGCCGCCGCCAAAGTATTTCCGCCTTTTCCCCGGTAATTCCGTGCGCCTTCGTTACGCGTTTATTATAACCTGCACAGGTTTTGATAAAGACGCAGACGGCAATATAACCGCAGTCCGCTGCGTTTACGATCCCGAAACAAAAGGCGGAAATGCCGCCGGCAGCGCCGCCTTAGATAATAAAAAAGTAAAAGGCACGATCCACTGGGTCAGCGCGGCGCATGCCGTACCAATAGAAGCGCGTCTTTACGATAATTTATTTAAAGTTGAACGCCCGATGGAAATTACACCCCGCGCGGACGGTACCCCCGGTGAATTCACCGATAACTTGAATCCCAATTCGCTGGAAATATTATCAAACGCGTGGGGCGAACCCGCGCTTGCGGGCGCACAGATAGGGCAAGCATTTCAGTTTGAACGGCTTGGCTACTTTACGCGCGATTCGGATTTATCGGGCGGAAAGCCGGTGTTTAACAGATCTGTCGGTCTGCGTGATACATGGGGAAAGATCGTAAAAAAAGCCTGACCTCTTTCGGCAGTCAGGCTTTGTTTGTTTTTTTGTTGACTATTCGACCTTGAACTTCGCGACTTCTTTCGTCAATATGTCAATCTTCTGCTGGTTTGTCACGGTCAGATCGTTAACGCGGTGTACAGCGACGTTGATCTGCTCCGCGCCGGTGCTCATCTCGTTCATGCCGCCGGTGATTTCCTGGGTAATAATTTCCAGGTTCTTGCCTTCTTTTATTACTTCGCTTGATCCTTCGCGCATTTCATTTGAACCGCCCTTTACTTGACGCGTAAGTTCATTAAGGTTTCCGATCGCTTCGAGTATCTGCTTGCTGCCCTGTCCTTGTTCTTCCATCGCGTTACGGATGTTCTCTTCCTGATCCGACACCGTCCTAATGTGTTTGTCGATGGCTTCAAATCTTTGAAGAACGCTTTGCGTTGACTGCGTAATCTTNTCGATGGATCCTTTTATTTTCTTTAACACCGTACTGATCGTTTTTGACTGNTCGGATGAGCTTTCCGCGAGCTTACGAATTTCATCGGCGACTACCGCGAATCCNTTACCGGCTTCTCCGGCGTGNGCGGCTTCGATGGCTGCGTTCATTGAAAGCAGGTTTGTCTGGCTCGCGATATTTTCCATTACCGCGTTAATCTCCAGCAAGCCCTCTGATTCGCGCGCGATTTCCTGAATGTCCTGCGCTACGTCCTGAAGTCCTGTGCGGCCTACTTCAGAAGCGCTTTCAAGCTGGTTCACATTCTCCATGTTCTTCATAAGAGTCTGAGTTACGGATTGAACATTAGCGAGCATCTGTTCAATCGCCGAAGAAGACTGCGCGACGGAAGCTGTTTGCTTTTCTACGTGACCGTTCAACTTGTTGATGTTGATGGTGATCTGCTCCATCGTGGCATTGGTCTCCGTGACGCTGGCGCTCTGGTTGATGGTGCGGCCTTTGATACTTTGAATGTTGGCAGTTATCTCGTTTATCGCCGCCGCGGTTTCGTTCATATTGGACGCAAGCTCTGTTCCAAGATCGCCAAGCTCTTTCGCCTCGGTCTT
>WQRT01000039.1 GCA_009786625.1 Treponema sp.
TATGAATCGCCGTTATACATCGTGGATATGCCAAATATGAAACTTTTAGATCTCAGGTTTCAAGCAAGAAAAATGAGAACCCAAAATCAAGTGGAGATTATCTTTATAGATTATTTGGGTCTTATCGGGCATGAAAATAATTTTATACCGCGTTATGAGCAGATCTCAGAAATATCAAGATCGCTTAAAAGCCTTGCGCGGGAGCTTCATATTCCTGTTGTGGTTCTCTGCCAGCTAAACCGCGATGCTCATAACGAAGTACCTACTCTGGCGAACCTGAGGGATTCTGGTTCGATAGAACAGGACGCGGATTTGGTGTTATTCCTGCATAAAGTGCTGCCAAAGAAGAGTAAAAAGGAAAAGGAAGAAGAACCCGGACCTGTCGATCTAATCCCGACTGATCTAATTATCGCGAAGCAGAGAAACGGCCCTATTGGAGTGGTCAATCTACAATTAGTCGCCAAATTTGCCAAATTTACGCCGTTATTAAAACCGCACACCGCTATAAACCCGCAGCAGACTCAGCCGGGTAATAACAAAGAAGCGGATATAAAAGAATAATACAAAAAATACACTTGTATATTTATGCGAAAATTTGATATAATATCTAATCTGCCGTGTGAACGGCGGGAATAATCTCGATGGGCGGCTTTTAAACGCTGTCTGTCAACAATTATACGGAGATGTGTATGGCTTTTACTGACGATTATAATTTTGATCTTTTAAAAAATGAAGCGGAAAATCTTGTTATCCGCGAGCTGGAGCTGCAGCTTAAAACGCAGCCTGAGGATATGTGCCGCTGTAATGAATGTGTTGTTGACATTGCCGCGATCACACTCAATTCAATCAGGCCGTTATACCGTTTCTCTTTACTCGGAACGCTTTACGCTTCTCAGAGAATGTCTGAACAGGCTTACACCGACGGTGTAAAAGACGCCGTCGCAAGAGCTATAGATAAAGTCAGAAGAAACCCGGCTCACGATTAACGTCTGTTTTTTTCGATTGATCTGCCGCCGCTCGTAAAAATCCACCTGTTTCCGTAATGGCTGAAGGCGGCGAGTACCGCGCCTGTTGTATTATCGTGCCATGTTATGCTGCCTTCGCTGTCTAGGCTTATAAAAAAATCATCATTTCCAAGTATTCTTACAGGAAGCCCCGATGTTCTTTCAAACGGGGTACTGGATGTAATGAACGCTCCTTCGCTGTCACAGGAAATGGCGATATTTCCCGATGACTGCGCAAGTGAATAAAAATGCGCTTCCGAGTGATATACAAATATTCTGGATGAATTATTTAGATTGATAAATAACGTGTTCATTCCGCCTGTAGTTCTTTCGGCTGCGGCCGCGAATAAACCGGAAACGCCGGGGTACACGGATAATCCCGCCTGTACCGGATGGAAGTAAGAAATGGTTTCCCCTGTGCGGATATTCAAAGAAATAAACGGACTGTTATTACTGATTACGCTGCAGCTAAGCGCGATATTATCATTGTTTATAAAGACTGCGTTTATCGCTCCTGTAAACGAGAAATTATAATCTGTTCCCGCGGCCGGGCTTGAGTTTAATATAACATCAAGATTTCTAACAGTTAAACTGCCTCTTGAATCTAAGGTAAGCAGCCTGTTTGATGAAGCCGCAATTGCGCGTAACGGAAAACGGCCTGAAAGGATGTCAAGATTAATTTCGTTAGACAGGCTGTCGACAAGCTGCGGCGCCGGATTTACGTTTGCCGCCTGCCACAGGATGAAATAATCCTGGCCCAGAAATGAAAAAGAGCTTATTCTGTTGTAGCTATTTTTATTTAAAAATGAAAGTGAAGTGGAATTGTTAATATTTCTGTAATCAAGAGGCAGGTGGAATAATTCTCCGTTTTCGTTAATCACCGCGATGTGCGATTCACCCGCCGCAATATCCTTTATACGGAGTTGATAGTTAAAAGTAAAAGGCATAACCCTGTTTTGCTGCCCAAGGCGGAAAATGCCGCCTTCGACGGAGCCGAAATAAAATGAATCGCTGTTTAGAAATACGCTGACGCGGCCTGTTTGAGAAAGTTGGATTTGCTCATGCCGCCTTTGAAGAAGTTTAGCGTCTCTATCCACACCGTAACGGTAGATAGACGCTTGATTTCCTCTTTGCTCCAGAACAAAAAAACCGTCGTTATCTGGGTTAAGAAGAATATCTCTTGCGGTATCGCTGCGGCTGTCCAATAAATCCCCTGAGGCTGCGTCAACAAGAAGAAGACCTTCCGCGGAAATGCCAGCGAGAAAACGATTATTGCCGAAAGCTATAATGCCTGACATAAAACCGGGGGCTTCAAAACTGCCTGTTACGGAAAGTGATACCAAATCAAGGTAGAGTATCTTTCCCGCTAACGCCGATCTGTTATCGTAATTTTCATGTTCCGCCTGATAGATAAGCATATTCCGTTCGGCACGGCCTGTGACCGCGAAAGAGACAGAGCCTCTCGGTATCGCGGGAGTTGAATAAATGTTTCCTGTCACAGAATCAAGAAGGACAAGAGTTTCGCCGTTAAAATTCGCTGCTATTATATAACTTCCGCCGGCGGAATAATTTATATATGTTACAGGCGATGATGAGAATACCGAGAAAAGCCTTCTTTTCTCCGCGTAGTTCCATACGGAAATTTTATAGTATGAATCGCCTGACTCGATAATACAAATTTCGTTATTAACAGGATGCACAACCATTGATTGAATTTTATATGTAGTAAGCTGAAAACGGTCGACAGATGTTCTTTGATTTGCGTCCCATGTTACAAGAAAACCATCTTCCGCGCTGCTGTATACCGCGTTTCCTCTGTGAAAAATGCCCGTAACGCTGCCTCTGTGACCGCCTGTGTTGTTTGAAAAAACTTGAGCCGCCGAAAAAAATAATAAGAGAATAACAGTGGTTTTTATAATCAATGTATTTTTCATTTTAACGCTTCATGACGCAGTAAATTTTGAACCGAAAGATATGATCTTACGCGCAGCGAAACGTAGATGTTTTTTTTCGGATGCTTTAAATATTCAGAGAGAGTTCTGTCATACAAATCACATGGTATTCGCATAACGGCAATCTCACCCTGCCTTAACCCTTCAAGATGGAACTCTATCCCTGAAGGCCCGTAATTGTGGTACCATGCATTAATATCATTGTCAGGATAATTTTCTTCCGCCTTGGCGAGAATAAATGACTTTATAGTCTCTACAGCTACAGGTTCAAGACCGTCTTTTAAAACTGCCAGGCGATCTGACATTTCTCTGAAACTGATAACGGTTTCATGCTGCGGATTATCTTTTTTATTTATATAAAATTGGCCTCTTTCAAGTTCGGGAATTACCTGCAGTTTATAATTCTTTGATTTCCATAAGAACATTACCCTGTATTCGGGTTTATGTATTTTTGCGCATGAAGGGCAGGTGTAGCACATGAAAGTTCCGCTGAAAATTTTATCAAGAACATCCGGCTCTTTATCTATATCTATTTCTTCGTCATATTCAATAAGCAGATTATATCCGCAAAAGCATTTTATGTTTTCTTTTATCATAAAACCTCCCTTTAAATCACTGGCGGATAAAAAATAATATATCGCCGAAAACAGCCAAAACCAATAAGCCGAAAATTATGACCATGCCGCAATTTTGAAAAACCGATATAGCTTTCGGCGGTATCGGTTTCCTTCTTATCCATTCAATAATAAAAAGGATAATCATGCCGCCGTCGATAATGGGAAGGGGAAGGAGATTCATTACGCAAAGAGCGATAGAAATAAGAGAGAGAAATTCCATAGTAGAACGAAGAGCGGTTCCCAATCCCTGTCCAAACCCCTGCGCCGCCATGTCTCCGATCATGTACGTTATGCGGACAGGCCCTGATACAGCGCTTGTTAAATCTATTCCCATAAAGAGCAGTCTTAAACTTTTTAATGATACAACGAGTGTTTTATAACCTTCAGAAAATCCTTTAACGACAGCAGCGGGAATTGAAAGACGCCCTGTGTGATATTGAATTGATTTCCACGAGAATCCAAGCTCTCCCTCAAGGTCTTCCTCGCTTATTTCAGTTTTAAGGCGGATGCCGTCTCTTTCATATTCTATAAAAAGATTCTGCCGATCCTGCCTAGCAGTCATAAAATCAACGCTGTTTGAAACGTCATAGCCGTTAGCTGAAATTATTACATCACCGTTTTTCAATCCCGCGCGGCTGGCGGCGCTTTGCGGTTTTACGTTATCGATCACGGGTTCTGCCCAGAAAGATACGCCGATTCTTCCGGCGCCGCTTGACTTATCAAGAGCCGGTGTAACATTTAATGTAATAATTTCGCCGTTACGCTCGACAGTTATACGAAGAGGTTTATTTGGATTAAGGATTATATTTTCCTGAATCTCATGGTAGTAGGTAACCGGTTTTGAACCTATTGCAATAATCCTGTCGCCTGTTTTAAGTCCGGCTTCGTCAGCAGGAAATGAAGAGCCGTATATCTGCGAAGCAAGAACAATCTTGTTACCCAGAGTGTTAATCTCAAAGCCGAATCCCCACAAGAAGGAAAGAAGAAGTATAGCGAAAAGAAGGTTAAAAAAGGGACCTGCGAATGATACAAGGATTCTCGCGGGAGGACTTGCCGCAAGGTAAGAGCCGTCCTGCGGTTTTACGCCGTTATCAAAATTATCGCAGAATTCTTTGTAATCATTCTCGCCTTTCATTTTGCAGTATCCGCCGATGGGAAACATTCCAAGGCGGTATTCAACAGAGCCGATTTTCTTTTTGATTATTGGATTTCCCCATCCAATAGAAAACGCTTCAACATCGATTCCAACAAGCCTTGCCGCCAGAAAATGCCCCAGTTCGTGAACAAAAACAACAATTCCAAGCCCAAAAAGTCCAAGGGCGATCTTTACAATTAACATAAATAATCCATGAAATATAATAACATATTCTTTTTTTTTATACCACAGAGAAAGAATTAAGAATTTAGTTTAAGTGAATTAATTACTTTTGCCGCTATCTGCCTTGCATCGGCATCGGCTTTTAATACAGCGTCTATATCAAGATGAATTCCCATCCAGTCAGATTGAAGAACGTGTTCTGTTATTTTTGGTATATCTAAGAATTTTATTTTTTGTTCCAGAAAAGCGGCCGCAGCCATCTCGTTTGCCGCATTATACGCGCACGGATAGAGAGAGCCTTTTTCCGCCGCCTCCCAAGCCATTTTAAGCATGGGGAATTTTTGAGTATCAGGTTTTTTAAAATCAAGCGTTAGATTATCAAAATTAAGCTGCTCAAGCGAAGACGGAGTTACCATAGGCCAGAAAAGAGCGTCATGAATGGGATGGCGCATATCAGGTTTTGACGCTTGAGCGTAAATCACGCCGTTACAAAGGCGGATCATGGAGTGGATGATGCTTTGCGGATGAATAACAACTTTTATTTTAGATGAAGGCATATTAAAAAAATGGCAGGCCTCGATTATTTCCAAACCTTTATTTGCCATCGACGCCGAATCAATTGTAATTTTATGCCCCATTTTCCATGTAGGGTGGGAAAGAGCGTCTTCTACTGTCACTTTTTCCATTTCATGTAAACTTAAATTTTTAAAAGGCCCACCTGAGGCGGTTAAAATCATTTCTGATATTGAACCTGTATAATTTTTTATTAAATTAAAAACAGCCGAGTGTTCAGAATCAACAGGAATTATGTTAACATTTTTTTCTTTTGCCAGACCGATAATATATTCACCCGCCATGACAATGGTTTCCTTGTTGGCAAGAGCGAGACGGGAGCCCGCGTTGATTGCGGCAATGGACGGCTTAAGCCCCGCCGCGCCTGATATGCCATTAATGGTTATATCAGGTTTTATGTCATTTATGATTTCACACAGATTATCAGAGCCTGAGGTAAGAGCTGTAACGGCGCTCGGGAACTGCCTTGAAAGTTCTTCAAGTCCGCTTCGGTCTGAATGTGCGGACAGGAGGACTACATCAAACATTTCATTGTTACGCGAAATTATATCAATCGAGCTTTTACCGATGGAACCTGTCGCCCCAAGAACGGCAAGGCGTTTTTTTTTTAACATTGGAAAAATATCGTGAAGAGAAGATAGAACACAGGAGCGGCGGCGGCGACTGAATCAATTGAATCAAGAACGCCGCCTCTTCCAAGCATCAGGTTTCCAGAATCTTTAAAGTCGCAGCTTCTTTTCATTGCCGATTCCGCAAGGTCGCCGAGAGAGGCTGCAATACTTGTAAGGATGCCGAGAAGACACGCAAACCCGGCAAGACTTGATTTTTGAATACCATGTTCCGCGAATTTCGGGAAAATTTCAGGGAATAATAAAGCCGCGCCTGCCGCTACAATAACTGAGCCCAGAATGCCGCCTATAAATCCCGCGGCGCTTTTATTGGGGCTTACAGCCACTATTCCGCGGTTTTTTTCTCCAAATATCGATCCAAAAAGCCACGCGAGAGAATCATTGCCGAATGTAATGCAGAGAAACAGTAAAATAGCCGCAGGATTTCCCCAGCCGCTCATAAATACTATCCAGCACATAAAAAATCCCGGGTATACAAGCAGCGCGAAACTTCCGCCAATCTGATTCATTATATTTTCAATTTCTGTTGAACGNGAAAANACCCTTGATAATAATGCCCAAAGGGAACCGCACATGATGAAGGCGGGAATTATCCAGACTGAAAAATTTAAACTGATAAAAAGCGTTAACGCCAAAGGAGTAAGAGATCCAAAAATAAAACTTTCTATCATGGAAATTTTAATTTGTTTTTTAACAAGCATGGAGGAAAACTCAACCGCTCCGATGCCTGAAAAAATTATGACTATAATATTTGATGCCAGATTGTTCATGAAAGGAAGAAAGAGAACAAGCGCGGCAACAGCGGGAACTCCGATGATAAATATTATTATTCTTTCTACCAGCTTTTTCATTATTATCCTAAGCGCATTGTATTACGCCGCCGTACCGGCGTTCTCTTTTTTGAAAATCGGCAATTGCCGCTTCTAAATCGCACTTTTCCCAGTCTGGCCAAAGTTTATCTGAAATAAATAATTCTGAATAGGCACCTTGCCATAATAAAAAATTGCTTGTTCTGTATTCTCCGGCGCTTCTAATTATAAGATCCGGATCAGGAATGTCAGGATTATCAAGATTATCTGTTAAATCTTTTTCGCTCAAGGACGAGAAATCAGCGTCAGGATTGTTTTTAACGTATTTTTTTAAGGCGCGTACAATTTCGTCTCTGCCGCCGTAATTCAACGCGAGGATAACCTGCATTCCGTCATAGCCCTTAGTATCATTAATGGTATCGGTAATTTCTTTCTGTATATCGGGAGGAAGTCCCGGGAAATTGCCTGTATGCCGGACGCGGATGCGGTTCTGCCTGCTAAAATCCAGTTCCGAACGAAGGTATTGTTTGATAAGCCCCATAATGAAACCGACTTCCTCGGAAGTGCGTTTCCAGTTTTCTGTTGAAAAAGCGTAAAGAGTCAGGTATTTAATTCCAAGTTCGCTTGCCGCTTTTGTAACGCGTTTTGCGGCTTTTAACCCTTCAAGATGCCCCTGCGTACGGACAAGCGCTCTCTTTTCCGCCCATCGTCCGTTTCCGTCCATGATGATGCCTACGTGCGCCGGGAACCTTGCCGCGTGTAAAGAAGGGATTGCTTTTTCCATTACACTTCCATGATCTCTTTTTCTTTTTCTTCGAGCACTTTATTAACTTGATTTATATAACTGTCTGTTAATTTTTGAAGCTCATCGGCTCCTTTTGATTCCGCATCTTCCGTAATCTTTGAATCTTTTAATAATTTTTTTAGCTCTTCATTTCCGTCCCTGCGGATATTGCGGATCGCAACTCTTGACTGCTCAGCCTGATTCTTCGCGAGCTTTACAAGTTCTTTGCGCCTTTCTTCCGTTAGCGGCGGAATTGAAATGCGGATCACTTTGCCGTCATTTGACGGATTTAAAGACAGCTCCGAAGTGCGGATTGATTTTTCAATCTCCGTGATAAGAGCTTTATCCCATGGCTGAATTACAATAAGACGCGCCTCGGGAACAGAGATATTCGCTACCTGATTAATCGGAGTTTTTTCACCGTATGCGTCAACGCGTATTCTGTCAAACAGAGCGGCCGAAGCCCTCCCTGTCCGCAGGGCGGCAAATCCTTCTTTAAGACTTGCCGTTGATTTTTTCATCCGATCTTCGCAGGATGAAGAAACAATTTCCTGCATAACAGCTCCTTATTCCACGCCTACTTTAAAATAGACATAATCTTTTACCGTCAATTTCGCGTCGCATTTTTTCTGGCAGTCTTCAATTGCTTTAGCTACGGTAATTTTTTCATCTTTCACGTAACCTTGTTCCATAAGGCATATTTCGCTTAAATATTTGGTTACTTTGCCTTTTAGAATTCCAGCAAGAACATTTTCAGGTTTGCCTTTTAGCTTTTCGTCTTTCTCCATTTGGACTTTAAAAATGCCTTCCTGTTCTTTAAGCCAATCCTGATCAACTTTTTCGCGGTTGATGGCATACGGATTAAACGCCGCTATATGAAGAGCGAGAGAGAAGATAAACGATTTGACATCATCGTTCGTAAAGATCTCAGGTTTATCAGACTCGAATTTTACAACTATGCCGATAGCTCCGTCTCCGTGGATATACTGCGTGATATATTCGTTTGAGGCGGCTTTTACCAAACGCAGCCTCTTTAGACCCATGTTCTCGCGGATCTTTGTGGCGAGTTCCGTTACCATGCCGTTTAATTCGTCTGTCGGCGTTTCAATTCCTTTTTCAAGCGCTTTATCCGCGATCATGCCGCCAAGCTCGATAAACTCGGGGTTTCTCGCGACAAAGTCTGTTTCGGCGTTAAGCTCGACAAGAACCGCGCAGGAACCGCCGCTTTTTGTTTTTACGAAAATTTTCCCTTCGTTGGTCGCGCGGCCGACTCTTTTTTCAAGAGCCGCAAGACCTTTTTCCTTTAATATTTTTTCCGCCGCCGCGAAATCGCCGTTTGTCGAAACAAGAGCGTTTTTACATTCCATCGGCCCAGCCCCGGTTTTTTCCCGGAGCTTTTTTACATCGCTTGCTGTTATCTCAGCCATTATATACTCCTTACGTTTTTAAAACTTCAGTTTTAAAAAATTATTCATCGTTATAAATTTTATCTTCATCGACCTGAATCTGATCGCCTGCTTCATCTTCATCTACTTTTTCATCTTCCTTGGCAGCTCTGTAGGCTTCTTCGGTCGTGTATTTTTCGATGTCGATTTCGCGGTCTTCTTCTTTCATTGACGCGTCGTTTAAAAGACCTTCCATGTCCTCATCTTCGTCTCCGAGGGTTTCGATAATTTTAAGCCCCACTTCATTGTCAGCTTCCACAACCGCGTTAGCGACGATCTGCGTAAAGAGGGTAATCGCTCTGATCGCGTCATCGTTGCCGGGGATTGGAAAGTTGATACCGTCGGGATTGCAGTTTGTATCAACAACAGCAACAATCGGGATGCCCTGCCTCTGCGCTTCGGCGACGGCGATGGCTTCCTTACGCGTGTCGATCACAAAAAGGATTCCGGGAAGTTCCTTCATTTCCTTTATTCCGCCTAAGTTTTTCTGGAGTTTAATCCGTTCCTTGCCGAGAGCGGCGATCTCTTTTTTTGTGAGATTTTCAAAGGTGCCGTCGACTTCCATTTTCTCGAGTTTTTTGAGGCGGAGAAGCGATTTTTTAATTGTCACGAAGTTGGTAAGCATTCCGCCGAGCCAGCGGTTGTTTACATAGTACATGCCGCATCTTTCCGCCTCTTTCTGGACGGCCTGCTGGGCTTGTTTCTTGGTTCCTACAAAAAGCACGGTTTTTCCGGCCGCGACGGTTTTACGCACCGCTTCGTACGCGTCCTTGATTGATTGAATCGTCTTTTGCAGATCGATGATGTGAATGCCGTTTCTTTCCGCGAAGATGTACTTTTTCATCCTGGGATCCCAGCGTTTCACCTGGTGGCCGAAATGTACTCCTGATTCCAGGAGATTTTTCATTGTTACAACAGCCAAAATTTCCTCCTAACATCGGGTTCCTCGAGCATGAGAAAACCCATCCATCACTATATCTCGCTGAAGGGATCATTTTTTTGCCGCTAACCACACGACCCACACGAACATAATTATTTGCCTTACGGCAGGTTCGTATGTGTTCCGAAGGAACTAATTCGTGTTTCTCGCGGTAAATTCTATTTAAGATCGCTCCACGGAAATTCAGCTACATGGGCGCTCAAGCGCCGTAATCGTAGCCGTTATCTTTCAGCATGACATAAAAATCTCTTAATGGCAAGCCCATTACATTGCTTGGGGAGCCTTCTATACTGTCGATAAAACAAGCGGCGATTCCCTGAATACGGTAGGCGCCGGCGGCTCCCTGCCATTCGTTAGTGTCAAGATACCATTCAATTTCCGCGTCCGTTAAGGGCGAGAAAATGACACCGCAGCAAACGCTTCGGCAGTCTGTTTTATTTTCACGCCTGTTGTAAAGCGCCATTGAGGTTATCACCTGATGCCGTTTTCCCGATAAATAACGCAGCATCGCGGCGGCTTCAACTCGGTTCTCCGCCTTCCCGTAAATCCTGTTATCAGCTTCTATCACTGTATCTGCGCCGAATATCCATGCAGGAGGATTTGCGCGCGCGTCACTTAATACTTTTTCAACCTTTTTTAAGGCGAGTTCACTTGAGAATCTTTTGCCGTCTGTATTAGCTGTAATGCTTTCATCAATATCAGCGGGAACCGCGTTAAACGGAATACCAAGCAGCTTGAAAAATTCCTTCCTGCGCGGCGATCCCGATGCCAGAATGATTGAATCCATACGGTATTGTAATATAAACGCCGGGATTTTACCACTTATTGAACGTACGCGCATTTAGCCGTGGAAACAATATTAAGTAAAAATCCCGATATTATACTGCACTTGATTTACAGGCGTTGATCAAACAAGCTGTCACAGGAACTTAAGCATTATTAAAAACGGTTATGTCGGAAAGATTTTTCTTCCATGTTCTCCGTTTACTACCTGAGCCATGGCTGAATAGATTGCCGATAATCCGCAGAAAATACCAACTAAACCCGCGACTATCTTTACGTGATTATTTTCTGTAAAATCGCCGATTGCAAGAAGGAAAAATAAAACCGCTAATGATAAAAATACAATCTTTGTGATCGTGTTATGCGATAATGTTCCAAGAAACATAAAAAATGTGAAAACACCCCATAAAACAAGATAATAACCCATGGAAATATTATCCGCGGGATTAATCACAGCGCTAAAAGGATTTATCCAAATGAGGCATAATGACCACCAGAATAAACCATAAGCTGTAAATGCTGTACCCCCGAAGGTGTTGCCTACCCTAAGTTCGCTGACTCCGGCGATAATCTGCGCCAATCCGCCTAGAGCCAAACCCATAGCAACGATCACAATGGATAACTCGATGATCCCCGCATTGTGAAGATTTAATAAAACAGTTGTCATGCCGAAACCTAAAAGTCCAAGAGGACCCGGATTTGCGGTTTTCTTTTCAGGTGAGCTATTTGACATAATTTCTCCTTTTTTCAATTGTAAGCTAAAGTTTTATTTTTTGCAATTTTTAACCCTTTTTNAGAACATAAGAGGGCATCGGAAGGAGTTTATGTAAATTAATCGCGTGAAGTTTNTCAATCTTTCCNTTGATAACCGCATCCTCGCANACGCCTTCCCGTATGTACCTGTCAAGGACATCGTA
Organism: Treponema sp.; assembly: GCA_009786625.1. Taxonomy (GTDB): domain Bacteria; phylum Spirochaetota; class Spirochaetia; order Treponematales; family Breznakiellaceae; genus WQXQ01. The sequence goes on from WQRT01000039.1 coordinate 11,772, forward strand.
TGTAAAGCCGAGGTTATCCTCATCGCTTAAACCCGAAAGGCCGTCTTCAGGCAGCTTGTCGACTAACTTCGCAGGAAGATTAAGCGTTCTGCCGACGGCTTTAACTTCAGTAACCGTCAGGCTGGAAAGAGGGCTGAAATCACCCGCGGCATCGCCGAATTTTGTCGCGTAACCGACGTAATCCTCGCTTAAATTGCACGTATTGGCGACGCGTCCGTTTTCAATGGCAGATACGGCGTAAACTGTTGTCATCCTGATTCTCGCCGGTATATTAATAATAGCCTGTCTGTTAGGTGTAAGATTTCCCTTTTCGATATCCGCTGTCAGCGCGTTTACAGCGTCTTTAATATTAATACAAGCGCTTTTTATTCCAAGGTGGGAAACAAGCTCTCTTGAGTAATCAATATCATGCTGCTCCCCCTGCGGCATTAAAACGCCGAATACCCTGTCAACACCGAGAGCCTGCACGCATAGGGCAGCCACTACAGAGCTGTCCTTTCCGCCTGAAATACCGATTACCGCCTTGCAACCGGGTCCGTTCTTTTCAAAATAGTCCTTGATCCATTCGATAATCTCGTTCTTTGTTTTTTCTGCGTCAAACATTTTTTCCATCCTTATTTAAAATTATTCTAAAGGGTATCATAGGAAGCCCTTCGCTGTTATATAATTGCCTGTCCCGCGGGTTGTCAGCCCATGCATAAAGAATTCTCTCAGGATTTTTTACGGAAGATACATCAACGCTGATGCAGTCTTTTTCTTCTATCGTAATTGGAAGCCTGAACTGACCTTCGCTTCCGATAACAGATAAATAAGGTACCGGCGCGGTATCTTTATTTATGTTAGTGTTAGTTTGCGCGGCTTTCGGTGAAAAATCCTTTATTATTAATCCGCCGCCGCAATTACTAAAGTAAAGAGTTACCTTTTTATTATTTATAATTCCATGTTTCTCATTTCTGATTTTATCAAGCATCGGCCCCGGTGAAGTGTTTTCCGCGCCGAATAAAACTTTATCAGCCGCGAGAAAGAGGCGGTAACCGACATCTTTTTTATTAATGGGGTGTATGTCATTCCATTCACCTGCTTCCAGCGCGGCAGCCATGCCTGTAAACGGAATAGAGAGNGCNNAAGNCTGCGCTTCGCGGAGTATCGGCCAGCGGCAATTTTCGTTATTGTCAGATGCGATCTGAAATATCGGAAGCTGAACAAACATGAAGGGAAGATCCTCCCTGTTTCTTTTCCGCCAGTCCTGAATCATTTTTTCAAAAAGTTTCGCGTAATTATGCGGATTTGCCTCGTTTGATTCACCCTGATACCAGATAACCCCCTTTAAAGGGAATTTTAATACAGGAGCAATCATCGCGTTAAAATTGCCCATCGGATAACGCTGAAAGAAAAACTCACCCGGGCGGGTGTTTGTAACCGCGCCGATTTTATATTTCCATTTACCTCTTAATTCTACAGAGCTGTTATCNGCAAATATNTTAAACTGTTTGTCATCTGTAACGCTTCCTTCGCCGCCGACGCACGTTACCCTTATTGTAATGNGGTTTTTCNCCTGTTTGATTAATCCGTTACAGCTATACTTGCGAGGCGGATAACGGTAAGCGGTATTCCCGATTTCAACACCGTTAATAAAGACTTTATCAGCGTCTACAATGGTGCCNAGCCATACATTAACATTTTTATTTATAAAGCCGTTAGGCGCNTCAAATTCCTTTACAAGCCAGATTGATCCGCAGAAATTTTTAAGTTCGGGCGTTTCATCCGCGGCGTTTGNAAAATTACCCGGAAGAGACATTTCCTTCCATGATGAAATATCCGTTTCAACGCTCTGCCAATTCTGCGCTCTTCCAAGATCTTCACGAGAAAGGTTTTTTTCCCAGTTTTCTATCGCGCCGCTTGTGTTATCCGCAATTTCTTTGCACTTTACAGGGTCGGCGTACTGCTTACCTTCGGCGATTATCTGCGGAAAATCGGCAAGCGCTTCTTCGCTCATCCATGTTTCAATCATAGTGCCGCCCCACGCCGCGCCTATAAGCCCAATTGGAACGCGGTATTTTTGGTAGAGATTTTTCGCGAAGAACCACGCCGTCGCGGAAAATTGATTTAATACAGGCTCTGAGGCTGTAAGCCAGCTTCCGCCTGTCAGTTCAAAGCGGGGTCCTGAAAAATCCCATTCCTGCGGAACTTTAAACTGCCTTATAATCGGCGCGAGGTTAGGAACGTTAAATGAATCCCACTCCTCGCCGTAATCGTCACGGAGGCGGTCCATCATCAATTCCATGTTGCTTTGTCCCGAACACAGCCAGAGATCTCCTGAGTAAATATCTTTTATTTTAAAGGAACCTTCATCGCAGGAGATTTCCATTTCAAACGGGCCGCCTGCGCTTACAGGATCCAGCGTTACGAGCCATTTTCCATCCGTTTCTTTGGCTTCGTAAGTTTTTCCAAGAAAGACGGCGGTAAATTTTTTTCCTGCGCGAAGCGGGAAAGGGAAGTCCCGCTGTATTATCATTGAATCGCTTATAAGCGGCGATAATAAATTGATCATTAAATACCCCGGTACTCCGCCCATAAAACATCGGCGTAATTATCAGATATTTTACCGTTAGCTGAAGAGAATACTCCGGCGATGGAGCCTACAAACCCTCCGGCGTATTCCGTGCTGAGTATGCGCGCGTCAGCGTTATCCGCAATGCAGGTAAGAGAGTATTTATCACAGCCGTAGAAAAATGATATTTTCATATCTTCGCATACGGCGGCAAACACGAAAGGAGTTCCGCCGCCGGGGAAATCCCCGGTATAAAGAACCTCGTCATCTTTACCTGCGGCTTTAACAAGGCGTATTGATTGCTTGCCGTTTATAAGGCAGCATTCAAGGCGGTACATGAAATCTTCGCTTTGAAGAAGAACAAGCCCTGCCGCCTCGTTATTATCTTTGGCGGAAAATTCTAAAGAAACAGTGAACGCCCAGTCCTTATGCCGGATCCTTCTTCCCGCGAACGCAGGATGACCATTGCCGCGCATTGTTTCCGGTTTTGTGTAAAGCCGCAGAACGCCTTTTCTTTCGGTTAAGCTAAACGCAATATCTTTTTCGTTAACAGGCATCCTGAGCGTTAGCCAATGCAAAGGCAGTTTATCGGTAAAATGATCGCAGCAACTTTCGATGCGCCATTCACCTGAGGCCGCTGATTCATCACAGTTAATTTCAATCTGTTCTTCGATCATTCCTGATTCTGTCGCGATATAAGGCCATGCGCCTTCCCATTTTACGGGGACGAAAAATGTTTCGCGCCCGAGGGGGCATACTCCGTTATACGGACGGGAGGCGAGAAGAACCATCCACCAGTTTCCGTCTTTGTCATCGACAATATCGGCGTGACCCGCGTTAATTATGCTTGCGCGTCTTCCAAGATGTCTGTGCGTCAAAAGCGGATTGCTTCTTTTTCCTTCCCACGGGCCGCGGATATCTTTTGCCCTTGCGATGCAGACGGCGTGATCTATTCCGGTTCCGCCTTCGGCATGAAGGAGATAATAGTAATCCTGAATTTTATAGATGTGCGGTCCTTCAGGCCAGATAACGTCACGAAGCGCGCCGCGCCAGATGCCTTTACTTTCTCCCTTAAGCGGATTTTTTCCTTCGGCGAGAAGTGCGAGATCAATTTCGATTATGTAGACTTCGTAGTTACCCTGATACGCTTGTCCCTCAGGAGCGGCGCGGGTTCCACAGTACCAGACTGTGCCGTTTGGATCAAAAAAGATCGAAGGGTCAATTCCGTCCGCGCCTTTAAGCCAGACAGGGTCTGACCACGGGCCTGCGGGGTCTTTCGCTGTTATGATAAAATTTCCGCCTGTGTTAATTAATGTGCAAAGGATATAAAACATGCCGTTATTTTCGCGGATAGTAGGCGCGAAAAGTCCCTGCGAAATTTTATGTTTGTCAAAGCACAACTGTCCCGGCCTGTCTATCGCGTTACCTATCTGTTTCCAGTGAACAAGATCGCGGCTTTTAAAAATAGGGAGTCCCGGAAAGTAAGCGAATGTCGAGTTTACAAGATAGAAATCGGAACCTGCTCTGCAAATTGAAGGGTCGGGATAGAAACCGCTTTGTATCGGATTATTAATTTTCTTTATCATAAAATGATTATATCATTTTTCTATGTTTTTTCATATAGTAGTATTAGTATTCAGGCGTACTTTCAAGGGGTAGGAGTTAGGTGTGAAAAATTTTTATTTAATATTTATTGTTGTTTTGGGGGCTTGTAATACTGCTTCTTCTTCTGTTGAGAGCGGTTCGGGAGCGCAGCCGCCTTTGGTGGAAACAGGCGATGTCACGGCGGCTTTACGCAGTACGCCTTTTTCTAGAGGGGTGAATTTTTCCGGGTGGTTTGAAGCGGATTCTCCGGGGGCAATTCCTTTTACAAAATATACTGAGCAGGATTTCGCTGATGTAAAAAGCCTCGGCGCGGATGTGATTCGGCTGCCTGTAAAGATGCACAGTATGACAAGCGGCGCGCCTAGCTATACATTCGATCCGCTTTTTTTAAGATTTCTTGACAGAGCGGTTGATTGGGCAGAGCAGTATGAACTTTATATCATCATTGATAATCATTCTTTTGATCCCGTGCTTGCGACAAGCGAAAATGTCGATCAAATTCTGCTTCCTGTCTGGGCGCAGATCGCGCAAAGGTACAGAGATAGAAGCGATTATGTGATATACGAAATTTTAAATGAACCACACGGAATATCCGATGAACGCTGGGGAATAATTCAAGGAATGGCGGTTGATACAATACGCCGCTATGATCAAAAACACGCGGTTATTGTCGGAGGCACAGCATATAATTCCATAAATAAGTTAGCTGCAATTCCTGTATATACGGATAACAATTTAATTTATACATTTCACTTTTACGATCCTTATTTGTTTACGCATCAAGGCGCGAATTGGGGAGATCCGCCGCATTTAACAAGTCTTTTTAATTTACCTTTTCCGTGCGATCCGATGCGGCTTCCTCCCATACCCGCGGACTTAAGAGGCACATGGATTGACGGCTCGCTTAACCACAGTTACGCGAGGGACGCATCGACTCAGGCGTTAAGCTCTACTCTTAACAAGGCCGTTACATTCGCGCTTGAAAGAGATGTCCCTGTTTTCTGCGGAGAGTTCGGCGTGTTAATGAGGAACAGCGCTCAGAATGACCGCGTAAGATGGTATCAGTATGTGACAAGCGCTCTTGTTAATAGGAATATTTCATGGACAAGCTGGGACTACTACGGAGGATTCGGCATATTTAAACGCGTGACCGGAAGTTTTAACCATGATTTAAATGTTGATGTTGTCCGCGCTCTTGGGTTTACGCCTCCCTTACAGATTGAACGCGAACCTCAGCCGTTTACATCGGGCTTTACCATCTTTGACGATTATCCCGAACCGCGCGTTGCGGCTGCCGGTAACTGGGGAAACAATATGGATTTCAGTTTATATGATACTAATTCATATAACGGGGAGTTCGCGGTAAGATGGGGAAACCCCGCGCAGTACAACGCGTTCTTTTTCAATTTTACCGATAATGACTTCAGGCAAATATCAGATAACGGCTGTCTTGAGTTTATGGCAAGGACGCGCGGCGGCGTCCGCAGAAACGCCCGCTTTGATGTGCGTTTTGTAAACACTGAAACAGACAGCGAAATTCCGTGGCGGCTCCGTTACACGATAGATGAAAATATTCTGCCGCCTGACGGTCAATGGCATCTTGTGCGAATACCTTTTTCAGAAATGTGCGAGCATGGAGCATGGGTTAGTTCGAAAGATCAGTGGGTTCAACCACGAAATGAATTCTCGTGGGAAAGGGTAGACCGGCTTGAGTTTGTCTCGGAACACGAAGATATGCGCGGCGCTCAAATGTGGTTTGATTCGATCAAGATAACCAGATAACAAGGCTTGATATTCAAAATTATCCCATTTGATTTGTCCATTCAATGGCAAGCTGCCGCAGTTCCTGCGATGTGTTACAGTGAAGCTTAAGTTTGATATGTTCTTTGTG
>WQRT01000040.1 GCA_009786625.1 Treponema sp.
ATGCATATAGTTACGCCGATGGAAGATGAGCGTATTCTTTCCGTAACAATTTCCGGAATGATATTTTCAGATTTATTTGAAAAATATATTCTGCGCGATACAAGAAGCATTTTCATGCTTGATGAATACGGAACNGTAATCGCGCATTTTATGCCGGANCTTGTCGCTTCCCGCGCNGATTTNGTTAATGCTCAAGGGTCTTTTAATCCGCAGGCTTCAATTAATATTTTAAGCGAGATGATGGAAAGCGATAAAGGACTTGGAAATTATTTCATTGGCGGCATTGAATACCAGTGCGCTTACGCGAAAGTTAACGCTTCGGAAACAGGCTGGTATATTGGATTAAGCGTTCCCATGCATGAGAATCTGGTTGATAAACTGCAAAAGAGGCTGTTAATATTAGCNGNCATTTTCTTTGCNGTAGCGGCCGCCATCGCTGTCATTTGTTCCGGGCAGATAGCAAAACCGTATAATAAAATCGCCGAGCAGAATCATCGTCTTGAAGAGCTAAATAAAATTAACAGTTTACAGACTGAAAGAATTATGGAAGCGCATCAAATGACAAAGCTCATGATGGACGCGACGCCCATTTGCTCCATGTTATGGGACAGGAGCGGTAATCTTTTTGACTGTAACGAGCAGACAATTAAAACATTCGGCATGAAAAGTAAACTGGATTTTTTAAATCAATTCTACAATCTCTCTCCNGAATATCAAAGTAACGGCTGGTATTCGCGGGATTTGGCGATGAGCCTTATTTTCAAAACTTTTCAGGANGGCAGAAATTATTTTGAATGGATGCATCAGATGCCTGACGGCACGCCTGTTCCATGTCACATAACATTTGTCCGTATAGAAAAAGACAATGATTTTATTGTCGCCGCTTACGCGAGAGATTTGAGGGAACATAACAGAATGATGGAGGAAACGCGCAGGCTTCAAACGGAGCTGAAAGCCGCGCTGAAGGAAGCGCAGGAAGCCAACCGCGCCAAGAGCAGTTTCCTCGCGAATATGAGCCATGAAATGCGTACGCCGCTTAACGCCGTGATCGGGTTATCTGAAATTATTCTAAACGCGAAAGAAACGCCTTCGCAAGAAGCATGGAGCGGCATTGAGGAAAAACTCGGTAACATACACAGTTCAGGGATGACGCTGCTNGGTATTGTTAATGATATCCTTGATATTTCAAAAATCGAATCCGGTAAATTTGAACTGCATCCTGTTGAATATGAAACNCCGACTTTTATAAATGATATCGTATCGCTNAATATNGTACGCATAGGAGAAAANCCTATAGTGTTTCAGCTAACGGTCGATGAGAACCTGCCTGTGCGGCTTTTTGGCGATGATCTCCGCATTAAACAAATTTTTAATAATCTTCTTTCCAACGCGTTCAAGTATACAAATGCAGGTGAAGTGGATTGGATAATATCTTTTGAACGGGACGGAGACAGCATTTGGCTTGTTTCCGAGGTTAAAGACACCGGGATGGGGATAAAGAAAGAAGATATTCCAAAACTTTTTAAAGATTACACACAGGTGGACGCGCAGACAAACCGTAAAACAGAAGGCACTGGATTAGGTTTATCAATAACAAAGCATCTTGTCGAGATGATGGACGGCACTATTACTGTAAGAAGCGAATACGGCAAAGGTTTGACAATTTCGGTAAGAATCAGGCAAAAATTCTTGACTAATATTCCAATAGGATTGGAAACAGCCTGTAATCTTATGAACGCGCGTTTTACAGATATTAAACGCGCACAAAGCGCTGGATTTAAAAGGGAGGATCTTTCTTACGCACGCGTTCTTGTTGTGGACGATATACAGGTAAATCTTGATATCGCTAAAGGAATGATGACTCCGTATGGGCTGTGTGTGGATTGCGCTTTAAGCGGGCGGCAGGCTGTAAATATGATCCGTGCGGAGGAGACGCGCTATGACGCTGTGTTTATGGATCACATGATGCCGGAAATGGACGGGGTAGAGGCGATGAATATTATCCGCTCTGAGATTGGCACGGATTACGCGAAGAATGTTCCGATAATCGCGTTGACAGCTAACGCTGTTGAAGGTAATGAAAAAATGCTTTTAAAGAGCGGGTTTCAGGCTTTTATATCAAAACCAATAGACATGATCCGGCTGGACTCGGTTTTGCGCCACTGGGTTAGAAAAAATAATTTTATAGGAGAAAAGGAAATGGAAGATAATTCTGGAAATCAAAAGGAGGTTTCCGGCATGGAAGGAAAAAATAATCCTCATATAAAACGTTTACGCGGGGTNACAATAGACGGCATAAACCTTGANTCAAAGCTTGAGAGTTTCGCGTGNAATGAAGACGTGTATATAAAGGTGCTTAAATCCTATGTTGTAAATACGCGGCCGCTTCTTAAAAANCTTAAAAAATATCTTGAGGACGGAAACTTGGCGNATTACGCCATTGCGGTTCATGGAATAAAAGGATCAAGTTACGGNATTGGAGCGGCGCAGACGGGAGCCGCGGCCGAACATCTGGAACATTTAGCAAAAGCCGGGATGAAAGAGCAGGTGTTAGCTGAAAATGCNTCNTTTATTGTTATAATGGAAAATCTTTTAAAGTCAATTAGCGGCGCTCTTGATATAGTAAATAACGAACGTAAAAAACCTTTAATATCAAAACCTGATCCTGCGTTATTAAAGGAGCTGCGCGAAGCCTGCGTGGAATATGATATGGCAAGGGTAGACAAGATCATGGAGCAACTCGAATCATTTGAATATGAGGCGGGATCGCAGTTAATAATATGGCTTCAAGAACAAGTTGAAGAAATGAGTTTTTCTGAGATTTCAAGCGGAAATTGGCCTAAATTTGACGTGAAATCGGCATAAACGTCTAAAACGTTAAATGATTTTATTCTCCTCCGCGATACGAATTGCTTCGGGCATACTGAACACGCCCAATTTATCATAAATAATGTTAATTGTCATTTTTACCGTATTAACGGANAGTTTTCTNCTGGACGCAATCTCAGTGCGCGACAGCCCGTCAGAAAGATCTTTTAGTATAATAATTTCCCGTTCTGTAAGCCTGATTCCTTTCTCCAGATTGTTAGCGAGCCTGTAATCCGATATCATTTTCGCTTTTCTTTTCGCGAGAGTTGACGATTTATGATTTATATCTTCAAGCCATTTTTTTGGTATCAAACACGAATTATCTTTAAGAGCCGCGGAGCTGAGCGTGCGCATATCTTTGGCGAACTGGACAAACANNGCTATTAGTTTATTTGATTTTGCAAGATCATAAGCGTCNGTAAGCACGGAAACGGCTTCATTGTAACGTTTAAACTGATAGAAAGAAAGAGCCTGCATCACTTTAAGTTCGATTTTATCATACAAAATCGCCGGGTGTTCCATTGCGTTTTCAATAAACGCGAGCAGCGCGCTGTAATGACGCATTTGGTAATGATATCTGACTCTTACGCGGTTCGCGTAATTTTCAAGAAATGAAGGATGAGTATACGTCGTGAAATCTCCTTTGAGCCATTCAGATATCTCTTCTGGCTGTCCGAGCGTGAGACGGTAGAAGCTGTAAGCGATATCATACATCGTATAACGTACGCCGTAATCTTTTTCGCTGAGCAGTGCTTCCATTTCCTTGATCTTACCGGCCGCGCCATCTATATCGCCGCGGGATATGTCAATATTCATCAGATAAACAAGAGCGCGGTTTTGCGTAACATATTGATCGCTGTTACGCGCTTTTTCAATTGATTGATATAAATAATTTTCCGCCTCGGAAAACTCCATGCGGTTAAAGCACAATTCACCTCTTACAAGGTCTTCAAAACCGTCATGAAATCCTTTAAATACATGGGATATAAAAGGCGTACTGCGCGTCACAGCGCCTATATATTCTTCCATCGCTCCCAGGCGGCTTGTGCCTACAATGGAAGCGCGGGATGTCATTGATGTCAGCTTGTATGTACCGATGATTTCAAACGGATTTCTGTTAAAATATTCCGCCATTTTTTTTAAATATATGTCAAAATCATACACATCTGTGAATGTGCACATATTCATCCGCAGTAATCCCCAAACCGCGTATATTGCGCTTAACGCCCGGTTGCGTTCAGGCGTTTCAGGACGCGCTTCGTAATCCGCACAATATTGCCGAGCGGCGGCATGGGCTTCTTCAAACTTCCCTAAATTTATTTTTATCTTTATATACATTGAAGGGAATAACGGATTGCCGGATTTTACTTCGCCGGGCATACGTTCAAATATTTCCAGCGCATAAGCCGCTAAATCCCGCGGTATTTGAATGTTAAGCGAAATTATTATCCTCATTATCGCGTTATAATTACCTGATTTCTCATAATAGGAAAGCGTATCTGTATGATAACCGTTTGCCTCACACCATAAGGCAGCTTCTTCGTAAGTTTCTTTTCTCTCGTTATCTGTCAAAACCTGTTCCTGCTTCTGCCTAAGATAATCCCTCAGCAGGTGGTTTATCATGAATGTATCTTGATTAAAATCGTAACGTATAAAAGCGTTTAACGATTCCATTTTTTTTATCAAGTCATCTTCTGTTGACGCGTCTTGCGGCCGGGTATCGTTCTTTGCAAGCGTTCTAATAAGGCTTGCGGAAAGATGATCGATTAAAGAGATGCGCATAAGAAAACGCATCAGAGGTTCTGTTACAGTATTAAGAATTTCCGCGTCGATGAGCCTGAAAATATTTTTTTTCATCGCTTCAAGCGCGTATCTTTCATATTTTTGCTTTTTTGCAAGAGAGCGGCTGATTATATTAACCGCGAATGCCCAGCCTTGAGTATCATCATAAATATTTCGTATATCGGCGCTTGTCACAGGCAGGTTATTCTGGCTGAAATATTTCGCGATTTCTTCTTCTGTAAAACGCAGCGCGTCTTCCTGTATTGAAAAAATGCGGTCGCGCATCATTTTGCCGAACATATTTAAATCAGGCATTGTGCGCGTAATTATTATTACCGTTATGTTTAATGGAGAAGAGATGATCAACCGTTCAATAAAGCCGAGAATGGCGTCATTTTTTAATAAATGAAAATCATCAAGAACTCTGATGTGTTTTCCGGGACGTTCAGCCAGTTTATTTCTGATTATATTAAAATTTTCAAACGCTTCATCTGTATCAGGGAATCCGATTTCTTTAAAACGCTCTCCGGCTTCCTGCGATGCTAACGATACCATGCCTGAAATACTTTCCCAAAACCGCGACGGTATATTATCACGCTCATTTATTTGAAGCCATGATGTATGAGCATCATAATTTTTAAGAAATGATTGTACGGTGAAAGTCTTGCCGTAACCTGAACCCGCGCATATAAAAATTAACGGAAAATGCATTGCGTTATTTAAAAGAGAGTGAAGGCGAGGGCGGTATAAATAATCATCATTCCTTTGAAAACTGCCTGTTTCATTTCCGTTAAAATTTATTATAGCCATATATCTCCGTTTTTAAATTAGTTTTTTATCCAGCGATGCGCGGATTGTCTGCGTCTGAGTATACTCCGCTTTCATCTTTATTTTTCTTTTAGCGTACGCCGACGAAATGCGGTTTATATCCTCAAGCCATTTCTTGGGAATTGTACAGGTATTATCTTTATGTGCAGCTAACGTAAGAGTGCGCATATCTTTCCCGAATTCTGTAAATGAGGTGATGATCCCGTTTGGTTCGGACAGATCATACGCTTCCGTAAAAGCGGCGATCGCTTCAAGTCTTTTTTTTAACTTATAAAGCGTCAGAGCCTGAAGAACTTTTAATTCTATCCTGCCGAATAAAATCATTGGATATTCCAGGGAATTTTTAATGAAATCAAGAAGCGCGTTATACTGATGAGTCTGATAATGATACCGCGCGCGTATTCTGTTTGCGTAATTTTCAAGAAAAGAAGAATGTGTAAATGGCGAAAAATTTCCTTTTAACCATTGCGGTACTTTGTCGCTTTTTTCCAAAGCTAAATGATAAAAAGCGCACGCGATATCGTACATCGTATAACGTACGCCGTAATCTTTTTCATTAAGCAGCGTTTCCATTTCCTTTATTGATCCTGATGCCCTCTCGTAGTCTCCGCCCGAAAATTGAATATGCATAAGGTATGTAAGCGCGAGATTCTGCGTTATATATTGATCATGCTCTCTTGCGCTGGCGATTGACTGTTTTAGATACTGCTCGGCGTCATTAAATTGTCTTTGGTAAAAATAAAGTTCGCCGCGCAGAAGATCNTCAAGTCCTTCATAATAAGGAGCAAGTTCATGCGAAATACTGGATGAAACGCGGGACACTGCNGCTATGTATTCATCCATGGCTCCCTGTCTTGAAGTTCCGACNTTAGATACCCACGCGCCNGCTGTTAACTCTTTATAAGGACCTATAAGTTTGAATGGATTTTTATTATAATACCGGCTTATCTTCTTAAAATAAATATCAAAATCATATACATCAGTGTATGTACACATCTTCATCCGCAGTAATCCCCAAAAAGTATAAATGGCGCATAACGCACGGTTTCTTTCGGGGGTGTCATCACGCGCTTCGTATTCTTGCGCATAACGCTGAGCAAGCGTCTGGGCTTCGTCAAAATGACCAAGATTGATTTTTAATTTTAAATACATTGACGGAAAAATCGGATTTTGAGATTTCACATTTTCAGGTATTCGGTCTAATATTTCAAGCGCGTTTAAAGCCATTTCCCACGGCATTTGCACATTAAATGATGCGACATTTCGCGTAATTGAGTCATAATCGCAGGATTTTTCGTAATAAAAAAGCGCGTCTGTATGATAGCCGTTTTTTTCGCACCATAACCCGGCGGCTTGATATGTTTCTTTTCTTTCGTTATCTGTCAAAACTTGCTCTTGTGTCTGCTTAAGGTAATCATGGAATAAATTCTGAATCATGTACGTATCTGTAATAAAATCATAACGGATATATGCGTTAAGCCGCTCCATTTCTCTGATTAAACCGTCATCTGCGCATGATTCAGGAACAAGAGATTTAACAAGGCCTGAAGCGTGATTATCAATAAGCGAAACACGAAGAAGGAAGCGGCGTAATTTTTCTGACGCGGTTTTTGAAATATCAACTTCGATTTTGCGAAAAATGTTTTTTTTCACCGCTTCAAAGATGAATTTATCGTATTTTTGATCCTGCGAGAGAGAACGCCTGATCAAATTGACGNCGGAAGCACAACCTTGCGTATCATTGAATATTTTACGCGTATCTTCTTTCGTTAAAGGATATTTATATTGATTAAAATATTTNACNATTTCTTCTTCTGTAAAACGAAGCGCGTCTTCCTGTATTGTAAATACATTCTCCCGCATCATCATNCCGACAAGGTTTATTTCAGGCATTGTGCGCGTAATCAAAATTAATGTCAGGTTGGAAGGCAGTTTATTAAGACTGCGTTCAAAAAACTTGAGCACTTCTGTATTTTGCAATAAATGAAAATCATCAAATACCCTTATATGTTTTCCCGGCAATAAACCCGCTTCAAGCCTTACCGCGTTGTATTTTAGAAACGCTTCGTTGCTTTCAGGAAACCCGATTTCCTCAAGACGGAAACCGATTTCAGGCCAGCGTAACGACACCTGATTTGAATAATTTTTCCAGAAAAAATCCGTTGAATTATCGTTTTCACTGATTCGCAGCCATGTTACGCGGGCGTCATATTGCTTTAAAAATGAATAAACGGCGTGTGTTTTACCGTAACCGCAGAGAGCGCATACGACTATTACAGGATAACTGACAGCTTTTTTCATTAAAGCGTGAATTCGGGGACGATCCATATAATCGCCGCTTTGAATAATGCCTTCTTCTCCATTGTCGATACAATTCTCTATAAGCATAATTCACCGCTTGTTTTTACATATTCTATTTTAATGAATTCAATATAACATAATTTGTTTTAATCATCAATCCATATAAATGGCAATCAGCGGTTAAATAAAAATATNTTAACGTTTAAATGATTATATTTCGTTTAAATTAACCGTTAGTTAAGTGTTTTACATATTATATGTATTGTAAAGTTAAATCAGGGGGTAATTTGCGATAATTATTTAAATAATTATATGTTAACTGCGTCATGTAACAATAAGTAAAATATTTTATAAGTGAAAAAGTTTATCTTTTTTATTTCTTTGCCAAACCGGAATTAACAATATAGAATACTATATAGAGGAATTTATGCCCGAAAACAAAAAAGAGAAAATTATGCTGGTTGACGATAACAGGGCGAATTTGACATTGGGGAAAAGTATTCTGTGCGAATATTACGAGGTTTTCGCGCTGCCTTCCGCCGATAAATTATTTGTATTTTTAACGCATGTAATGCCCGATTTGATCCTTCTTGATATTGATATGCCCGGTATGAATGGTTATGAAACTTTAAAACTGCTTAAAGCGGACAAACAATATACGGATATTCCCGTAATCTTTCTTACCGCCAAGGCATCGGAATCGGACGAGTATGACGGACTTAATCTTGGCGCGATCGATTATGTGACAAAACCGTTTGCTTCCGCGCTTTTACTAAAACGAATCGAAAATCATCTTTTAATGCAGAAACAAAAAAAGAGTTTGCAGGAGTTAAATGATAATCTTATAAAAATAGTTAAAGAAAAAACGCATCAGGTTTTCGGGCTTCAGAACGCGATTATCAGCAACATGGCGGAACTTGTGGAATTCCGCGACATCGTCACAGGACGGCATATAAGCCGTACGCAGATATATCTTGGAATACTTACGAAACAGCTTTTGGAGGACGGAGTTTACGCAGATGAATTGATGTTATGGGACATGAATGAAGTGATGCTTTCATCGCAGCTTCACGATATCGGAAAAATCGCTATAAACGACGCTATTCTAAATAAAGCCGGAAAACTCACGGATGAAGAAACGGAAGTGATGAAAACTCACGCTAAAAAAGGAGTAGAGATAATCGAGAAGATAGAGCAGACAACGGAATTTACAGGTTTTCTTGATCACGCGAAATTGTTTGCCGGCACTCACCACGAAAAATGGGACGGTACCGGTTATCCCAATGGTCTTGCGGGAGAAAATATTCCTCTTGAAGGGCGTGTGATGGCAATTGCCGACGTATACGATGCCTTGATTTCGCGGAGGCCATATAAAAATTCCTACACCGCCGATGAATCGGCGCAGATTATAAATAACGGATCCGGCACATATTTTGATCCTGCGCTTATCAATACTTTTAATAAAATAAAAAACGGTTTTGCCGCCGCCGCTATTGAGTATGCTGACTAATTATTAAAACTTTTTAATTCCGTATCAGACGCTTTTCTGCGTTTCTCAAGAAGGAGATACACGACAGGTATAAAAAATAATGTGATGAATGTAGAGCTGAAAAGGCCGCCGAAGATGCTCTGTCCAAGCGGAGCGTAAACTTCGGAACCTTCTCCTGTTGCCATTGAAAGCGGGATAACGCCGAAAAGCGTTGTAACAGTTGTCATTAAAATTGGTTTTAGCCGGGAAACCGCTCCGTTTATCACGGCGTCTTCAAGCTCCAGTCCGTAATTGCCGCGTAACAGGTTTATGTAACTTATAAGAATGATGGCGTTATTCACAACAAGGCCGGCGAGGGTAATGATGCCCATGATGGAAACGAGATTTAAAGATGAGCCGAAAATCAAAAGCCCTCCTGTGATTCCTATCAATGTAAAAGGAATGGATGACATGACGAGTAACGGCTGTGTAAAACGCTCGAACTGTATTACCATAACAGAGTAAACAAGGAAAAGCGCGAGAGCCAGCACGATTATAAGCGATTGAAAGGACGATAACATTTCTGCGGCGGTTCCGCCAAGTTCCCATGAAGCGCCCGGGACAATTCCCTGAGCGTTAAGAAGCGTTTCAAGGCGGCGGGTGCTTTCGCGGACATTGGGGTCCCTTAAATTCGCGGTTACTGTAATAGAGCGCGATTTGTTTCTGTGATTAATCTGAGAGAGTGATTCCTCGATTTCAAGCTCGGCGAAATTCGCGAATGAAACCTGGCTTCCCGTTCTTGTGTTGATTCCAAGCGAGTATAGGACATCGTTTGGTATGTTGCTTTCGCCGAGATTTGTCCGCAGCTCTATCGGATAATTTCTGTCCTGACCGTAAAAAGTACCAAGCGAAATACCGTTAAACACAATACGGTTGGCGAGCGCGGTCTCGTATGAAGAAAGACCCAAAAGCCCGAGGTACTGATGAATAAGACGCGCGTTCATTTCGCGCTGGTTAAAACGAATATTAACATCCGTATTTGTTACATTCGGATCTTTCTCCATGTACTGCCGTATTTGCTGCGCCGCGTTTACAACGGTATCAAGTTTTGTTCCATATACATTGACGACCAGACCTTCTCCGCCTGTCGCCATCGACATAAGATTGGAAAGGCCGCCATTGCGGAAATCCGCCTGTATATCGGGAATCATCCGTTTTATATTTTCCTGAAGCTCGTTCACAATGTCGACAACATGGCTGTTTTTACGGTTTCGTTCACGAGGACGTTTTAACTTTATCGTTCCGTATGCCCTGTTAGGTTCGTTTCCCATCGCGAAAGCTCCGCCTTGACCGACAATAAAGTACGTTGTATCTAGAATGTCCCCGGTAATTTCTTTTACCGCTTTTTCCAGAAGCAGAGTTTTGTCACGCGTCATTTCCAGCGTGTAACCGCCGGGAGTTTCAATGCTTACCACAATTTCCGACATATCTGTCTGCGAAAGAAATTCAAAACCAAGAAAACGGATGGAGAGGATGCTTAAAGCAAACAGGACAAGAGTTCCCGCAATAAAAGAAAATTTGTTATTTATCGCGCTAATTAATAAACGTTTGTAGCCGCGGTTAACAGCTTCCATAATTTTTTCTATGTTAGCTGAAATTTTATTTCCAATCCCCTTTTCCTCTTCTTTTTTAAGAAATAGGGCGCACAGGAACGGAATAACGACAATTGCCACCATCATGGAGAAAAAGATTGAAAAAATCATCGTCCACGCGACATCTTTTAAAATAATTCCGGCTAATCCAGTTAAAAACAAAACCGGAAAAAACGCGGCGAGAGTTGTCGTCATGGAGGCGATAACAGCCTGTCCTGTTTCGCGTACGCCGAGCGACGCGGCTTCGGCGGCTGTCAATTTTCCCTTGTCAAAATGCCGCTGTACCATTTCCAAAACTACGATNGAAGCGTCAATGACCATGCCAATCGCCGCGGTTATTCCGCCGAGGGTTACAAGGTCAAGGCTTGATCCTTTTACCCACAAACCAAGCAGCGTGAAAAGAATCGACAATGGTATGGCGAAACTTATCATTAAAGTTGTGCTTGTGTTATGCAAAAATAAAAAGAGGACAAGCACAGCGAGAATAGCGCCTGATACAGCCGAGCGCAAAACCGAATTGACCGACATGGAAATATTTACGGCATCATCCTTGATATATGAAAATGAAAGAGAACCTCCATAATCGGCTTCCATTTTATCAAGTATGGCTCTAATATCCGCGCTTATTTTTACGCTGTCGCCGTCATGCTGTTTCATGATGGAAACCGCAAGTGAATCCTCTCCGCCTGAGATTACATAATTGGTTCTTCGATCTTCTTTTATTGAGATATCCGCTGTGTCTTTTAATCTGATAAACTGTCCGTCCTTAAAGGACAATACCTGATCTTCAAAATCGCTAAGTGTGGTATAACGTCCGTCGGTTCTGATATTTAAATTGTACCCCTGATAAATGCCGCTGCCGCCGGGAAGAGAGAGATTACTTGCGGGAATTACCTGCGCGATATCAAGAAGAGGAATTTTTAGCGCGTTAAGGCGGTTAAGGTCTACGTTAATTTCTACTATATCTTTCGCGTCTCCGTTAATGCGGGCATTCGCTACGCCTGAAACGCGCGAAAGAGCCGGAATAATGTCATCTTCGCATAACGCGGACAATTCGCTTCTGCTTCCTTCGCCGCTTACGATGATCGTCATGATGGGAAGTTCCGACGTGCTGTACTGGACAATCCTCGGCGGAGAAGGAAGATCGTTTGGGAGCCTGCCCATCGCGCTGTTGATCTTCTCGCGAATTTCGTACAATCTGTCATGCGCGCTTTCGTTGTAGCCTAACTGTAACTCGATCACAGACACAGAAGTTCTTGAGGTTGAAGACATCAGTTTAAGGCCTGTCAGCGTGCCAAGTTCTTCTTCAAGCGGATTTGTAATTTCGCGTTCGATGTCGGCAGGTCCGACTCCCGGCCATGTTGTGATAACAACGATTGTCGGCATGCTCATGTCCGCGATGAGGCTGCGCCTTAATGAAAACGCGGCTATCAATCCAAACACGATCAATATAATAAGGAGCATAATTATCACTTTTGGATGCTTTATCGCAAAATCGGCGATTTTCATTGAGAAGTTCCCGAAATTATATTCACGCGCTGACCTGCGGTGATAAAGTGCTGTCCTTCAATAACAAAAACCCTGTCGCGCAATTCAGACGGAATTTGAAAATAATCGTTGTTAAAAAAATCAGGGGTAAATTCCATAAATTGCGCCCTGTCATCCGCGATATACACAAGGCGGTTACCCGAAGCAATGACGCGTAACGGAAGATAATATACATCATCTCTTTTTTCCAGAACGAAAATCACGTTGACAAACATACCGGGACGAAGCCCGTGCGCGGCTCCGAGGGGGATCTCATACTCGACAATAAAACTGCGGTTTTCTGGCGACACATACGGAGCGAGGCTTTTCGGTTTAAGATCGAAGGTAACATCGTTACCGAGCGCGGGCGCTTGAAGGCGCACAGGCATTGATTCCCAATTCCGCGCGAAGAATCTGTAATGAATTTCCGGAATCGCGGCTTTTATGCGTAAATCGCCTAAATCGCCGAGAGTGACAAGAGGAGTTCCCGCGCCTACAATGCCGCCTTCTGTTCCGTGCTTCATCAAAACAGCGGCGTTCATGGGAGAGCGGATGTTAGTGTAATCCATGTTAAGCTGCGCGAGATCGTGCTGCGCTCTCGCGACTTCCGACGCCATTCTCGCTTCGTCATAACTTTGAAGCGACACTCCCTGGCTCTGGTAAAGCTGACCGATCCTCTCGTATGTAGACCTCGCTGTTAAGTAAGCCGATCTTGCCTGAAGAAGAGTAAGCTCGTACGGCGCGGCATCTATCCGTGCGATTGTCTGCCCTTCAGTAACTTCGTCGCCCGCGTTTACGCCAAGCATTACAAGAGTACCTCCGGCGCGCGGAACTACGGTAATTAAGCGGCCTGTCTCAACCTGGCTTGTGATCCTCAAGTTTTTTTCAAGGCTGCCGTGAACGGGCTGTATCGTGATAACAGGGGCGAGAAACTCGCGTTCTGCTTCGATTTCCTGACGCAGAATTAAGAGAATTACCGCCAGAAAAAGAAAGGCAAGAACACCGAAAACCGCAAACTTTACAGGCGATATTTTATTTTTATTCATTTTTTTTATATCCGTTTAATCTAAATTATATTATAGCTTAATTCCGGCTTTTATGAATAGTATACTCGGATTAAAATTGAATGTATAATCAACATGAATAAATAGTTATATGGAAAATCAAGTTTTAGATATTACAGGGATGAGCTGTGCGGCCTGCAGCGCGAGGATTGAGAGAACTTTAAAAAAGCTCGATGGTGTAAAGGAAGCCTCTGTAAATTTTGCCGCAGAAAAAGCCGCAGTCGAGTTTGATAAAAAAATTATCAGGTTACCTGCAATTATTAAGGCTGTTGAAAAAGCCGGGTACGGCGCGTCTATTACTAGAACTGCCGGTAAAGCGCAGTCTGACAAGAACAGGGAAATTAAAACATATTTAACCAAGTTTATAATCTGCGCCGTTTTCAGTTTTCCGCTCCTTTACACCGCGATGGTTCCCATGATTCAATTTATAACTCTTCCGTTTTCGAAGGAACTTCATCATTTAATGAATGAAAATGCTTTTGTTTACGCGTTTATGCAACTAATACTGGTCATCCCAATTATCGTTACGGGACATAAATTTTACACAGGAGGTTTTTCATCGCTTTTTCACGCAAGCCCCAACATGGATTCCCTTATCGCGATCGGCACATCCAGCGCATTTTTATACAGCCTTTATAATTCGGTTCTTATTTTTAATGGCGCTGTTCAGGCGGTAGAATCGCTTTATTTTGAGACGGCGGGAGTTATCATAACATTGATCCTGCTCGGTAAAACTATGGAAGCAGTTTCCAAAGGTAAAACATCTGACGCTATAAAAAAATTGATTTCTCTTTCTCCGCGTTACGCGCTAATTATCAAAGACGGCATTGAAGTTAAAATCCCCGCGGAAGAAATAAAAGAAGGCGACATTGTAGCGGTAAAACCGGGAGCAAAAATCCCCGCGGACGGAGTTGTCACTGACGGCAGTACATCGATCGATGAATCGATGCTGACAGGCGAGAGTATGCCGGTTGAAAAAGTGAATGGAGACAGCGTGTTCGCCGCTACATTGAACA
Organism: Treponema sp.; assembly: GCA_009786625.1. Lineage (GTDB taxonomy): Bacteria > Spirochaetota > Spirochaetia > Treponematales > Breznakiellaceae > WQXQ01. The sequence goes on from WQRT01000040.1 coordinate 14,507, forward strand.
CAACAGGATCAATTTATTTTAAAGCCGAGAAAACAGGAAGCGGAACTGTACTGGCTCAAATTATCAAACTTGTTGAAGACGCGCAGAATAAAAAAGCGCCCATCGCGAAAATCGCCGATACCGTATCAGGATATTTTGTTCCGGCGGTCTGCGTGATTGCGCTTTTTTCGGGATTGATCTGGTTTTTCGTATGCGGCGATCTCAGGCAGTCATTGATGATATTTATTTCCGTGCTTGTTATTGCGTGCCCCTGTGCGCTCGGGCTTGCAACTCCTGCCGCCGTCATGACAGGTACGGGACTCGGCGCGCAATATGGTATTTTAATTAAAAGCGGCGAAGCGCTGGAAACCGCGCATAAAGCAAATACGATCGTTCTTGATAAAACGGGCACTATCACAACAGGAAAACCATCCGTTACGGACATAATTACACATAACGGCATGGACAAGGATTATTTCTTGCAGCTAACGGCATCCGCGGAAAAGACTTCCGAGCATCCGCTTGGACAGGCAATCGCGGCTAAAGCGCTTGAAAAAAAGATAAAACTTTATAACGTTGATAGTTTTTCTTCAATTACGGGAAGCGGCATTGATGCTGTTGTAAACGGACAGAAAGTAATTGCAGGTAACAGAAAACTGATGGAAGCGAATAACATACCGCTGGAAGCGTTACTGTCTGATGCCGAAAATCTCGCGAATGAAGGTAAGACGCCTGTGTTCGCCGCAATTAATGGAAAGCTTGAAGGGATTCTGGCGGTAGCGGATGTGATCAAGGAATCGAGCAGGGAAGCTGTCTTATTTTTAAAAAATATGGGCATGGATGTAATTATGATTACAGGTGATAATAATAGAACCGCTCATACAATCGCAAATCAAGCCGGAATTGATCATGTTATATCAGATGTTCTGCCGCAAGATAAAGCCGCTGAAATTAAAAAAATACAAAGCGGTGGTAGAAAGGTGATAATGGCGGGAGACGGCATCAATGACGCGCCGGCTCTTGCTGAAGCGGACATAGGCATAGCGGTCGGAAGCGGCACGGATGTCGCAGTAGAAACCGCGGATATTGTTCTAATGCGTTCTGATTTACTTGACATTCCGGCAGCAATTAATTTAAGCCGCGCTGTAATGAGAAACATCAAGCAAAATCTATTCTGGGCATTTGCGTATAATATACTTGGTATACCAATCGCCGCTCTTGGTTTTTTAAACCCGGTTATCGCGGCGGCGGCGATGAGTTTTTCAAGCGTCTCGTTATTATTAAATGTACTTCGTCTAAAAAGATTCAAAGTCAGAAAATAATTATTTGACTTTATTACATACCATAGTATAATTAACACAGGAAAAATTTTCTCAAGGATAGTTATGAATATAAGACATTTATTTCAAAAATTATATAAATATACAATAAAAGGTTTTCTTTTAACTTTTTTGGCGTTTATTTTCCTTACGACATGTGAAAATCCGGTTATGAAAACATGGTGGCAGGATGAACAGCCGATTGAGCAGGAATGTTCATGCAGCGAGTCTGAGACGGAATATCCGGGAGGAAGCGGTGAAAATTTCGGCATTGTGGTTTTTAATACTGACGGCGGAACTCCTCAGCCAAGAGGTATAAAAGTAGAGTGGGGTAATGTAGTTGGAAGGCTGCGCCCCATCAGCCGCGACACTGATGGTTTTCTCGGCTGGTTTGACGAGAATGGAAACCCGTGGGACGTTGAGACACGGGAAGTAAATAGTGAAGACGATGTTGACGGCGATGGTTTTATCACTCTTACAGTCAGATGGGAGATGTCCGCGGCGAATGTCTACATTGTAAATTTTATTACGGACCCTTCTCCCGCTTCCATACCATCCCAGCATATTGTAAAAGACGGAAAAGTTGTCAGACCTGTAAATCCTGATCCGCCCGCAGACGGGAGAGGTTTTGCGGGATGGTATACAAGCGAATTTTATGTTTCGCTGTGGGATTTTACATACGCCATTCCAAACAATAATTTTACGCTTTACGCTAAATGGGAAACGAATACGCATACTGTATGCTTTGAAGCAAACGGCGGAAAGCGTCCCGACGGTCTTACAGATCTTAATCACGTATTTACCATATCGCTCAATTATGGTCTTGTTCAGGATCCCGGTCCTCTTGTGAAGGAAGGGTATTCCTTTGCAGGCTGGTATATGGAAGACCCGGCCTTTACCGGCATACCTTGGAATTTTAATAAAAATATTACGGACTCTGATGTTCCATCTGTTATCAATAAAGTTCCGCAAAAAAACCCCCTTATTCTTTACGCTAAGTGGATTCGAAATAAATATTATGTGAACTTTGTGATAACTCCTTCTTCAGCGGCTCCGCCTTTGCAGCAAACTGTACTTCATGGTTCAAAAGCAGCAAAACCGGCTGACCCCGCTCAGCTTGGAGACGGCAGAGACTTCGCCGGCTGGTATACAGAAGAAGGATTTATCAATCAATGGGACTTTGATGATAATCCTGTTACATCAACAATGACGCTTTACGCAAGGTATTTGCCTCAAACCCGTACTGTACATTTTCAGGTAAACGGAGGGAGGACTCCCAGCGGTATTGATTTTCTTCCAAATCGTACCATATCAATAGCTTCAGGAAGGATAATTGATCCGGGCATTCTTACAAGAGAAGGTTATAATTTTGGCGGCTGGTATACAGATCCGGAGTGTACCGAGTCATGGAACTTTACAACCAACAAGGTAACTCAACCTGACGAAATTATCGGTATGGATCCCATGTATTTATACGCCAAGTGGACGCCGAATAAATACAATGTGACATTTAACGCGAATGGTGGAACGCCTGCTCCGGCAACGCAAAGCGTTTCGTACGGCGAAAGAGCCGTTATGCCGCCTATCATGACTCATTCTAATACAGACATGGGTTTTGACGGCTGGCATGTCGGCACAGTAAATGACGCGTTATATGACTTTGATTTGCCCGTAACGTCAAACCTTACTCTTGTCGCGAAATGGAACACGAAACAGTACACTGTCGTATTTCATCTGGGAAACCCGAACGGCAGTGCGCCGGATAGTGCTTTTTCTTCCGCGGCGCCTACGCAGCATTTTGTCGGTGACGGCAAAGCAAGAGAGCCGTTTATGCCGTCTTTGCCCATAAGCCAAATAGGAAGCGCGTGGTCTTTTTACGGCTGGTATGCAAGCAATGATCCTAAAAATGACGA
>WQRT01000041.1 GCA_009786625.1 Treponema sp.
TTTGACTCGATAAATATTTTTCCGTCATCGCATTCATGGCTGCCAATCTTTTTTCCGTACGCGTCATAAGCGCGGATAAACCATTCGCCGTCCCAGCCGTGTTGATCAACCGCTTCTGTCATTTTCGCGATTTCTTTCTCGGCATACTTCGCTTCATCGTCGCGGTTTGTCCTGCGGCAAATTTCAATATAGTCAGGTCCCGTAAACGCGAAAATCGCCGCGATTAAAACAGATTCCGCTACCCCGCTTTCAAAGTTGGCGGTTGTCTGGAATGATTCGCCCGGCGTGGAAGAAAAACAATTAAGGTTAAGACAATCGTTCCAGTCAGCGCGTCCGATTAATGGAAGACCGTGCGGCCCCTTATTATTTACAGCGTGATCAAAAGATCGTTTCAGGTGGACAAAGAGAGTGTCAGCTAACGCATCGTTATTGTCGAAAGGCACTTTTTCGTCTAGAATGCTGTAATCGCCCGTTTCCTTTATATATGCCGCGACGCCGCAGATGAGCCAGAGGGGATCATCGTTAAAGCCGGAACCGATTTCGTTGTTGCCTCTTTTTGTAAGCGGCTGATACTGATGATACGCGCTGCCGTCGGGAAACTGCGTCGCGGCGATATCAAGAATGCGCGATCGCGCGCGTTCAGGCACAAGATGCACAAAACCAAGAAGATCCTGATTTGAATCGCGGAAACCCATGCCGCGCCCGATCCCCGATTCAAAGTAGGAGGCGCTGCGCGACATGTTAAACGTCACCATGCACTGGTACTGATTCCAGATACCCGCGATACGCGTCATGCATTTATCTTCGGCATCCACGGTAAAACGTCCTAAAAGATTTTTCCAGTAATTATTAAGCGCGGTAAACGCGTTATCGACAGCGGCTGTTGTATTGTATTTATCAAGGAGATCATTGGCGGGTTTTTTATTTATCACACCCGGTTTTTCCCACTTTTGATCATCAGGATTTTCACAGTAACCAAGCACAAACACATATGTCTTTGACTCACCCGGCGTTAGGTGAAGTTTGATGTGATGCGATCCGACAGGCGCCCAGCCGGACGCGGCGGAGTTATTCGCTTTTCCGTTAAACACTGTTACGGGAGCGTCAAAACCGTTGTACAAACCAAGAAACGCCTGCCTGTCCGTGTCATAACCGTCAATTGGAGAGTTTACAGCCCACACCGCGTAATGATTACGCCGTTCGCGGTATTCTGTTTTATGGTAAATCCGCGATCCGTCAATCTCGACCTCTCCTATGCTGAAGTTGCGCTGGAAATTTGTCATATCATCATTTGCGTTCCACAGGCAAAACTCAATAAAGGAGAACATATCGATATTTTTATCTGCGGCGGATTCATTGGTCAGAGTGATTTTATGGATTTCGCAATTGTCGCGTAACGGCACGAATGAAAGCTGAGAAAAAGAAAGTCCGTTACGAGCCGACATGATGCGCGAATAGCCCATCCCGTGCCTGCAACTGTATTTGTCAAGTTTGGATTTCATCGGCATCCATGAAGGACTCCATACATCCGCGCCGCCGGCTGCGCCGTTATCACGCAGGTAAAAATAACGTCCCCCGGCATCCGCGGGCGCGTTATTATAGCGGTACCTTGTAAGGCGCAGCATCCGCGCATCGCGGAAAAAACAATAACCGCCCGATGTATTGGAAAAAAGCCCGAAAAATTCCTCACTGCCGAGATAATTTATCCACGGATAAGGCGTATCGGGACGCGTAATTACATATTCCCGCGCATCATCATCAAAATAACCATATTTCATGATTCTCTCCTTAAATGTAGGATATATTAGGAAATCGTATTATTCAACAAAAAAGAATCTCAGAGGGTTTTTGTATCAAATTGACTCAATTCATATAAAAATTTTTCTCTCTGTGTCATTATTACCGATTACGAAAAAATAATGACGAGATTTTTATAAAATGTATATCAAATCGTATTAAAAATTGAATTGAAGAAACTATTAATCTTGGCATGAATCTTGCTAGTATAAAGATGTCGACAGGGACAAACAGATAACCCGCCGTAAGGGGGATGATTCGTTGAATCAAAAAATCTGTATGGAATGACGTTCAATGAACGCAGTTCCTCGGACAAAGATGTTCTAATATCCCGTTGGACAGGAGTCAATTATGAAAACATTGAGCGTATACCGCCCAACCACAATTCAAAACGCGCTTAGCGATTTTGATCGTTACTTTGAATCGTTCTTCGGCGATTCAATTCTGGCGCCGGCCGCAAGAATTTTAAACCAGACACCGGCTGTAGACATTCAGGAAATCGAGAACGGTTACATTCTGGAAATGGATCTGCCCGGTTATGACGAGAAAAACATCGACGTTCATGTCGACGGCGGCAATTTAACAGTCACCTCAAAACAGGAATCTTCGCAGCAGGAGCAAAAGAACAACGAGAATCAGGGCAGCTATCTTATCCGNGAGAGNAAGGTAAGCGCCTTCACACGTTCTTTCAAACTGCCTGAGAACNCAGACCCCGAAGCCGTAAAAGCCGCATTTAAAAACGGCGTACTCACTCTGGAAATTAATAAACGCGCGGAAGCGCAGAAACGAATGATCCGGATCAACGCGGCATAAAAAGCGGCATTGAAATGTCCGTCTGAAAGATTTATCAGGCGGACATTTCGGATTTTCTATCAGGTAAATAATGAGATTTTACCAAAGATTAACATAATAACCAATAATGACACGTGACGAATCAGGATTTTAATGATATATTTATATTGATGAACTATATCATGTTATGGAGAAAAAAATGAAAAGAAAAATAATCACGCTGATATTTATAATGTTTCTGGTTTTCGCCGGATGTCAGGACAGCAGCATATCCGACAGCGAGAGTTTTATATTAAACCTCCCGCCAATGAAAGGTCAATTTGCAGGTAAATTTTTGATAGGTAATATTTTCAATCCCGGCGATGCCTCCGGCTCAAGCGTTACAAATCCATTTCTTACCCGGCACTTCAATGTATTAACCTGCGAAAATAATATGAAACCAAGTTACCTTGCTCCAAGTAAGGATTCGTACAGCTTTACTACAGCAGACACTATGGTAAATGCCGCCATAGCATCCGGATTTAAAGTTGTCGGGCATACGCTTCTATGGCACAGTCAAAATCCTCCTTCCGGCTGGATGAACTCCGCAAATTTGAACGATATGAAAAAATATATTACTGATGTAGTAGAGCATTTTAAAGGCAGAATCTATTCATGGGATGTATTAAACGAAGTATTCCCTGACGGCGTCAGCGCTTCCGCAGACTGGAAAAATGTAATGCGCACAAATAATCCCTGGTATGCGACTATAGGTTCGAATTTTGTATATGAAGGTTTCCTCGCCGCGCGCCTCGCTGATCCTGACGCGATTTTATATTACAACGATTACAACACAGATCAAGTTGGTAAAGCAACGATGATCAGAAATATGGTACGGGATGTAAATAATCAGTACTTGGCAAGTACTGACAAACCTACCGGTGAAGATCCAAATAGACTCCTAATCGAAGGAATCGGAATGCAGGAACACCACAATACAGGAGTACAAGCGAGCTCGGTAAAAAATACATTGACTATGTTCAGGAATATGGCATTTACAGGATCAGATCGCAAAATAATCGTATCTGTCACAGAGCTTGATATTTTATCCCAATCATGGAATCAATACAGCGGCAATGCCGCCATAACGGCTGAGGGGCGCGCGGCGCAGACAAAATTGTACGGCGATTTGATGAAAGTGTACCTAGAGTTCAGCGATATTATAGAACGTGTTTCATTGTGGGGCGTTACCGACGATAAAAGCTGGCGGTCAAGAGGAGAGCCTTTGTTGTTTAAGCCCAACGGAGAAGCCAAGCCGTCATATTACAGCTTTGTAGGTGCGCTTAGCCAATAGCAATTACAACCCAAGATCTTTACCGATTAAAACAACTTTGATTCTTCCCGCAGGTTTACAGAACCGCGTTGTAACGAAAAAAGAGCAGATCGTATCGCCGCTAAGGCAGTCCATACAAGTTCCCGTTTCGCTGCAAGGGGCTTTCAGATTCGGAAAACGCTGCATATTTAAAGGCGCGGCGATTGTTCTTGCGCGGGAAAGAGCGTCAAAAATTGTTTTAGCAACTTTGTTCATTCCGGCGGCGATGATCACCTGCCTTGGTCCGTAGATCATGGCGGCGGCGCGGTTGCCGATTCCGTCTATGTTTACAAGCTGACCGTCTTCGCTTACCGCGTTTGTCCCGGAAAGAAAAGTGTCGCATAACAGAGCGCGTCTCATTATCTCCTGCCTCTCCTGCGGCGAGGATGCCTTATCCCTGTCAAGCAGATTGTAGCCGTCTTTTTCCAGCCGCGTCTGGATGCCCATGTCGATCAACGTCTTTGATCCGCCCCATGAAACTACATGATCTTTTGGAATCAGCGAAATAATTTTTTCCGCCGCGTCCTCGCACTCATCAAAATAAAACGCCTCAAAGGATCGCGCATTAAGCGCCTTTACAACCCCCGGTCCGAGTTTTGAATATCTCTGTTCCGCCAATGTTCTCATGCATATATCATGCCGTAAAAAAAAATTAAAATTAAGTATGTTCCGCGGAGTGATCATTTCCCTTGCGGTAGTAGATCAATGTAAGAACAAGCCCGCAGGCGAGAACAACCATGTTTAGAATAAACGGCAAATTTCTTGAAATATCGGATAAAAACCCGCCGATCCATCCAAAGGGAGCGGTCATTATCATTATAAACATATAACGGATCGCCATGATTCTAGCGCGTTCGTTCGGGTTAACATGAATCGCGATAATTGATTCGCAAAGCATCATAAGCCCCGCTACGCCGAAACCGTCAAACATCAGCGACACCAGAATGAGCGGATATTTTAACGCGCCATCAACAGGTATCAGTACCAAAAGAAGCTGCCCGATAAAAAAAGACGCGAATGACAATACAAGCGGAATTTTTAAAAGCCCTTTTAAAAACCACGGTAAAACAAAGAATAAAAAAATAATCGCTAGAAAAGATTTAAACACATTGAAAAGCGGCAGTACCGCTTCGGGAACAAGCAGTTTCTTGTTAACGATAATCTGCCAGAATGTACTGTTGATTGTGTTTACTATCCAGCTTAAGGCGGCGATAACAATAGCAAAAACGGTTCCGCGCGATTGTAAAATAATTTTTATAACACCACCGTAACCGCCCGCGAGCTGAAAAATATTTTTACCTTTTGTTTCGGCGATTCGCGTAATTCCGATGCCGGTTTCACGGGAAGCCAGATATAAAATAATAACTTTTAACGCCATTAAAACAAACGCGTTAACAAAAAGTATTTTAATCGCCGGAACAAGGGTGAATTTTGAAATTAGCACGGACGAAATCGGCGCGAATATTCCCGATAAATGACCGCATACCATAATAAGTGAATAAATCCGCGTTATCTGCTTTTTCTCCGCGTCTTCAACAACAAGACAGTGCCATGAGTTTGTCGTTACTCCGTTTGTTCCATTAAGAACCGCGGCAACCAGAAAGAACCAGAAATTTTCCGCGCGCCACCATATAAGGCTGCATAAACACCATGCAAGAACATCAAAAACGGCGGTTGATTTTCTTCTGCCCATCTTGTCGGTAATAGGTCCGCTTAAAAATGAAAAGACCATTTGCATCAACGTATTAACAGTAACAAGAAAACCAATCCGCGTATCGCTTAGACCTATAGCAAGCATATAAACCGACAGATACGGCATGCAGAGGTTCATGGAAAGCCCCCACAGCGGCTCCGTATAAACACAGGCGCGCGGATTGCCTTTTAAATCAATTAATGTCGCAAATAATGAATTCTTCATATTCAACCGGTTCGTGTTAGCTCATGCGTTTGTGATTTAACTGAAAATGTTTTACCATTCTCCAAATCCCGCGATTGTGTCCCGCAGGAAAAAAGCGCTGTCCTTAAATGTGCGCTTAAGTGTTTTAAAATCAACATGAATGATGCCGAAACGTTTCGCGTAACCATACGCCCACTCAAAATTATCAAGCAGCGACCAGACATAGTATCCCTTTAACGGAACTCCTTTCTTAATNACATCNGCGCAAACCGCAAGATGNTTTTGAAAATATNTGATCCTGTCCATGTCATGAATCCTGCCGTCTGCTGTCACCGCGTCTTCATACGCGCTGCCGTTCTCGGTGATATAGATCGGTATTTCTTTTTTACCGAACGCGCCTTTGGAAATTTCTGCGACCCATAATATCTGCCGTTCAAATCCGCCGGGAGTTACACACCAGCCCATCGCTGTTGTTTCCTGCCAGAAAGGTTTGCCGGAAAATTTAAACGGCGCGTTCTCATCATAAGCAACGGGAGTCTCAAAATAATAATTCAATCCGAGAAAATCGATCGGCTGCGCGATAACATCCAAATCGCCGGATTTTAAAGGCAGCATTTCTTTCGCTTTTTCCATGACAATTTCAGGATAACCTTTGCCAAGACACGGTAAAATAAATATCTCGCTGTTAAGCGCTCTCGCGGTTAACGCCGCTTTTTTATCAGCTTCTTTTAATGAAGCCGGCCGCGGAGTATCAAGGTTCCACGTGATCCCTATCGGCGCTTTCAATCCGGTTTTACGGTATTCTCTGACGGCGATTCCATGCGCCATATTGACATGATGCGCGGCCTCGATCGCTTTTTTCTGATCGCGGTGTCCGGGAGCGTGAACGCCGTATAAATAACCAAGATACGCGATGCAGAAAGGCTCGTTGATTGTTATCCACATATCAACCAAACTGCCGAATTCCTTAAAACACACTTTGACAAATTCCTCAAACGCCTCAAGGATCGTNCTGACTGTCCAGCCGCCTTCATCTTCCAAAACCTGAGGAAGATCCCAATGGTAGAGAGTAACGCAGGAGTGAATATTATTTTTACGCAGCGCTTCCAGAAGCCCGCGGTAATAGGCGATTCCCTCGGGGTTTACCTTGCCTCTACCCTGCGGAAAAATCCTCGGCCATGCGATGGAAAAACGGTAGCTTTTAAAGCCCAATTCCGCCATTAACGCGATATCTTCCTCGTACCTGTGGTATTGATCGCAGGCGACATCTCCGTTTTCACAGGCATAGACAGCTCCCGGTTTGCGGGCGAAAGTGTCCCAGATGCTCTCCCCCCTGCCGCCTTCACGCGCGGCGCCCTCAACCTGATAACTGGCTGTCGATGTACCCCATAAAAAATCTTTCGGGAATTCGAGTTTTTCCATATCAACCTCCTTAAAAGCTACTCAATAATTAAACATATTTAGTAAAAGTTCAACAACTAGTTTATTATATCATTATTGTAAACTTGACAAAACGCCTTTACAGCGTATATAAATACCATTAGAGTAATTAAATGGTAAAAAATGTTAGGTTATTGAAACTGAGCAAATCAAGTTTAGCGGTTTATCTAAAACGCTCATGGATGCTTTACTTGATGCTTTTACTTCCCATCACTTTCTTCATGATTTTCCGTTACATCCCCATGACGAATATTGTAATCGCTTTTAAGGACTACAACATTTTTCAGGGAGTATGGTCGGAAGGCTCCCCATGGGTAGGTTTAAAATGGTTCGAGCGTACATTCCAGTCAAGCGCGTTCTGGCTTGCTATGCGAAACACCCTTGTACTCAATATGCTGGATCTGCTTGTGGGATTTCCTGCGCCGATAATACTCGCGCTTCTTTTAAACGAACTTGTTTTTAAAAATTATAAAAAGGTAACCCAGACGATTATTTACCTGCCGCACTTTTTGTCATGGATTATAGTTTCCAGCATCGCATCAAGGCTTTTAGCTCCCAGCACAGGCGTAGTCAATATCTTTTTAACTTCCAATTTCGGCATTGAGCCTATCGACTTCCTCATGGATAAAGGCCTGTGGATCATGACATACATCTTGTTCGGAGTCTGGAAGGAAATGGGATGGGGTACAATTATTTACCTGGCCGCAATTACCGGTATTAATCCTGAGTTATACGAAGCCGCGGAAGTGGACGGAGCCGGGCGCTGGCGGAAACTGTGGAACATTACGCTGCCGGGAATCAGAGCGACCATAATAATTCTGTTGATCATGAACATCGGGCGCATTTTGGGAATAGAACTTGACCGCCCGTATACAATGGCGAACCGCGTTGTAAGGGAAGTAGCGGATGTTCTTTCAACAATGGTGTTCCGCGTCGGTATTCAAAACTTCCAGTTCTCGTTGACAACCGCGATTGGTTTATTCCAGTCGGTCATCTGTGTTATTTTCCTTGTCGGAGCAAACACCATGGCAAAAAAATTCGGTGAAAGGGGTATTTGGTAATATGAAGATAAGATCAAAACGAACCAAAATCGCCGATTGGATAGTCGCCGCGATTTGTTTTATTGTAATAATGATATGTATTTTACCGATGCTTAATCTTCTTGCCCAATCCATGAGCAGTTCGCAGTCGGTAATTAACGGAAAAGTCACATTCATGCCGGTTCTTTTCAACGAATCAAAGATCGAAACCAGCGAAGATCCCTACCGGTACGGAATAACCCTTGAGCAGTACAGGTATGTTTTTCTGGATCCGTCATTTACCAGATCGATGTGGTGGACGGCGATTCTTACAGTAATCTGCACAATACTATCGCTTACAATGACGATTCTTTGTTCTTACCCTCTTACATACGACTGGTTAAGAGGAAAAACATTTATCAATACATTTATTATTTTTACGATGTACTTCAGCGCAGGTACCATACCGAATTACATATTGATGAAGACCCTCGGCCTTTTAAATAACCCGCTTGTATTAATTATACCAAACTGCCTTTCGGTCTTTAATATGATAATCCTCCGCAGTTTCTTTTTTGGAATCCCGGACAGCCTGAGAGAGTCCGCGGAAATTGACGGCGCGAATCCTTTCACGGTTCTTATCAGGATCTACCTGCCGCTGTCCGCGCCTGTTCTGGCGACTCTGGCGCTTTTTTACGCAGTCGGCAGGTGGAACGGATTTACAGACGCGCTTTTATATTTAAGCTCCGCGCCGCAGTGGGTTCCAATCCAGCTAAAACTCTGGCAGCTTATTCAAAACATGACATCCATTGATGTTACAACCGTTGAAATGGTTTCCGGCGTAGTACCGAGAGCGACAGACGCCATTAAAGCCGCGGCGATCATGTTTGCTACTGTTCCGATTCTGGTTGTTTACCCCTGGCTTCAGCGTTATTTCATAGCCGGTGTTACAATCGGAGCGGTTAAAGGATAGGGATTACAGCCTATACTATGGTATAGACATAAATCAAATATTTTTTATGGAGGAAAAGAACATGAAGAAAAAACTTTGGTTTGTTTTTGGCGCCATTCTGATCACAATCCTTATGACATCAGGCGGCGGAAGGGACAGAGGACAACAAACGCCTACAGTTGCACCCGGAGCGGCGCTTCCTGTTACCGGCAGACTTTCAGTAGAAGTTTTTGACCGCGGTACTGACGGCGGCAGATCGCTCGCCCATGACAATGAGTGGACCAAATGGATTCAGGAAAAAGTCAGAAGGGACCTCAATATTGAAGTTACCTTTATCCCCGTAGGACGCTGGTCGGAAAACACCGACATCGTTAACCTTATGGCGGCCGGCCCCGGCAGCGCGCCCGATCTTTGCTACACCTACGCTTTAGATATGATCAACGCGTTCAGGGATCAGGGCGGCGTAATGAATTTAGCGCCTTACATTGACAGCTATCTGCCCGATCTAAAAACATTGCTCGGCTCAGACCCGTCATTCCCCGGCAGAGATCTTATTCACCGCGACCGTGATGCGGCAACAGGAAATGTTTTCTCGATCCCGAGTTTCCGCGTCGCTATAGCTCAGAGAAATACATTTATCCGTAAAGACTGGCTTGATGCGCTGAACTTAAGAACCCCCACCAACATGACGGAATTCTACAACTGCCTTACAGCTTTCCGCACCAGATCAGCTCAGCTTCCCGGCAATGTAGGCAACAGAGTTGTACCATTCGGCGTTAACGAAGACGCGCGATGGGGTCTTGCCGACATGATTCAGCATTACCTTGATCCAAGAACCGACAGAGATCGCTGGGTCTATGCAATCGCGGATCGCAACATCTACATGAACGGGTACAAGAGAGGCGTTCAGGAAATGAACAAATGGTATAACGAACGCTTAATCTTCCAGGATTTCCCGCTGATGACAACCGCTGATGATTTTTACAACATGATCAAGAGCGGCGTAGTAGGCGCGTTCTGCCAGAACTGGGATTTCCCCTACAGAACAGACATTAACATCCTTGAAGATCTCCGCAGAAATGTTCCGGGAGCCGATTACATCCCGGTCAGCGTTGCGAATAACAGAGAAGTAATGGATAAACCCGGCCTCAGGATTTTTATTCCTAATTTCTCACCGAACAAAGACGCGGCTCTTAAATACCTTAACTGGCTTGCAAAACCGGAAAACTACAGGTTCCTGCAGCTTGGAACAGAGGGTGTAAACCATGAAATGGTAGGCGGCCTTCCCAGAACAATCGCTACAGCGCCTCAGCATCCTTGGATCATGAACTCCCCGAACAACATTGACCTTACAATGCCGATGAACGGCGTGGAAATGGGCAGCCCTGAACTTAACGGCCGCGTATTAGGTCTCAGCTACGGCAATACTCCGCCGGAAGTTGTCGCTAACGCTTATGTAGTTTCCATCACCGGCGCCCGCGGCCCGGCTGTATGGCAAGCTACCACCACCGTAAATCAGTACGGCGCTGACCTCCGCGAAATGGCAGACGACCTTATTGCTCAGGCAATCCGGGCGACCACAGCCAACTTTAACCGCATTTGGGACACAGGTATTCAGAGCTGGCTAAGAGCCGGAGGACAGGAAGTATTCGATGAAAGAAGCCGCCTGTACCCCGCTCCCAGATAAAAATTTATAACAAATAAAAAAGGCTGCCTTCCGGCAGCCTTTTTTTTATGCAATTCAAAATGAATTACGGTTCATACCTGTCGTTGTGGAATGCAATTGCTGTTACTTCGATATAAGCAGCAGGTGAACCTGAGTTTCTCTGAAGCAATAAAGCGCCGGGATTCGCTCTCGCGTTAAATCTTTCACCTCTGGGTCTTGCGAGTGTACCGGAAGCGCCGCCGACATTAAATGTTTTAAAAATTGTGTTTCCGCCGGAGTCCGCTCTCCAGTTCTGGGCTGTGTCATAAATCATGGACGCCATTCCCATACTGTCCGCAGCGGCGATCGGTTGATCGTCAGCATTATAATACTGTACAAGAACTGTTACTCTTGAATAGCCTGTTACATCGGGCATATCAGCGGGGAAAACAAGCATCATATCTTCCCAGTTCCTTGTCATAGGTTCCTGATTTTTTACGTAATTGCCAATCGGAGCGCCTAATGCGTCAGGATTATTTGTTACGGAATACAATGTCATTGTACTAAGATCCACTAAGAAAGGCGGCTCACCGGCTGCCGCCTGTGCTCCCCCGCCGCCGCCGCTTGCGCACCCTAAAAGGCTGAACGCAACGAGAACCGCTAAAACAACACTCATTCTTTTCATAGATATTCTCCTCCACTATGATTTTTTTACGGAAAGACAACAATCCGTATGGATAATACTATAAAATAATAATGCATTAGTCAATAGAAGCTTTTCTAAAACTTCAGCTTTTGGAAAAACCTCAATGGAATTAAATTAGAATACCTCTTCCAAGACATAAAAAACGCTTTTATCTGTGCCGAAAATCACCCTTTTACCGGCGATAACAGGAGCCGACAAAATTGAACCTTCTGTCTCCATCTGCCATTGAAGCCTGCCGTTCCGCGCGGAAATACAAACCAGCGAGGGAGGCGTGTCATCATCTCCCATAAGACCAAAATAGACCCGGTTAGAAGCGATCGTCGGAGCTGAGCTTACCGGGCTGCCAAACTCCATTTCCCAGCGTAACTCCCCTGTTTTTGCGTCAAAACCGCGCGCGCAGTTATCTCCACCGGTAAAAATAACCAGATCTTTCCATACCGTAGGGGCCATAAAATCAAGAATATGAAGATTTCTCATGAAATAATTCCAGACAATCTCAGGATCATCAAAATTTAAAACACTTTCACGGTACTCCCTCCAGACAAGCTCCCCTGTATGACGGTTATAGGCGTGGTAACCGAGGTTTAACCCATAAAATAAAACATCCGCTGTCCCCATAAACAGTAAATCTCCGTGAACAGCGGAAAATGAGTACCAAACAGCTTCGATTTCCTGAAAACCGAGGAACCATAAAAATTCCCTTTTGTTAATATCATAAGGACCGATTAACTCTGTCCTCGGACCGGTACCCATATACATTACATCGTCAGCCATCAGAAATGTGTAATTATACCAGCCCGGGTTATCGAGGCGGAACTGCTCATCGCCTTCGGGAGAGAGAAAATAAACCGCGTCCGCGTCACCGACAAAAATGATGTAATCACCGTACCTTGTAACCTGTGAATTGATCTGGCTCCTTGTTCTGAAACTCCATATCTCCTGACCCGTCTCGCGTGATAACGCATAAAGTTTTCCATCCTTACTGCCAAAATACACCTGCTCGTCATCAGCATAAGGAATTGAATTAATCTCAGCGCCGCTTTTAAACACCCACCGCATAAAACCGCTTTCAACATCCAGCGCGTAAAAATTACCGTCATCGGAGCCGAAGTAAATAGTATCGCCGATAACGACAGGAGGATTCAACGATCGTATCTTTTCACTATCAGGCTGAAGATTGATTTTCCATTTCAATCCAAGCGGCGGAGTAATACGCGAAGAGCTGACTCCGCGCCCCCCCTCCCCGCGAAACTGAACCCAATCAGAACTACGCGAACAGGCATTAAATAAAAAGCAAAAACAAATTAAACATAGAAGTGTATATAAAAATGTTTTTGTGAAGGCAGGGGGAGAGCGATCTCGAAAAAACTCCTGAGGAACCCGCCTGCGAGCCTCAGCATTTATTTTAAATCTAGTTTGATAATCAATTTGCTGAGTCTCTCCAGCGGAGAACTCCGGAAATGTTTTTCCGAGACCGCTCCCCCCCTGCCTTCGCAAAAGCGTTGTTATAATTTTATTACCGTTATTATTAGTTTTGGTTTTGCCAATGNTTGTTCTNTTTGTCATAAATACGCAAGTCCTCTTAGGCTGATGATTCGGATGAAACATCTGTGTAATCCTTTGCGGCGGGTGGTTTTTAATATTTCATAATATTCANTTTTTANCCGNTGGAAGCGTTCATCGATNTCGGTTGGGTTATCAAATTGACGCCATCGTAATTCGGAGTATAGATCAGCGAAGGCTGCCAAATGCGGATTTACTTCCGCTTCTTCTTGTTTTAACGCGGGGTTCATCGGGAATAGCTCCGAATATTCATGCGCCGTTTTTGAAGCGGGTTTAATCGGCATGCCGTCCGCGGCGAGTTTCGCTAGGAGAAGCAGATAGAGGCTGCGTGCCTTCGCAGTTGCCCTCGCTGCTGCGCTTGCTGTTGTGTTCGCTGCTGCACTCGCGGTTGTACCCGCAGCGCGGCGACCGCCTTTTATAGAATTATAGTATAAAATTATTTCGCGTCCGTAACGCAGGGAATAAGCGCAGACAACGGCGATAATAACAAGAGTAATGACGGCTCTAATCGCGGCACGCCACGGAAATTTCCGCACTTGCGAGAAAACACGATCCTGATCGAGAAGCGGGATGACTACATCCCAATTATTAAAGTCGCCCATGCCGACTGGCGGCAGCGCGAATGATGTTGATTCAAAATCAAGCCAGCCGTAACCGGGAATATAAAATTGCGTCCATGAATGACTGTGGATGTTTGTCACCATGTACAGATTTTCAAAAGGAAATTGCTGTAAGGCGGGGATTCTTGCGCGGAGAGCGGCAAGCCCGCGTAAATGCGCTGTTGTCTGCAAACCCTCGGCGGCAAGGTAGCCTGTTACAACACGCGACGGGATACCGGCAATCCTGCCGAGAAGAGCAAGAGTATTAGAAAACTCAACACAATCGCCTTCCGCCGAACTAAAAAGAAATTCCCTCAGCGATTCAATCGAATGATCGTCATTGTAACTCAGGTTGTATTGATACCTAGAAAAACTCACAAGCAGCGCGGTAATTTTTTCCAGATACTCGTTGTAAACCGGAAACGTTTCCATGCCGCCGGTTCGATTGCCCGAAAAAATCGCGCGCAGGTAATCATCGTTCTGTATGATTTCATTCCTGTTTTCATTCCATACTTTAAGAGCGTTGTTTACATAACCGGAAAACGCGTTCATATCATCATCATTTAAAGGAAGAGACAAATAATGCTCAAGCGCGGTTCTCTCGCGGTTATTAAAGGAACGTGAAGAAACACTGACAAGCTGCAGCGGATCGCCTGTGTGCATATTTGACGCAACCTGATGAATGTAGCGTAAGGGACCCGAGTCCTCGTTCAATATTAAAGGATCAACAGAAACGGGACGCCAAGGTAAATATTTCTGCTGCAATGTAGAAAGCGAAAAAATTTCCTGCCTTCTCCTGCCGCGATCCGGTTCACGTTCGCTTGAAGACCAGGAAACAAAAAGCCTCTGAGTCGCAATGTTATTAATTGGTTCCTGTGCGCTTAAAAGAAATCCAAACTCAGGATCAAGCTGGCCGCGGAAAATATTACCCATGTACACAGGCTCAACCGGCGAAGCGACAATCATTACCATATATTGACGGCTTTCATCAGCGCCGCCGCCACTGCCAGGCCAGTTATGTTCGGATAATCCGCGCAGTCCTGGCTGCGAACCGTCGCCCCGCGGCAATGTCCTTCGGCCTCCTCCCCTTTGCGGAATCCCGCGATCTGTATCAGAAGGCCGGATTCTTTCCGGGACTCTGTCCGAAAGTAAATTGGAGATCACCATATTACGCACAAAATCGGGAGGAAGTATTGCAAGCACAATGATAAGAGCCGCCAGCGCTGCGGCGGAAAGGATCACCGCTTCCTTTAACGATTTTGTTCTGCTATTCGGATAAAAGCAAAAATAAATTACCGCGTTATGAAGTAAAAAAACCGCCAGCGCCCAGACCAAAATAAATTGAGTCAGCGTCTCGCTCCGGGAAGCGATCTCCTCACCGGCTCTTGAAAGCGAAAGAAGGCGTATACATATCCACACGAAAAAAAACGGCTCCGACGCGGCAAGTTTAGCAAGATTACTAAAAAAAGGAATTTCGTCGCGGCGGAACAACATAAATGTAAGAACGAAACTGATTACCCCTGCGGCGAAAGGCGCTAACCCGCCGGCAATGGCTGACAATATGACAAGCAATGAAAGGACAACAAGATATCTTAAAAGCGAATTGATAATATAAAATGTCTGGAAAGCGATTAGCGACATTAGCGGAACAATAATAAACCACTGTATGATACCGGTTATATCGAAGGAAACGGAAATCCCGGGATGCAGCGGTATTAATAAAACCACGCTCAGGTAAAGGAACATCCGCAGCGCGAATAAGAAGATCGTGGATTTTCTCATAGCTTTATCTCCGCGTAAAACATTTCTGCCTTGCTTGATTGAACCATGAGCGGTTTCATTTTCGCGCGGGAATGAGCGGGAAGAGCGCATCCTTTTAAAGCGAAATCTCTTGCATGAAGAATTTCCGGCTCTTGTGCGCCTTCGATGTTTCCCGGCTGAACAAGAAAAAGAGTAACAGGTCTTTGGCTGTTCGCAATAAGAAAACCCGGAAGCTCTGTATCGCAGGCTGTAGAAAAAATATAAAGATCACCTGTGTTCGTGAAATTCGCGCCTGAAGAAGCCGCGTTTTCATTCCGCGGCGGAAAAAATGAAAGACCCGCAAGTTCTTCAAGGAACGCGTCAAGATCATTTTCATCAAATATTTCCCAATCACCCTGCGCGGTATGTACATCGAAAATAAATGAAGCGTTCTGATCTCTGATGCTCCGCAGAAAATACGAAAGCCGCGCCTTTGCCCGATCTAAAAGCCAAAGAGCTTCCAGAGAAAAACTATCTCCTAGTTTCTGTCTCTTAACCCCCGGCTTACTAACTCCTAAACCATAATTGCGAAAATGAACTTCAATCCGGCTTGTCTTTTCCTGAGTCTCCGTGGAAATGCGTGTAATGAGCGTATCGATTTTTTCAGAACTCTTCCAGTTGATATCGCGGAAACGATCGCCCGGGGTGTATTCCCTCATGTGATAACGTTCTTCGTTAGATGCCGGTTTATTGCGGCGATCTTCAGCTCCCGATTGCGTGTTAATAATAATTTTTTTCCCAAAGCATGGAGCGCATCTGATTTTTACAGTTTTTAATTTCTGATAGCCGCACGGAAAAGAATAAAATCCGAAGATGTCATTAAGCCTGCAGCGGCCGTCACCGAAAAAAATCCCTGACATGGGAAAATCAAGCGCGATTTTTGCTTCGGTATCTCCTCTTGGAACAGAAGTCTCTACCGACATCAGGCAGCCATTTTTTTTCCGGGAAGATTTTCCGTTCTCCTGTAAACCTGCCGCAAATCCGCAGCCCTCGGGGAAAAATCTCCCGCTGATAAAAAAATGCAAACGAAAAAAAGCGGGGACTGAGACATCAAGCCCGGTAATACGAGTCTCATCAACGCCGGAATCGGCTGTCATTGGGAACGGCGGTTTCCAGCCGGGTTCAAATCCAGACGCGTTAAGTTTGCGTGATTTCCATATCCCGATAATTCCAAGAACAAGCAGAAGAAGCAAAATCACGCAAGAAATAACTATCTCGTATGAATTACGATTTACAAGAGAACGAATCAGTATTATAGAAAAAACAATTAAGACGACGCATCCAACAGGCGTTAAAGCAAACGAAAAATCATTTAACCGTTTTCCTGTACGGCCTTCAGTTTTCTTTGCACCGTCAGGGAGGTTCCGCTCATCCATCGCAACTCTCCGCGCTAGAGATTAGACTGTTTTGGTTCTACAGGAACCGAGTTCAGTATGCTCTGCAAAGGAGCTTCAGGCGGAATTGACGGGTCGCGCGTAATGATTCGGTGAGCCATCGCGTGAATATAAATTTCTTTGATAATATCGACAGGAA
>WQRT01000042.1 GCA_009786625.1 Treponema sp.
TGCGCGAACGAGTTCTGATGCGCGGGTAAAATAACAGGGATTGCGTTATTCTCATCGCCGAACGAATAGTTAAAGATTGCGTATGATTTCTTGTTAAAAACCGGCTGCCATGAAGGCCCCCATAAAAGCCAGCAGAATAATGAAGAAAGATCCTGCGAATCTACATCGCCTGAGTCATTAAAGAAAAGTTTATATTTATCGAGAATGCCCGGCCAGTCGTCGGCATAGCGCGTAATGAGGCCGTCTATCAGCACATATGGGGATAAAAAACCTTCTTTGATTGTAATATTTGATATAAATGAAACAGGTTTATCTTCAGGGATCATAAAGGTACTCATATTGTTCGGTTTGGAAAAATAATCAAAGTATTGTTTTACGCTTTCGTTAAAACGTTCTGTTATAAGGAAACTGCAGTCCGCAACTTCAATTTCAGGATTATCACGATCCCGTAAACTGATAAATTCATCGCTTATTGTTTTAAACATTTGCTTTGTAACTTTTTTCGCTCCAGAGCGGATGATGAAAAGTTCTATATAAAGGCGGATATATTTCTGGCGGTTAGATCTTGTAAGCCAGTATACTTTAATAAGTCTTGTAAAGGTGAGCCTGAAATCAAGAAACGCTTTTTGAATATGAGACAGGTCAAGAAAAACTTTTATCACCATTATAAAAGATGCAAGAATAATAATAAAATTAATTACTGTGTTTATATTATCCATCATTATAATAAATTTTCTTATAATTACGTTTAATATATAGTCAATCATAGCGGCGGGTTTTTCTCCTTAAGATTATATCAATATTTATTATAACATTAAAGGAAGATACTCACAATCCAAGGGCAAGTAATATTTTTGATTTAAAATCACTGTCGGAAATTTTATTTTTAAGATAATCGGAAACAATCTGGCGGATGACTGGAGGAAATGCTTTCCAGTAACGCTCAGGCCACGAGCCGATTTCCTCGCGAAGGCTTCTGTCGGTTGACTCGGGCATCTCGCCGTGGGAGAAAGAAACAAACTGTTCAATCATAGAAAGAAGGACATCGGGAGGCAGAGCGCCTTCCTGTTTCTTTACTCTGTCGGGAAGCCATGCCTGGCATAATTCATCAATCTGTTTTTCATTGAGTTCGGGAGCGTGTTCATGCAGAATCTTGATGATCATATCCTGGATTGATTTCCTCATGGTTTCAATCCCGCCGCCGATTCCCGCGTCGATTTTTTCTGTAATTTCTTTTGCCATTTTCTGAGGATCGGGCATTCCGCCAATCGCGCTGAAAATAGTCAGATCGCGCCGCCGCCGGTTTACGGCCTCGGTCAGCACGTCTATAGAGGCTTCGTCACTTCGATTGAGAATGAAATCCAGCGCCTGTACTAATCCGGGATCCGCCATACAGGGGTTTAAACTTTTTTTGTAACTATATCGCTTTTTAAGCAGCGCGCGCAGATTTTCAGCGACATGGTAGTCCCGTCAATTTCGGTTTTTACCTTTATTAGATTAGGTTTCCACGTTCTTCGTGTACGATTTTTAGCATGGCTAACTTTATTGCCTGTTACTGTCTGTTTTCCGCAAATATCACACATCCGTGACATACTGTCCTTCCTTACTTCGTCAATTATGCATACCTTTCAATTATTATCAGATTTTTGGATTAATGTAAAGTACCTAACCCCTAATCCTATCCCCTAACTAGTCTCCGGCTCTTATTGAGCTGAACCATGCTTCGCTGTATAGATCCAGAGAGGCGCCCATGTCTTCCACCAGCTCGGTTCTGCGCAGTTCTTCTTCTGAATACATTGATCTTCCTGTTTTTAAACGGCGTGCCGGAACGTTAACCGTAGACGGAAAGCCGAAAATGTCGGCGAATTCGGCGTAAATTTCCGGTCTGTGGATAAAATCGATAAATTGATGGGCAAGGTCTATGTTGTTGCAGCCTTTGAGAATTACCATCGTGTCAACGTAGGAGGGGCCGCCTTCTTCGGGGATGAAAAAAAGCGTGTCAGCGAGAAGCTGTTCATTGTCCGCGATTTCTTCGTATACAACTTCCGGGAAACCGTGCACAACCCAGAACTCGCCGTTAGAGTACCCTTTGCCGAATGCTTCGGAGTCAAATTTTACAATGTTCGGTTTCCAGTTAGTGTTGATAAAATCCCTTGCCGCTNTTATCTGGGCGGCGTCGCCTGTGTTTACAGAAAAACCCTGGAAGGCGAGAGAGCCGCCTATTACCTCGCGAAGATCGTCGAGCATTGTCATGCGTCCTTTCAAATCTTCCCTCGCGAAGATTGACCAGCTTCTTTCAAANTTCTGGACTCTCGCGGTGTTTACAATGATGCCNGCCGCTCCGTAAAAATAAGGGATTGAATATTCCATGCCCGGATCGTATCTTCCGATACGCAGAACTTCCGGGTCTATATTTCCAATGTTATGTAATTTATTTTTATCTATTCTTTCAAGCATGCCCTGCCTGATCATTATGGGTATGTAATAATTTGAAGGGAACACAACATCGTATTGTCTTCCGAATACCCTTGAAAACCAGCCGAAAATCCCCGGCCTTGTGGTCGATATTAATTTAGCATACATATCTTCATTTGAGGCGAACTCATCGTATACGACTCTGACATCATACTCTTCTTCGAATTTATCTATAACCGAATCNGGCGTATAATATGTCCAGTTGAAAATATACAACCGCTGCCTTGAATCGCAGGAAATAGTGACGGACGCTAAAAGCGCCGCCAAAACCGACATAAAGATAACATTCCTTTTCCCCATCTCAATCCTCCTGTTTCGGCCTGCGGCTTTTAAAACCGCAGGCTGATAATTCTTAATAGTTTTGTGTTTAATCGTTGCCGATTCTGATCGAATTAAACCACGCGTCGTTATAGAGATCCAGCGCAGGGCCGATATCGATTTTCAGTTCAACATTGGCGAGATCTTCCATCGAATACCATGAAAGCCCGCGTTTTAGATCGCGCGCCGGAATGTTTGCGGTCGCGGGAAATCCGAATGTATCCGTGAACTCAGCGTAAATATCCGGTCTGTGAATAAAATTGATAAACTGATGCGCTATCTCGATATTCGCCGCTCCTTTTAATATGCACATGCTGTCAATGTAGGCGGGTCCTCCTTCTTCCGGGATGAAGAAAACCGTGTTCGCCATAAGCTGACTGTTATCTGCAATTTCTTCGTAAACGACTTCGGGGTACCCCTGAACAACCCAGAACTCTCCGTTCGCGTAACCTTTGCCGAAAGCGTCCGCGTCAAATTTTACAAGATTTGGTTTCCATGAATGGTTGATCAAATCCCTTGCCTGCGCGATTTGCGACGGAACAATTGTGTTTACAGAGTACCCAAGATGTACAAGCGCGTCTCCCATAACTTCGCGCATATCATCGAGCATTGTCATGCGTCCGCTGAGATCCCTTCTTGCGAAAATTGACCAGCTTCTTTCAAAGTTTGGAACGCGCGCCGTATTTACAACAACGCCTGCCGCGCCGAAGTAATAAGGAACAGAGTAGCGCATATTTGGATCATATTCGGCATAGCTAAGCACCATAGGATCAATATGAACCCTGTTCGGGATTTTACTTAAATCGATCCTTTCCAGCAGTTCCTGATTTATCATTATTGCGGTGTAATCGGCAGACGGGAAAACAATGTCGTAACTGCGTCCGAACATCCGCGTGAACCATCCAAACAGGCCTTTTCTGTTAGTTGCCATTATTTTCGCGTACATGTCCTCGTTAGACGCAAACTCATCGTAAATTACCCTTACGTTGAATTCTTCCTCAAATTTCTCGATGACTGACGGCGGCGTGTAGTATGTCCAGTTGTAGATGTAAAGCCGCTCCCTTGAGTCACAGCTCGTCATCATTAAAAAGGCGAATACCGCTAAAAATATAGCGGCCGTTTTCCCGCACAGCTCTGCCTTCTTTCCTTGTTGAACTGCGCCCTCAATCAGTGTTTCGTCTGTTTTTTCACTCATAACCTTCCTCCCAATAAATTTATTTAAGAGCCTCCAGGAGGCTCCTTTTTCTTATTTTGCGGCGATATATTTTAAAAATTTTCTTAACACGATGGAAAGGACTACGGTTCCAAGAATCATGACAACCGAAAGTGCGCTTATAAGGGGCGTGATTCCGCCTTTTTTTGTAATCGCGGAATAGATAAAAACAGGCAGGGTGGAAGATCCGGGTCCGGAAACAAAGAACGTTATGACAAAGTCTTCCAGCGAAAGCGTGACGGCTGTGAGAAATCCTGATATGATGCCCGGTTTGCAAATGGGAAGCGTTACTTTAAAAAGCGTTTCCTTTTCGCTGGCTCCAAGATCGGCGGCGGCCTCGATTATTGAAAAATCAAACTCGTCAAGACGCGCCATTACAAGAAGAAACACAAAAGGAAGATTGAATGTCGTATGCGCCGCGTAAATTGTAAAAAGCCCAAGCGGAATTCCTATTCCTGCGAAGAAAATTGATAACGATACGCCGATAATAATTTCCGGCAGAATCATCGGCAGGAACGAAATTGTTTGCACATAACCGCGGAGCTTGAACCTGTACCAGTTAACGCCGATTGCTCCGATTGTTCCAATCACCGTGGCTGTCGCGGCGGATGTAAGCGCGATAATGATGCTGTTTCTGAATGCTGTCCACAATCCGCGCTCCGTTAAAAGGCGCTGGTACCAGCGGAGAGAAAAACCAGTCCAGTTCATGCTTGTCGATCCGTTAAACGAATAGACAATAAGAACAAAAAGCGGGAGAAACAGAAAAATCAATGTAACGATAAAAACAGTATTTGAAAATGAAAATCTTCTTGCAAGAGCGCGTTTAGCGTGGCGCTGCGCTTCTCCTATTTTGACAGGTTTTATCGGATTAAAAGCTCTGCGGAAGATGTTTGTAAATTCCATTTTACGCCTCGCTCTTATGGTCTGTTACTTTTGAATCGGCGGCTCTTGACGCGTCACGTTTTTGAACATACATCATCCATAAAACGCCGATTGTCGTGATAAGCGTTAATACCATTGAAATCGCGGCGGCTCTCGGCCAATTACGCTCACCTCTTAAAAAATCCGCTATTCTCTGCCCGAGCATATATGAATCCCTGCCGCCGACAAGCATTGGAACGGCGTACGCTCCGAAAATCGGGATAAATGTAAAAAGCACAGCAGTGAATATCCCGCCGCGGATATTGGGAAGAAGAACCTTTACAATAGAAGTAAATTTATTAGCGCCGAGATCACGCGCCGCTTCAAGAAGCGAAAAATCAAATTTATCAATAGTAGAGAATAAAGGCAAAATGGCGTACGGCAGGTACATATAAACAAGCACGAGTATCACCGCGTTCTGATTATACAAAAAAGGTATGTAATCATTTATTAAACCGGCGCGTAATAACAGCTCGTTTAGAAAGCCGTTATTCCCGAGAATGCTCATCCACGCGAAAACTCTGATAAGAAAATTTGTCCAGAACGGGATGATGATAAGAAGCAGCAAAAGCGTCTGATGCTTACTACGCGCCATACAGTAGCCGCAGGGAAGCGCAATGAGGATCGTAATAACTGTCGCGACAACGGACGCGAAAATTGTACGGAGCGTTATACGCAAGAAAACAGGGTCTGCAAGGTAACGGTACGCCTCAAGCGAAAATTCCCACACGACTCCGCGCTGCATATCTCTTTTAAGGAAACTGTAAATGATAATGATGATAATTGGAGCCAGAAAAAAAAGCGTAAACCAGATCGCCATCGGAGCTGAATATAAAGGCCCGTTGTTTTTACGAACCTGAGGCCTCGGCAGTAATCGCGGCAGTGTTTGCGGACGGATATTCGATGTCTCCGGTTTGGGAACCTTGTCTTTACGGTTCCTGAAAGGATTCAACTTTTTACCTCAACGATATAACCGTCAACAGCGCTCCATGAAAGATATACGGAATCTTTCCAGCGGATATCAGGCCCTTCGTCGGAATAGTTCGCGTGCTGTTTGATCACCCGGATCATCGTTTTTTCTGAAGTCTGCACGTAAAACTTTGTCTGGAAGCCTGAATAAATCGGCTCGTCTACAGTGCCTTTTATATAGTTAATATCGTCGCGCTTTGTCGCTGTTTTTTCTTTTGTGATTACGATTTTTTCNGGTCTTACCGTAAAGCTCACCTTTTGCCCCGGTTTTATTTCATCAACATCGGTTACNTTGATTATTCCCAGTTCNGGGATATCAACATCTGCCATGTACTCTGTAACGCCTTCAAAGTCCTGCAGTTTTACTTTTTCNACTTTCATTACCGTGCCGTCGAANAGATTTGTCTCTCCGATAAAACGGGCGACAAAATCCGTCGCGGGGCTTTCGTATATTTCGTGAGGCGTTCCAATCTGTANTATATCGCCNTGATTCATGACGGCGATTCTGTCGGAGACGGACAGAGCTTCCTGTTGATCGTGCGTTACATAGATAAATGTGATCCCGATTTCGTCGTGGATGCGGTCAAGCTCTATAAGCATGTGCTGGCGCAGTTTCGCGTCAAGCGCGGAAAGCGGCTCGTCAAGAAGGAGAACGCTTGGTTCGTTGATAAGCGCGCGGGCGATGGCAACGCGCTGTTTCATGCCGCCAGAAAGCTGGCTCGGCATTTTATCCGCGTGATCCTCAAGGCGGACGAGCTTAAGGTATTCTCCCACTTTGGATTTTATTTCGGAGGGGGAGGCTCCTTTCAGCTTAGGAGAAAACGCAACATTTTCGAATACCGAAAGATGGGGAAAAAGAGCGTAATTTTGAAATACTGTATTCGTAGGCCTTTTATTCGGAGGAAGAGAAAGCACGTCGTTCCCGTCAAGAGTCAGCGCTCCATTATCGGGATTTTCAAAACCGGCAATAATCCGCAGCAGGGTGGTTTTACCGCATCCTGACGGTCCTAACAGGGAAAAAAATTCTCCCTTTTTAATTTCCAGACTTACATTTTTTAAAACCTGAAAATCACCGAAGGATTTGCTTATCTCTCCGATGGCAACGTCGCTACCTTTCAATCTGTTCCTTCCAGCCTCTCTTAAGGAAAGCCGTCTGTGCGGCGATTTAAAGCCGGGCTTTACGGCGCGACACAACAAATGCCGTCCAATTAACTTACAATGAAGTTTTTTACAAATATTGTCAATACGGCGGTTAAAATGGTATGCGGTTATATTTTTGAATTCGTGTTGGTTTGCGGTAAAAATTAATAATCTACAT
The DNA here is from genome assembly GCA_009786625.1 of Treponema sp. Classification (GTDB taxonomy): domain Bacteria; phylum Spirochaetota; class Spirochaetia; order Treponematales; family Breznakiellaceae; genus WQXQ01. Next base: position 7,215 of record WQRT01000042.1, read on the forward strand.
ACCACAGGAAGAGACCTTGAGGAGGCAGGGTAGGGCCGGCGAGGGAGCGGTCACCTGAGGCTATTATCTTTTTCAATTCTGCCGGGGAGGTGTTTTTTTCCGCGTAGTGAAGGAAGGTGCCGGCCGTTGAGCGCACCATGTTACGCAGAAAGGCGTTAGCGCATATCTCAAAAATGAGAATATCTTTGTCCATATAAAAATACGCCCTGTGGACATAACGGTTTTTAGATTTACTGGTATCTCCCGCGCCCGCGAAAATTGAGCAGTCTGTCTCGCCCAAAAGAAGCCTGCCGTACGCGTTAAGAAGATCGATGCGCGGCTGGCGGTACAGNTTTAGATGATAGCGGTTTTCATGCGGCAGTAAGTCGCGCGCGGCAAANTGGTAGCGGTANAAGCGGGATTTCGCGCTGAAGCGCGCGTGAAAATCGTGATCTGTTTCTTCAGCGTTAAGAACACGTACGTCATGCGCAATTAATGANTTAAGCGCGGGCGCGAATCGATCCGCGTTAATTCCGCGNAAATCCGTGTGAAAATTGGCGGCCTGCCCTGCGGCATGAACGCCCGAATCGGTTCTGCCCGATCCCGAAAGATTGACAGGATGCCCGTGCATTTTTTCAAGCGCGTTTTCAATTTCCTCCTGAACAGTCCTGTCATTCTCCTGCCGCTGCCATCCGCAGAAGTCCGTCCCGTCGTATGCAATGATCAGTTTTATGTTTCTGTTAGCGGCATTCATTGCGTATTATTCGGATAAATCTTTATTAATTGTGTCGTATAACTTCCGCGCCTGTTCCAGAAAAGCGCCGGGTTTGTCTTTTGATGATTTTCCCATGCCGAAAAGTTTAGCGATTGTGCGGCGGGCTTCTTCAAGGGATGTCTTACGCTCCTCTGCATCGTGAGCGGGTCCGAATGTATACCTAAGGTACGCGCACATGTATAACATTCCTTCGTAGGAGTAATTTTTATCCGTATCGGGTCCGAATGCCTTGATGCCGGAAAGCGTTTCCTTGCCGCTCTGCTCGCGGGCGAGAGCTTCGTTATAAAGATACTGCGCTTTTCTTCGGAAGAGAGTGCCGAGCCAGTCATAATTCTCGCCAGGAAATTTTTTATTGAGCTCGTCTAAAAGCCACGCGCAGCGGATGGACGCGAGTCCCTGCTTGATTGTCGGGGACGCCGATTTTGCGTAAAAATCATAACAGCGTAATGTCAGATACTGCGACGCGGCTCCTTCCATCAACGTCCTGTTTTTGTTGAAATCAAGATCAGGAAAAACAAGCGATGTTTCCTTTTTTCTTTTTTCAAGATCGGCTTTCACTTTTTTAATGCTGTCTGACGGCAGAACGGTAAAATCGCTTTCCATTGACGCGAACCAGCAGCTTGGGCATACAATCGACTGATAAACAAGCGGAAAAATATCTCCGTACTTAGCCGACGGTTCGTATAAACGATGGAGTTCTTCCGTAAGCTGCCCCGCGATAAGCCTTCCTCCGCCTGAAAGAAGTTCTTCCTTGTGAAACAGCGTTCCGCATACAGGACATTGATATTCTTTTTTGGATTGGAAAGTTATTTTAAGTTCATTGTCTCCCGGCATTCTTAAGCCTCCAAAATTATCATCGCGATTGCGTTTTCTTTTTCGTGGGAAAGCGTTATATGCACTTTTGACGCGCCGGATTTCTCAAACGCATCAAGCGCGGTTCCCGATAATGTAATTTCCGGTTTTCCGTTTTCCCTGTTATAAACCATTATATCTTTTAATGTGATGCCTGAAAGCCCTGTTCCGAGCGCTTTTCCGAACGCTTCCTTTGCCGCGAACCTTGCCGCCAGTGAAAGGCTTGCGTTCTTTCCCTTTGAAAACGAAAAGGAAATTTCCCTCGGGTGGAAGTATCTTTCGAGCAGTTTTTTATTGTCAACCCACTTCTCCATGCGATCAATCTGGACAATATCAATCCCTGTTCCGAGAATCATTCTTCTTCCCCCGAAGGCGGATTATTNNGCGTATTTAAATCACCCGGCGGCGGATCAACAGGTCTTGCCTCAATCCTTGCCGGANCACGCACAGGATTACGGGCTATAAGCCTGATTGTTCCAAAGTACTCAATCATTCTGTTTCCAATAATTGTAACACCCGGATTATTATTAATTATGTTAACATTAACGGAGAAATTCTCAAACCTTCTGTCAATATCAATCGGTTCGGTTGTAAACTCGTTTATATCGTTCATTACGCTGCGGGGACCTTCGGCTGTAACCTCGTCAGGCACTATCCGGGGATTTATCAGTTCATATCCTGACGCGATAGTTCCGTGAAATATCGGATATACCGGAATATTGCGCGTAACTTTGTGTTCCAGCGTAACCGGGATTTCAATCGGGAGGACGGATATCTCAAGAGGTTCAACACCAAGGGCGCTTCCTTTTTTTCTTATCTGCACAGGAACCATGTAGTTTCCCTCGTTTGAAAACCGATCAAGGACGATATAAGCTTCGATATCATCTTCAAGTATTGGTTGAATCTCATTCGACTCGCCCCTTAAAGAAATTTTAACGGCGTTTATAACATCGCCCGCCGGAAGCATCGTATGGCTCTCCTCAATATTGAGGGGAACCGTAAAGAAACGCGTTTCCAGCGTATTCATTCTGTAAAAAATTGATATTAAGATCGCCGCCGCTAAAGAGAGAACTTTTACAGGCCATCTTTCTATTACTTTTGCCAGAAACTGCGATCTATTCAACAAGAACCTCCCTCTTGTTATCGCCGGAAACTTTATGCGCGGCGTCTGTCTTTTTTCCATTGTCGATTGATGACGGCTCGTCTTCCGGGTCTGTTGTTCTTATACCCTGCTGTGATCCTAAAAGTTCCATTAATTTGCGCGTAACTTCCGCGACTGACAAATCGTAATAAAGTTTCGCGTCATAAGCAAGCGATATCGCTCCTCTTTCTTCCGAAACGATTAATACAACGGCGTCGGATTGTTCTGCCATTCCAAGCGCCGCTCTGTGGCGGGTGCCGAAATTTTTTCTAATATCCTGTCTTTCCGAAAGCGGCAGGAAGCATCCGGCTGCCGCAATTTTTCCGCCTTGAATGATTACGGCTCCGTCATGAAGCGGCCCGTCATACTCAAAAATCGCTACGATCAAGTTGGAAGAGATTTCCGCGTTTAATCTGGTTCCTGTTTCTATAATATTTCTGACGCTTATCCTTCGCGGGAATACGACAAGCATCCCGCGTTTACTTTGCGAGAGAAGCTCCGCCGCTGTAACAGCCGCGTCCAGTTTTCCGATATGCGCGGCCGCGCTCGGTTTAAAGAATTCCGTTTGACCAAGCCTCATTATTATTTTCCGCAGTTCAGGCTGAAAAACAATCGCCACGCCGATTATAAGGCCNGGAGCGATCATCGTAAGCACCCATCTTAGTGTGGTAAGGTTTAAAAGAAATGTGACGCCGTAAACAAGAACNAGAAAACCGGCGCCTTTTACAAGCGGGAGAGCCTGGGATTTTTCAAGAAGCTCGTATGCCTTNTATAAAATGAATGCGAGAAGAGCGACATCCAGAACCGGACGCAGAAGATCATAAACTGAAGCAAGCCATTGAATCCAAGCCATTAGTTAACTATATCATAATGCGGCAGTCAGTGTGTAGTGACTAATAATTAACTCGTCATCCCGGCGATTTCTTCCGCTATCGCTTCAGCGTTGAGGCTGTTAACCGCTAACAGCTCTTCTCTTGTTCCAAGAGCTTTATCTTCTTCCAGAAAACTGCAGTCTACAGCCATAACTAAAATCCGGGCTTTACATTTTTTAAGCAGCGCGAGAGCTGCGGCCTTTTCGCCGAAGCCGCCCTGCCTGATACCTTCTTCGGCAAAACATACGATACTGTACTCGTTCATGATACTTGCTAGATAATCTTCATCAACAGGCTGTACAAAACGAAGGTTGTAAAGGTCTGTGTTAATCCCGCTCTCATTTAGAATAGCCGCCGCCCGGACTGCTTCTGTGTATAAACTGCCTGTAAATGCGATGCAGACATTTTTTGCTTCGGTTTTAGAAACCCAAACCCCGCGGCCAATTTCAAGCGGCAAAGAAAAAGCGTCAATCTCGTCAGGGCAAAGAGCTTTTGGATAACGAATTAGAACAGGTCCTTTTTTTTCAATTCCGTATTCTTTATTATCCGCCGCGCTCTCGTTACTCGTCATTTTATTTAAAGCCCAGTCAAACATTACGCGCATTTCATTTTCACCTGCGGGGCAGAGNAGGGTGATGTTCGGAAAGGAGCGGAATATNGAAATGTCGAATAAACCTTGATGCGTTTCGCCGTCCGCGCCGACAAGGCCGGATCTGTCAACGGCGAAAATAACAGGCAGTTTTTGAAGAGCGCTGTCATGGAGCATCTGATCCACTGCGCGTTGTAAAAATGTTGAGTAAAGCGCGGTAACCGGTTTTAAACCATGAGCTGCAAGCCCTGCCGCGAATGTTACCGCGTGTTCTTCGGCGATACCTACATCGAAGAAACGTTGCGGATACTTTTCCGCGAATTTTAAAAGCCCTGTGCCTGTTTTCATCGCTGCTGTAACCGCTGTGACGCGGCTGTCTTTTTCAGCGGCTTCCAGAATAACCGAGGAAAACGCTTCTGTAAAAGTTTTTCTGTTAACTGTTCCTTTTTGGTATGTTATGCCGCCGTCAACAGAAAAAGAACCTACTCCGTGATAACTGTCAGGATCATCTTCGGCGTAGCCGTATCCTTTGCCTTTACGCGTAATGACATGCATGACAACAGGGCGGTTTAGTTTTCGCACATCGTCAAGTACGTTTATGAGAGCCGCGATATTATGCCCGCTTATCGGACCGACATATTCAAAACCGAGGTCTACAAAGAAATTATCAATATAAAAAACCGCCTTAACGGCTCTTTTTAATCTGACAACAAGATTGAAAAACGCTTCACCGGCAAAAGGTATTTTTTTCGCTAACGCGTCAAAGTGGCGGCGGAAGGTCTGGTATTTTTCTTTCATGGACAGGCGGCTTAAATATTTAGAAAGCCCTCCCACATTACGGCTGATGGACATTTTATTATCGTTAAGGATAACGATTAGCGGCAGCCCCAGATGACCGGCGTGAGAAAGAGCTTCGTAAGCCATCCCGCCTGTCAGCGCTCCGTCGCCGATGACAGCTAACGCGCGGGCTTTGCCGCCTTTAATTCTGTCAGCAGCAAGAAGCCCCAGAGCCGCTGAAATGGATGTTGATGCGTGTCCCGTGTTAAAAACGTCATGCGGACTCTCGCTGCGTTTTGGAAATCCTGCAAGTCCGTTCTGGCGGCGCAGATGCGCAAACGAGTCAAGCCGGCCTGTTAAAATTTTATGCGCGTAACATTGATGGCCTACATCCCAGACAATCATATCTTCGGGCGAATTAAAAACGCGGTGTAACGCGATGCTTAATTCCACAGCGCCCAGATTGGAAGCCAGATGCCCGCCGTTATCCGCTACAGCCGCGACAATCTGCTCTCTGATTTCCTCCGCGAGTTTGTTTAGCTCTTTTATGGTAAGTGTTTTAATATCAGAAGGTGAACTAATCTTGTGTAGCAATTGTTTACTTAGTCCCTGTTCGCCAGACTTTTGAAATACTCAAGATATTTTTTTCTTGAATTAACGAGGTCTCCCAGTTCTATCAGCATGTCTTTGTTTACTTCCGATGCGAGAGGTAAAAGATAATTTTCCGTCTCGCTGATATAGCGTTCAACGAACTCAAGATTGTTTACAAACCCAAGAGAAATCATGTTTGATATACGATCCGCGACTTTAAGAATTTTCGCGTTATTGGAGCCTTTTTCCCTTATTCTGGTTAAAAATTCGGGTTTTGATTCGTTATATCTGCGTGTTACTTCCATGACCAGATTGTAAACAGCAGGGCTATCCAAATCGATTGACAAAAGGACATTATGATTAAATTCAGGAATATCTTCTATTAAATCATGAACAAGAGATGACTTTAGCAGAACAGGATCAATATAATTATAGTCGATAAGGATTGACATTGTATCAAGCTGATGGCGGAACATATTACCGCCGCCTTCGCGTGATTTCCCTATTAAAAACGTAGCGACCCGTATATAAGGCGCAAGGCGGGTTCCGCCTAATTTATCCATCTGTTCAAGTGTCATTAAAGATCCTTTAAATAAGTTTTAAGTTTCTCGGTACGCTTAAGCGTTTCTTCCAGTTTCTCCCTCTGTTCATTTACAAGTTCCGCGGGAGCGTTATTCACAAATTGATCGTTTGAGAGTTTGACACGGAGACTTTCTATGTATTTAATGTTTTTTTCAATATCTCCCGCGAATTTTTTTCTTAACGCTGATGTGTCCACGGCTTCGGCGACAAACACAAACGCTTCGAATCCGTTAGCTGCCATTCCGATTGCGCCCTGCGGGCGATCATCGGGTGTACTGCCTGAAGCCTTAAACTCAAGTTCGCCGATGCCGGCAAGCAGTTTAATTAAATCTTCATTTTCTTTAAATGTTTTTGTCCATTCAGTTTCTGTGCGAAGGAAGGCGCGGAGTTTNTTATCATGTGTTATGCCGCACTCGCTGCGCATNGTGCGGATCATTCCCACAAGAGATTGAAGCGCCGCGAAATTTTTCTCTTCAGCCGGTGAATACAATTTTTCATCATACTCAGGATATCTNGCNCAAATTAAAAATTCAGAGTCATCATCACTAACCCCTAACTCTTTAAGTTTCTGGTAAATTTCTTCCGTCACAAACGGCAGTANAGGNTGTAATAGTTTNAGAGAACTTGTTAATACATCCAACAATACTGTTGCNGCGCGGTTTTTTTCTTTGTCATTCCCGCCTTTCATTGAAAGTTTTGTCGCTTCAACGTACCAGTCGCAAAAATCATTCCAGAAATATTCATAAGCGCANTGAGATGCGTCGTTATAGCGGTATGAAAAGAACGCTTCCCGCATGGATTTNGCNGCGNTGTTAAGCCGTGAATAGATCCATTTATCCGCCGCGTTTAATTCCGGTTTATCNATAAGNTCAAGGCTGTCGATGTTCATAAGAATATAACGGCTTGCGTTCCACACTTTGTTCGCGAACTTTGATCCGAGCTTAAATGATTCCTTGTTAACAAGTACATCCTGTCCCGCCGCGCACATAAAGGCGAGCGTGAATTTCATAGCGTCAGAGCCGAACTCATCTACAAGCTCCAGAGGATCAAGGCCGTTGCCGAGCGACTTGCTCATCTTGCGTCCCTTTATGTCGCGCACAAGCCCGTGAATGTAAACATCACGGAAAGGAGCCTTACCTGTAAACTCAAGTCCCGCCATGATCATTCTGGCTACCCAGAAAAAGATGATGTCATACGCCGTTATAAGCGCGGTAGTGGGGTAGTAGCGTTCCAAATCGTCTGTTGTGCAGCCTGCTTTATCCCAGCCTAAAGTGCTGAAAGGCCAAAGCCAGCTTGAGAACCATGTATCAAGCACATCGGGATCCTGCTCAATGTTTTTACTCCCGCATTCCGGGCATGAGTCCAGGTCGTTACGCGAAACTGTAAGTTTTCCGCAGGAAACGCATGTCCATGCCGGGATGCGGTGTCCCCACCACAACTGGCGGCTGATACACCAGTCGCGGATATTTTCCATCCAGTGTTTATATGTATTCTCCCATTTTTTTGGATAGAATATAATTTCTCCCCTCTGCCATGAGGCAAGCGCCTTTTCAGCTAACGGNTTCATTTTNACAAACCACTGCTCGGAGAGAAACGGTTCTATAACAGTATGGCATCTGTAACANCGGCCTACCGAATGTTTNATAGGTTCTTCTTTTACAAACCAGCCGCCTGCTTGAAGATCTTCAAGCACNAATAAACGCGCCTTTTCNACAGTCAGTCCGCGGTATTTAAGCGGAACTTCGCAGTTTAATGTTCCGTCGGGATTTAATACATTTATTACCGCAAGATTATGGCGCTTGGCGAGTTCCCAGTCATTGGGATCATGCGCGGGAGTTACTTTTAACGCGCCTGTTCCAAAACCGCGCTCGACATAAGTATCAAAAATAAGCGGGATTTCCCTATCTGTAAGAGGCAGGTGCAGGGTTTTACCTTTTAATGACGCATAACGCTCATCCTCAGGATGAACCGCGACAGCCGTGTCGCCTAACAGAGTCTCTGGCCGGGTGGTGGCAATTTCGATATACTCCCTTTCGGCGTTTTTCTCCGTGAAGAAATACCGGATATGGTACATTTTTGCGGATGTCTCTTCATGCTCGACTTCGTCATCGGCGATCGCGGTCCCGCAGGAAGTACACCAGTTTACAAGGTAATTCCCCTTGTATAAAAGTCCGCGTTCGTAAAGGCTGACAAACACCTCGCGCACCGCGCGGGAAAGCCCTTCGTCCAGCGTAAAGCGTTCGCGGTTCCAGTCAACGCTTGCGCCGATTTTTTCAAGCTGTTTTGTGATGATTGCATGATGTTCTTTTTTTACTTTCCAAGTCTCCTCAAGAAATTTATCCCTTCCAAGCTCAAGGCGGGTTTTCCCCTGTTCCAGTAATTTGCGTTCAACAACATTCTGCGTCGCAATCCCGGCGTGATCTGTTCCCGGCACCCAAAGTGTCGGCACTCCTCTCATCCTATGATAACGGACAACGATATCCTGAAGGTTATTGACAAGACCATGACCGACATGAAGGACGCCCGTTACATTGGGCGGCGGAATTACTATAACAAAGGGTTTATTATCTGTATTTTTAGCTGTTTTTTCGGTTGCGGCAGGCGCGAAGCAGCCGTTTTCCTTCCACATCGCGTAAATGCGGTCTTCAAAGGTTTTGGGGTCATATGCTTTTGCGAGTTCGATAGAGTTCATGGAGTAATAATACCTTTTTAGGAAAGAATTTTCAACCAAGGCGGGTGTGCATGCGCTGCCAAACTTTTAACCGTAAATGCCGCGTACACCACAGCCTGCGAGCAAGCGTACCCCGCCAAACCTTTGCTGAGAGTCTGACTACGAGCCCTGGCCGCATAAATCATGCAACCCGTGAATATGACAGAATTTTAAAATATTTATGTGGTCAGGTCTCTCCGTCAGGGAACCGCAAAAATGGTTTTGCGTGGTACGCTTGCCCGCAGGCTGTGGTGAATGAGATTTGGACTGTATGAATTTAACGTTTGTTATGCGCAGTATTATTTGCTTTTATTTTAATTAATTCCTAATACTAATTTCATTCCCATTTCAACTTCTTCCATTGTTTCTTTTGTTACTTTTGAATGTTTATCTTTTAACCTGCTTCTGTCAATTGTATATAATTGCGCTGCTATTATTACAGAATCTTCTTTTAATTTTGATTCTTTTTTCTTAATTAATACATTCCCCGGTGCATCCAATAAACGTAAATTTGTGGTTAAAGGCAATACTACAATTGTTTTAATCCTGCTTTCATTAAACCCGTCATCCTGTACAATTAATACCGGCCGGGAATAACCGATTTCACTTCCATTTCTTGCAACGAAGTTCCCCGCGCAAGGAATTCCAAATTCAGCCAACCATATTTCACCACGTATCATTTTTT
>WQRT01000043.1 GCA_009786625.1 Treponema sp.
CANTNTGATTTTGGGTTCTCATTTTTCTTGCTTGAAACCTGAGATCTAAAAGTTTCATATTTGGCATATCCACGATGTATAACGGCGATTCATAGATCATAGCGGAGGCATCCAGAATACCCTTGTAATCCGAAGAACTTAAAAAACCGGTACGAAGGCTTTGCGCGTTTACATTTGCTTCACTGCTTATTAGACGAGAAACAAGAGCGACTCCCGACATTTCAAGCGAAAAAAATGCCGCAGGTATCTTTTTATGTATGGATATAGCGGAAGCAAGATTTAAAGCCAGAGCTGTTTTACCTACAGAAGGACGCGCTCCTATTATAATAAACTCATCACGCTGAAAACCCGCTGTAAGCTGATCCAGTTTTTCAAAACCGGAGGGAATGCCTGTAATGGGATTTTTGGATTTCATCGTCTGGGAAACAATGTCTATTGTTTCTTTTAAAACATCTCCGATCTTCCGCGCGGAAACGACCTGCCTGTCATCAATAAGTTTAAAAATATCCTGCTGCACTTCTTCCAGCGCTTCTTTTGAATCCTTTGATTCATCGTACGCGTTTACTCCGATTTTAGACGCGACCTTAAGAAGCGATCTTCTAAGCGAATAATTCTTAACCATGTTCGCGTAATATTCAATATTCGCGCTTGATGGTATTACGGTTGTTAATCCCGATACATAAGAAGCTCCGCCCGCTTCGTCGAGTTTACCCATCTGTTTCAATTCTTGAACAACAGTCTGGATATCGGGTCTCAAACTTTTCTTATCAAGATTTACAATAGCTTCAAAAACCCTTGTGTTGGCGAATGAGTAAAAATCAGCCGGCTGCAAATGCATCTGTACAGCGGCATCTACAGCTTCCTTATCCGCGAGCATGCTGCCTAAAGCAGCCTGCTCCAGTTCATCGTCATGAGGAGGCGTTTTATCTCTTGTTGACTGAGCCATACAGGATGTTGTCTAAAGAGCGGCTTCTTCCGCCGGAACATTATTCTTCTCTCCGGCTTCCTGCGGCACTGTCTTTTCCGCATCATCTTTACGCCGGTTTAATGAAGAAGAATCTCCGTCTTTTTTTCCGCGCCGCGCCGCAGGCTTCGGGCTTTCTGTTTTTATTTCCTGAGCTGTAATTGTTATGCTTATATCCGCAGATTGGCTTTCATACAATTTTATGCTTCCCTTGTATTTACCGACGCTCTTAAATCCATTTCCCGCAAGCTCGATTCTTTTACGTTCAATTTGGAATCCTAATTTCGAGAGTTCATCGGCGACAGTCTGATTCGTGACAGAGCCGTATAATTTTCCATTAGCGCCTGCCGGCATAATAATATTTAATTCAAGCGTTTCAAGTTTTTCTTTTAAACCCCTTGAATCAAGGCGCTTTTTCTCTTTACGCGCTTCTATTTCCGCTCTGCGGTTCTCGATAATTTTAATCATGCGCGGCGTATAGGGAAGCGCTATCCCCCTCGGGAAAAGATAATTACGCGCGTAACCTTTAGCGACTTCCTTTACATCGCCTTCTTCGCCAAGCACAGGCAGATCCTTGTTTAAAATAACTTTCATACCAAGCTCCTTTGATGCCGCGGCATCAAGATATCCCGAAAAGTTTCACGGGATATTACTTATAAACTTCAGCCGCAAAAAAGCGGCTGTTTGCGGCCGGATTAACGGCCTGCCCCGGAGTAGGGCTGACAACCTTAAGGATTGTCTTTTGCTATTCTGAATGAATACCAATTCTCTGTTATGCCCAATAGAACAATCGCGGCAGCCGCGATTGCGCCTAACGGGCTTAACATTACAAAAATAAAAACAATGTTCATTAAAAATCTGTACGCCGGAGCGCGTTTCTCGCAAATGAACGTTACGATTCCAAAACCTTGCACCAGAAAAATAATAGCGCAGACTGTTAATACATTCCATGCGATTATTTCAAGAATCTCCACGCTGACAATGCCAGTTAAAATTAATACCGCCAGCGCTCCCGATAACACCCATATTGTATTTACAGGAGCGAAAAATTCTGTAATACGCCGTCCATACTTTTGCCTTTTAATATATAAAAACAAAGTGACAGCAATATGCCGGTTCAAAAAGAAGATGAACAACATACTGGCAAGAGCGCCTCCGCGAAGAGATACATTTTCTATCATCATCAATACTGAATCCGCTGTCATCTCATTGCGGGCATAGGATGTTGAAGAAGAAAGAACTGTTAATGCCGCTTCCGCCATGCTGTTAAGAAAAGCGCCGAAAGGCGTACTGTTTCTGTTTGCCCAGATGAAAATGAAAAAAGCCGCCGCTCCGGCCGATGCTCCGATTATAAAACGGAATAATGTCCTTGTGTTTTTACCCCCTGTAATCCATATGAACATGAAGAAAACAGTTGAAAAATATAGAATGTCCATCATAAGGCTGCCTGAATTACCACCTGAAAAAACATGAGTGAAAAGAGTGATAATTATATTCACCCCAGCCGCGCAGACGAATGTCGCCAGCACAGAACCGCAGACAAGAACAGCATAGCCGAGAGGAGCCAGAAAGAAGAAAGATAATATACCTGTTTTCATAATAAACAGACTTACTGCGATGCATACAAACATAACAGTAAGCGATTCCCTGTTTTGAAAAGCGGCTTTTATTTCCAGAGACGGAGTCTTATCTTCCTGCGGCATAAATGTATTATTCAGCTACATACGGAAGAAGCGCAATGCTTCTTGCCTGTTTAATCGCAAGAGCCAGCGCCCTTTGATGTTTCGCGCAGGTGCCTGTAATTCTGCGGGGAAGTATTTTCCCTCTTTCCGTAATAAAGCGGCGCAGTGTGTCGGCTTCTTTATAATCGATTTTCATTTTCTGTGCGCAGAACTTGCAAACCTTTTTCTTAAAAAATACTTTTCCGCCTTTTCCGCCTCGGCCGCCGCGATCATCACCGTCGCGATCATCCATCTGCATATCCATTCCGCGGTCATGGCGGGACGGCTGGTCATTATCAAAATATTTATCGTCAGACATAATTATCTCCTTGTTTAATTAAAATGGAATGTCGTCAACATATGTTTCTTTTGACGAACTATAAGACGGCTCAGGCGAACCCTGACCCGGCGTGTTATTCTGGGAACTGCGATCTGTCGAACCTCTATCGCCTCCTCCGCCTAAAAGCTGAACATAACCGGCGATTATCTCTATCTTAGATCTGTTCTGCCCGTCCTGCTGCCAGCGATCCTGCCGCAGTTCTCCGTCGACCCCGATCAATTTTCCTTTTGTAAGGTACGATTGAAGCGACTCGCCCTGTTTTCCCCAAAGAACAATGTCGAAATAATTAGCTTCATCTTCCCATTGATCTCCGTTTTTTTTACGGCGGTTTACGGCGATGGAAAATTTGCAGACGGCCTGTCCGTTTGAAGTGTATTTCAACTCCGCGTCCCTTGTCAGGCGTCCGACCAAAACCACATGATTCAAATCAGCCATGATTGTCTCCTATTCCTCGATCCGTACAAAGAGGAATTTTAAGAGGTTGGCATTCAATTTAAAAATACGATCAAGGATTGTTATTTTTGCAGGATCGGATTTGATCACCAATAGGACGTATCTGCCCTGTTTTCTTTTTTTGATTTCATAGGCGAGAGTGCGCTCCCCGATTTCATCGGTTTTTTCAATCTCGACTCCGTTGGCTGAAAGATCGGAAAGAAGCTGTTCCCGTCCCGCCCTGTGCTGGTCTTCTTCCATTGGAAAGATAACCGTAAGTTCATATCGGCGCATAGTTCCTCCTTATGGCCATATGCCTGACCGTTAAATGTGCGGTTAAGAAATCTCAACCTTTATTTTTGCGGCCAGGAAAGAGGTTAGCTTAAATGAGATTTAAGCCTCAGTTTGATGGTATCAGATGCGGGATTTTAATGCAAGGGGTCTATTTGTTTATTTCACCGGGCGTTACGCGCGAGACGGAACCCAATACGATCATTTCCGTCGCCCGCGATATAGATTCCGCGGTATGACGAGCGGATCGCGTTTGCGCCGTTTGCCCATGAACCGCCGCGGATCACGCGGTAAGATCCTGATTCAGGTCCAGAAGGATTTGATAGATTGACGCGCTGGTATATCTCATACCAATCCCAGCACCATTCAAAGACATTTCCGTGCATGTCGTAAAGACCCCATGGATTCGGCGGATAATTTCCGGGTGAAACGGTCATTTCAAGATTCAACCCCTGTTGATTATCACCGTATGGATAATCGCCGTTGTAATTCGCCTGCGCCGTGGTGATATTTCCCCCTGTGTTGAACGCGGCTTCAACACCGGCGCGGCAGGCATATTCCCATTCCGCTTCTGTCGGCAGCCTGTAACCATCGGCTTCTTTGTTCCACACTACATTGGTTCCATCTGCCTCATAAACGGGAGTCAACCCTTCCAGCCTGCTGAGTTTATTACAAAAAAGAACCGCGCTGTACCAGCTAACGGTCTCTACAGGAAGACCGGCTCCCCTGAATGTACTGTTATTCTCTCTCATTACCTTTTGATACAACTTTTGTGTAACTTCGTGTTCGCCCATATAAAAAGATTTTACCGTTATATTTCGCCTTCCCTCGTCGTATTCGCGGTCTGTTTCATTGTCAGGACTGCCCATTGTAAATGTCCCGCCGTTTATGCGAATCATTTTGCCGCTTTGAACGTCAGAACATCCCGATATGATAATACAGATCATCATCAATAAAAAAATATTTTTCATTTTTTAACTCCAGTTTTAATCCCATTCTCCGATAAAAAGTATTTCCGGTTCCATTACAAAACCTGTCTCCTTTTTAACTTTTGCCGCGATTTCATCAGCCAAACCTTTTATATCGCCCGCTTTTGCTCCGCCAAGATTTATTATAATATTACCGTGAAACGGCGCAACCTGCGCTGCGCCTCTTTTACTCCCTTTTAATCCAAGTTCGTCAATTATCTGCCCTGATGGTTTTCCGAAAACATGATTGTTCTTAAAAACAGAACCTGCGCACGGAAAGGAATAATGTCCTTTATTATACCTGTCTTCCCTATATTTATCCATTTCGACAAGAATTTTTTCCTTGTCTCCTTTCTTTAAATTAAAACTCGCGCTTAAAATAACGCAGTCCATATCCTGAAAAGGGCTTTTTTTATAACCAAAGCCCGATTTATCATTAACATAAATTCTTTTAATAGAAAAGTCAAAGGAGTCAAGACTATCACTTTCGTCTTTACGCTGTGCGCCGTTTAGCTGCGTATTATCATTTATGATAACCTCTACCCAATTTAACACATCCGACATTTCACCGCCGTAGCAGCGCGCGTTCATCCAGACAGCTCCGCCGACAGTTCCTGGCATCCCCGCTAAAAACTCAAGACCTGATAATCCTTCCGCCGCCGCATAATCAACCGCTTCATCAATGGTTGTACCGCTCTTAATAATGAATTCATCCTCGCCCGCGCACAATGCCCATACGCTCTCACCTGTCCAGCGCCCCATATCAAGGACAATCCCGCGGATGCCTTTGTCGGAAACAACCACGTTCGCTCCGCCGCCGAGAACAAAAACAGGAATACCGCTTGATCGGGCGCGGTTTAAAAGCGCGGCGCAAAATGATGTAAATCCTTCACCGTCAGGACGCAGCCAGCAATCCGCGGCGCCGCCTGTTTTAAATGTGGTATGCTCACTCATCGGCTCATTATAGCGGATATCAGCTTCGCATGGATTTTCTATTAAACATTTTTCTATTAACTTTTTTATATCGTTCATAAAACCGCAGCTCCATTACTTTTGCAAAATTGATTTTTACTCTGCTGTTATTTCTATTCCAAGTCTTTCGGCGATACTGCGGGCTTTTCTCGCCATGCTTTCGCTTCTGTCTCTTGAAAGGGTTAATATTTCTTCCCTTAAACTTGTTAATCTGTTGTTAAGCGCCATATCAAGTCCGTATGATTTTTCTATGGCTGTTCCGCTCTGCATAAAACGGCGGGCAAGGATTTCGATTTCTGATGTATTGCCTTCTATCACGGCAAAACCCACGATTCTTAAAAAACCATTGTATAAATTTGTCTGATTTCTGGTACGCGCGTCCTCCATTTCCGCGGTAAGACGGCCGAAATAAGCGGCGGCTGAATTTCTAATCAGCATTTCAGCGGCTAAAATACGCAGGCGGTCAGCATTTCTTCTGCCTGTAAAAAGACTGTTAAGAACTTCGTCCGCCTCATCGTTCGCGATGGCGCCTAACGCGCGTATGGCTTCATCCCTTACATTGGGAGTTTCATCGTTCTCGGCGCGGTAACGCAAATACGGAACCGCGGCTGCGAACCTGCGCTCCCTGCTTGCCTGAGCCGCCGCAATACGGGTGCGGTAATAAGAATCCCTGAACGCGTCAAGGATCGCGTTTTCTACTTCTTCTCCCGAAAACGGACCGAGCGCACCGACAGCCGCCGAACGCACATTTGGATCATTTGTGCTAATGCAGCTTAAAATTGCGCTGAGTCCTTCTTCATTGCCGATCTTTGAAAGCGATCCAAGCGCGGCTATCCTTAAAGGAGCACGCTCATCAGTATTCGTAACAATATCTGTAAGAAGTGAAATNCCGGCGGTTGAACGCGTGTCTCCTATCGCGGTAATCACCGCGCTTCTGTTGTCATTGCCGGGTTCACGGTTCANGTAAAAATCAACAAGNAACCCGGCNGCCTCGTCAGCTAACTCACTGTCAGATGATCCCGCGCGGCCAAGAGCGCGGAANGCTGTGTTTAAGTATCTTCTTTCTTCCGTGTCAATAAGCGCTATAAGAACAGGAACCGCGTCTGCCGATTTTACTCTTCCCAAGTATTCAATCGCAGAGAGCGTTGTTTCTGTGGCTTCATCGTCGCGTTCGTTTATCACTCTCATCGCCCGCTCTTCGATGCCTGACTTTTCACGCTCGCCGAAGAAACCAAAAATGCCGCTTAAAATTCTTACGTTTCTTGATGTTTCAATAAGGGTGATAAGCTCATCATCAAGATAATCCGCGTTTTCCGTTCTTAATGACTGAACAACACCGGCGATCTCGGTCTCTGTTCCGTACCGTATCGTATCCCTGCGCGAGGCTTGAGCATCCTGCGGGTAGACAGGTACATACACGAAAAAAAACGCTAATATTAAATTAAATAAAAATATTTTATTCATTATGCTCTCCGTTATTATACCGCGCCAGAAAATCTTCCTTATACTTTAAAAACCTGTTTTCCTCTATTGCGTTACGGCAGCCGGTAATAAGATTATTAATAAAATACAGATTATGATAGCTTGCCAGCATGGAGCAAAGTATCTCCTTTGACTTAAAAAGATGCCGAAGATAGGCGCGTGAGTAGTTGTGGCATACTATACATCCGCACTCCTTATCTATCGGCGAAAAATCAAAGGTGTTTTCGGCCTTTTTAAGGGCAATCGGCCCTGAATTGGTATATACCCTGCCGTTACGCCCTTCCCTTGTCAAAAGAACGCAGTCAAACATATCGATACCATGCTCAACCGCGCTTAAAACGTATTCAGGCGTGCCGATACCCATGACATACCTCGGTTTTTCCGCCGGCAGTAATGCCGCAGATTCCGCAAGGAATTCATAAAAAACCTCCGCTGGTTCACCGACCGATAGCCCTCCGATTGCGATACCCGGCGTTTGCGAAGCGGCGCAAATTTCCGCGCTTTTCTGCCTTAGATCATGGAAAAAATTCCCCTGCATTATGCTGAAAAGGCTCCCATTGTACGCGCCGGTTGATACCGCTTCACGCCATTTTGCGTTTGCCCTTTCAAGCCATTCATTTGTTATGCCAAGCGCTTTTTCAGCTTCCTTGCGGGAAGCTCCCCAATGCGAACAGTAATCGAGCTGCATCTGTATGTCGCTTCCAAGCGTTACCTGAATATCAACGGCTTTTTCCGGGCTAATGAAATGTTTGGAGCCGTCAATATGCGATTGAAACCACGCTCCTTCCTGTGTAATTTTCCGTAACGCTGAAAGCGAAAAAACTTGAAATCCGCCTGAGTCTGTAAGAATATTACGATCCCAGTTCATAAACTTGTGAAGCCCCCCGGCTTTTTCTATCACATCTTCACCCGGCCTCAGATACAGATGATATGTATTTGAAAGAATTATTTCAAAACCGATTTCTTTTAGATCATCACAGGTAAGCGCTTTAACAGTTCCGTTTGTCCCGACAGGCATAAAAACCGGCGTCTTAACGTCTCCATGAGAGAGAGACATAACTCCAGTCCTTGCCGAACATGACACGTCACGATGCTCTATATTAAACCCGCACACAATAATCCAACCCCTAACCTTTATGTCTTCGCGCCCCGTATAAGAATTAAACCGATTATAATAAAAATAACTACCGGAAACCATGCGCCTGTAAGAGGTGAAATAATGTTTAATCCTGCCATCGTCATACTTAACATCTCCGCAATGTAATAAACAACCGCTGTAAAAAGACTCGCCGATAAGCTCATCAATAAAATGTTTTTCCTGAATTTCCCTCCCATCGGTATCGAAAGAAGCATTACAATAAACGGAGTCGCGGCGAATGAATACCTGTGATAATAATTTGCCTGTTCCTTCAGGTATGGAAGACCCGCGGCTTTTAAATCCTTGTACAATAGCCCGGCTTCTGCCGCGGGAAGCTCTTCGACAATGACCGCGTTTCTTCTGAATATATCGGGATGTTCGTTATACGACATCGAAAAATTCATTCTTCTTACACGCAATATGCCGTCCTCATACTGATAAATCATTGGATTTTGAAATTCCCAGTAAGATTCTCTCCAATACGCGGAAGGAGCGCGGATCTGAGATACAAAACCGCCTTGCGCATCCATTTGCACAATGTTAACGCCGTTAAGGATTTGCTCTTTATAATCAAAATAATCAACCGCGTAAATAAGTTCTCCGTTTCTCGCTTTAATTACAATATCGGAATTGCTTTCCGTTACGTGCTGATTCAATGCGCGTCTTGATAAATCGTTTTTTACTTTCATTGTAGGGATTACAAGCATATCATCATGATAAAATGAAAAAACGGACGCTAAAAGACCTACAAAAACCAAAGACATGCTGAAACGAAAGAAAGGGATCCCCGTGGAAAAAACCACAGTAAGCTCATTTTTCGCGTACAAATCGCCGAGTGTGTAGGCGGCGGCAAACAAAAGCGCAATCGGCATGGCATATGAAATGCTTTGCGGAATAAAATGCGCGCTTATCTGTAAAATCACCGTTATTGGAACTTCGTTATTCAGATAACGCACCAAGTTCGAAAAAAGATCGATAAGTAAAAGAAGAAACACAAAAAGGGAAATCGCTACAAAAAAAATCGGGAAAAACTGGCGTAGCAGATATCTGTCAAGAATCATTTACGCACCTTTATTACGGCAAGTATTATTCCGCTTAACAGGGAAATAATATTTGGGTACCACATCGACCAGAACGGCGGCGTTCCTGCGCGTAATCCCATTGTCTGCCCAATAAAAAGCATTGACCAGTACAAAACAGCGATAATTACGCCGAATAAAAATCCGACAGTCTGGCCGCTTTTCTTAGCTGTAAGCCCAAGAGAAACCGCGAGAAACACAAAGCAAAACGCGCCTAATGGAACAGAAAATTTTCTGTTAATTTCTATTAAATGTGTAGTTAAGGTTCTGTCTTTTATAATGGTCATTATCGCAGTCAGTTCGCGTTGAAAATTTCCTGCGACAGTGTTTCTGCGGCTCCATGTTGACGACTCAGGACCTCCTCTTAAAATATTTTCCAGATTGACGGCATTGCTTATAATTCTCACCTTTCTGTCATTGATCCTTACTGAAAGATCAGATCTCCTTTTAACAATAGCAGTTTGAACGTCTCTTGAACTCATCTCCCTCGGAGTTACGCTTGTGGGGGATTGTATAATATCTTCATTAGAAACCCAGTATTGTAATGATTCTGTTACGGCGTAATCGTAATCTTCTCTTACCGTTTCTTTTGACGACTGGATAAACGCTCTGTCAAGATCAAGGCTGAGTCCGTCTCTTCCCGCGTCACGCAGTTCCGCGTTATTCGCCATGATTATGCGGCGCTCTCCATCCGGCGTTTTATCAATAATTAAAACATTATCAAAAACATTGCCTTGGATATCACCTGTAACGATTACGGTATCTTTAAACCGCTTTACGGAGTTTGCCTGTAATTCAAGCGCGGGGGTCGAGACAAGAATACGCCGCCACAGCTTGTTAAACTGAATGGTACCCGCGGGCAGCAATACATCGTTTGTAAAAAATGATAAAAGCGAAATTATTATACCGATGGTTATTGCGGGATAAAAAACATTTTTATATGAAAGCCCGGATGCCAGCATGACAAGAATCTCATTATCGGAAGTAAGCCTTCCCACTGTCATCAAAGTTCCGACAAGACANGCGAACGGAGCTGACATNGCGATAACTGTNGGCAGGGAAAAAAGAATAAGAAGCGCTACCTGCTCAAAAGGAACGCGTTTGGTTAACACTTCTTTTGCCATAAGAAGTATCTGGTTTACAAAAAAAACTAAAAAGAAAAAACAAAAACAGATAAAAAAACAGAAGAGCATTTCGGAAAATATATATCTGAAAATGGTCGGTGAAAGGCTGCGTTTCCCGTATAAAAGGCGGTTTCTGTCCAAGGAAGACGATGTCATTATTTTCTCCAGACCCGGATAACTCAAACCCCGGTAGAACCAAAACCGCCTTCTCCCCTCTCTGTGGCGGACAGAGAATCCGTTTCGACAGGACAGGCGCGGGAAACAGGAGCGATAATAAGCTGCGCGATACGTTCCCCGTCTTTGATTATAACATCATCCGCGCCTAAATTTATCAATATTATGTCTAAATCCCCCCGGTAATCGGAATCTATAGTACCGGGTGAGTTTAAAACTGTAATACCGTGTTTAACCGCAAGACCTGACCTCGGACGCACCTGCCCTTCAAAACCTTCGGGGATCTCTATCCGCAAGCCTGTCGGAATCTTCACCCTGCCAAGCGGCGGTATAAGGACACCGGCGTCAAGAAAAGCGCGTAAATCCATTCCCGCGGCTCCCCCGCTTTCATACCGGGGAAGCGTTACGCGCTTATCCGCCCTTGTAAATTTTACAGATACCACTATTTGCGGGGGACGCCGCTTCTTGGGCGTTCATCCCTGCGTCCGTTGTTATTATCAGGCGCGCCGTTAGGATCGATGGCATCGATATAAGAAAGATTAAGACGCCCCTGTTTGTCAATTTCGATTAACTTCACGGGTATCTGCTGTCCTTCCTTGAGAACATCGGTCACTTTCTCGATCCGCTGCCTTGAAAGTTTGCTGATATGCACAAGGCCTTCCTTGCCGGGAAGAATTTCAACAAACGCTCCGAAATCCATTATGCGNTTAACAGTGCCGTCGTATACNCTTTCNATTTCCGGATCGGAGGCTATTCCCATAACNGCCGCTTTCGCGTCTTCGGCGTCTTTTGTGTTCTTGCCGAAGATCGTTACGGTTCCGTCATCTTCCGTATTGATTTTTACCGAGTATTGTTCGCATAACGCCTTGATGTTTTTTCCGCCCGGCCCTATAAGAGCGCCAATCTTGTCAATGTCGATTCTTAAGGTGACGATTTTTGGAGCGTACTCGCTGATTTGGGAAGCCGGTTTATCNATGCATTTATTCATGATGCCGAGAATGTGCAGCCTGCCCCTNTTTGCCTGATCAAGCGCTTTACGCATAATNTCGGAACTNACGCCCGCGATTTTTATATCCATTTGGAAACCGGTAATACCGTCTTTGGTTCCCGCGACTTTAAAATCCATGTCGCCTAAGTGATCTTCTTCGCCGAGGATGTCAGATAACACGGCAAATCTGTCGCCGGGTCCGGCTTTTCCTTCGGTGATTAAACCCATCGCGATGCCCGCCACGGGTTTTTTCATGGGAACGCCGGCGTGAAGCATCGAAAGAGTGCCGCCGCAGACAGATGCCATAGAAGATGAACCGTTTGACTCCATAATTTCGGAAACAACGCGCACCGTGTACGGGAAATCCTCCTTTGAAGGAACCATCGCTTTTAATGAACGCTGCGCGAGGTTTCCGTGTCCGATCTCCCTGCGGCCTGTACCCATTCTGCCTACTTCGCCGACAGAGTACGGCGGGAAGTTATAATGCAGCATGAAATTCTCGCGTTTATCGCCTTCGATGTCGTCGTAAATCTGCTCGTCAAAAACAGTTCCCAAAGTTGTTACGCATAACGCCTGCGTCTCTCCGCGTGTAAAAAGCGCCGAGCCGTGAGTGCGCTGTAAAATCGATGTTTCGCATATAATTGGGCGGATATCTTCAAGACCTCTTCCGTCTACGCGCTTACCGTTATTCANAATTGATGAACGCAGAATCTCATANTGCATATCTTCAAATAACGCGTGAAAAAGTTTTTTCTGTTTATCATCATCCTGAAGCTGAGCCGAATANATTTCTTCAAATTCTTTGGCGACTGTTTTTATGCCTTCGCGCCTTGCTTCCTTTGTGGGATANAAACACGCCGCTTGCAATTTTGGGAATGCCGCGTTTCTGATAGCGTCGGCGTTCTCCAATTTACACGCGGGAGCCAGAAGCGGAAGTTTTTGTTTTCCTGCAAGCTCGCGCAGTTTTTCCTGAAGAGCGCAGAACTCCTTGATCATCGCATGAGCTTTATCAAGCGCTTCTATCATCAGCTCTTCGCTGACTTCTTTCGCTCCGCCTTCCACCATTGTGATGCCGTCTTTAGTACCGGCAACCATGATCTCCAGCGTCGATTTTTCAATCTGTTCATAAGTGGGGTTTACAATAAGCACGCCGTCAACCTGACAAACTCTTACACCGGCAACAGGTCCGTTAAACGGAATTTCCGAAATATGGACGGCGGCGGAAGACGCGATAATCGCGAGAATATCAGGCGGGTTTACCTGATCCGTGGAAAGCGTAGTGGGGATTAGTTGTATCTCGCGCCCGAAACTTTTTTCAAAAAGCGGCCGCATAGGCCTGTCGATAAGCCGGGAGACGAGTATTTCCTTGTCTTTAGGACGGCTTTCCCTTTTAATAAAACCGCCCGGGATTTTACCGGCGGCGTAATATTTTTCGTTATATTCAACGGTAAGAGGCACATAATCATAACCTTCTACCGACTCAGGTGAACAGCATACAGTAGCGATAACCGCTGAACCCGCGTATTGAGCGAAAACAGAACCGTTAGCCTGTTTCGCGATCCTTCCGGTTTCAAGAACAAGTTCTTTACCGGCTACATTTAATGTTACTTTATGCATCATTATTTACGCAATCCCAGCTCTTTAATCAGCTTGCGGTAACCATCCAGATTGGTTCTTTGAATGTACTTTAACATTCTGCGGCGTTTTCCGACTAGAATTAAAAGCCCCCTCTGGCCTGATTTGTCTTTTTTGAATTGCTTGCAGTGTTCTGTAAGCTGGTTGATGCGTTCAGTTAAAAGTGCTATCTGAACTTCCGCCGCGCCTGTATCTTTGTCGTTTTTGCCGAATTTGGCTACAATTTGGCTTGCGCTTTCTTTGGTTAATGCCATGAATTTTCTCCTGTTTAAACCCTATGTTTGGCAAAATAATGGCATATTAAAGGGATAGTGTCAATATAGGGGTTAGGGGTTAGGGATTAGGAGATAGGGGATAGAGGATAGATTATTAGAGGGTGCTTAATTGGATGAAAATCATGGAATTTGAGGGGGAATTACGATACAATATCATATAAAGATCATTTGAAACAGGCGGGGATATGAAGGTTTTTGTTCCGGTGTTATGCACACTTATCCTCATCCTGTTTTTCTCCGCCTGTAATGATAAAAATGACCGCCGTATTTTACAATATTCCTCGATACGCAGTGTTCCCGGCGTTACGCAGAACGAAATAGACGCTATAAACCGCCTACGCGCGGACGTTTTAGACGGACGAGGGTATTTTACATTCGGCGTTTTGCCTTCTACGGAGGCCTTTTACAATTCAGAAGGTGAAATTAAGGGGTTTCTGGCTCTGTTCTGCGAATGGTTAACAGATCTTTTTGAAATTCCGTTTAAACCTCAATTTGTGCCGTGGGATGAATATTTATCCTCGCTTACAAGCATGGAAGTGGATTTTTCAGGGCATTTAACCGCTACGGAAGAAAGGCGCAAAACATGGTATATGACATCCGCCATAGCTATGCAGACGATACAGTCATACACGCTTCTTGGCAGTCCTCCTCTTGAGTACACCGCGCTTACAAGGCCGTTAAGGTACGCATTTATCAGAGATACTTCAACGATATCTGAAGTAACATCAAATCTTGAACATGATAATTATGAAATTGTAATTATTAATAATATTGATGAAGTGTACGCGGCANTGAAATCGGGCGAAGCTGACGTTTTTTTCTCGTCCAATATGGTACAAGCGTCCTTTGACATCTACAACGATGTAACCGCCAAAGATTTTTTCCCTGTCATTTTCAGTCCTGTCTCCCTATCGACCCGTAATCCCGCGCTTGAGCCTGTTATATCAATTGTGCAAAAAGCTCTTGACGATGGAGCTTTACGTTACCTTACCACATTATATAACCGCGGTAACAGNGAATATTACAGAAACAAACTTTTTTTNCANNTTAACGAACAAGAACGCGCTTATATCAAAAATAATCCCGTTGTGCGCTACTCTGCTGAGTATGACAACTATCCTATCAGTTTTTATAATTCGCATGATAAACAATGGCAGGGAATCGCGCCTGATGTTCTTGGAGAAATCAGTTCTCTTACAGGGATTTCATTTGAAAGGGCTAATCATGAAACTAATGAGTATTCCCTGCTTCTGGAAATGATGGAAAATGGCGAAGCATCTTTTATTACGGAGCTTATTCATCTGCCGGGACGCGAGGAATATTTTATCTGGCCTGATACCGCGATGCTTACTGATAATTACGCGCTCATTTCTAAATCAAGTTTTCCTAATATTGAATTAAATGAAATTCTGCACATAAAGGCGGGGCTTATCCGCGGCACGGCGCACGCTGTTAAATTTAACTCATGGTTTCCGGATCACGCGGATACCGCGGAGTTTGACAGTTTCCACGCGGCTATTGACGCGCTAAACAATAACAAAGTAGATATGATAATGGCGGGTGAACATTCGCTTTTGATGCTGACAAATTATCTTGAACAACCCGGCTTTAAAACAAATATTGTTTTTGACAGCGCTTTTAACTCTTCTTTCGGCATTAATAAAAACGAAGAGATTCTCTGTTCAATTATTAATAAAACCCTTCATTTTATCGACACAAACAAAATTGCGGGGCAATGGACGCGGAAAATTTTTGATTACAGCATCAAGCTGGCTCAATCGCAGCTTCCTTATGTTATCGGTTTTTCATTTCTTCTACTCTCTGTACTTGTGATGCTTTTGGTTTTATTCAGAAGGACGCAATCCGAAGAGCACCGCCTTGACGCGCTTGTTAAAACACGGACGGCGGAACTTAAAGACATGCAGAGAGAACTTCAGGCAGAAGCTGAGAAAGCGCAGGAAGCGAATAACGCCAAGTCGATGTTCCTCGCAAAAATGAGCCA
The DNA here is from genome assembly GCA_009786625.1 of Treponema sp. Classification (GTDB taxonomy): domain Bacteria; phylum Spirochaetota; class Spirochaetia; order Treponematales; family Breznakiellaceae; genus WQXQ01. Next base: position 15,586 of record WQRT01000043.1, read on the forward strand.
TGAAATACGCACTCCCATGAACGCCATTATCGGTATGGCGGAACTCGCGCTCCGTGCAAATACAAACCCGGCAGCGCATGAGCAGATAGATACAATTAAAAACTCAGGTGAGCATCTTTTATCAATCATTAATGATATTCTTGATATCTCTAAAATTGAGAGCGGCAAGCTGGAGATTTCATCATCGGATTATTTATTTTCTTCTTTAATAAATGATGTAATAAATATTATAAAAATTCGAATTACAGATTCGCAAGTGCATTTTGTCGTGAACATCGACGGAAATATTCCAAACAATCTTTACGGGGACGAAACAAGAATTAGGCAGGTGCTTTTAAATATTTTGAATAACGCCGTAAAATACACAGAAAAAGGTCATATATCCTTTACAATCGCCGGAAATGTTGTTAATGATGACACTGTTTTCCTTACAATAGAAATTGCGGATTCGGGCAGGGG
>WQRT01000044.1 GCA_009786625.1 Treponema sp.
GCGCAGACCATAATTCTTGGATCAGCCGGATTTACCTCGACATCCTTGATTTCCTGTACAACAGTCATAAACGATTTTACGCCGTTATTAAAAACCTTGATTGTTTTAACCGGAAGCCCGTTATTTCGCGCCTCCCAATTCTGCGTATCAGCGGAAACAAAAATCCCTTCGTTTCCCATTATCACCCAGGCTTCATTTTCGCCCGGAATATAAACGATTTTTTTAACCGAGCCGCCTGTCCACAACGCATGCCTGTTTCCCGCAGGATCGATGGAAAAAAGCCCATCATTGGTACCGGCGAGTATTGAAGGCAGCACTACAGAAGGCTCAGCCAGAATCGCGTTCGCGTCGGCTTCACCTTCTTCCTGACGGCTGTCCCAGCCTGCCTCCGGACGATCATCCCTGACCTCCGACCTGCTCATCGTGCATACAAAAAGCGACAACGAAGAGGCGGCGATAAATAATGCGATAACTGCATTTTTAAAAGTTATTATGTTATTCTTCATTTTATTACTACCATTTTTAATATATCGGCATTCGCGAAATGTTTAAAGCGGGTATAACAGGAAATTCGTCGTTTTATTTTAAATTTCCCAGACCGGTATTGATAAGGCATCACGATTAATTGCCATACGTTCCTTGCAAAGACATAATACGGCGCCGCTGCCGGTCTTTTTCCCCAGTTTTTTAAGGACATTAAAATGTTTGATATCTTTTTCGCCAGGATTGGCGGTTTTCTTTACTTCAACAGGGTATAAAGTCATATTTTTTTCGATTACAAAATCGATTTCTTTTTGATCCGTGTCGCGGTAAAAATAAATCAACGGCTCTTCGCCTCTATGCCTGTAGCTTTTCAATATCTCGCCGAAACACCAAGTCTCCAGAATCGCGCCGTCCATCGCGCCTGAATAAAGTGTTTCCGGCGTTTCCCATCTGCAAAGATACGCGCAAAGCCCGGTGTCCAAAAAATAAACCTTCGGCGTTTTGATGATGCGGCTTGTCACATTGGGGGAGTACGGCTGCAAAAGGTATACAAGCCCGGAACGCTCAAGAACACCCATCCACGCCTGGGCGGTTTTTACATCAATACCGATATCACGCGCCAGATTGCTGTAATTTACGAGGTTCCCCGTTCTAGCGGCAACAGCCGATAAAAAATTATAAAATTGAACAGGTTTTTCTATACTGTAAAAATCTCTGACATCCCTTTCTATGTAGGACTGAACGTACGATGAATAATATGCTCTTCGGTTTATTTTTTTTTGAGTGATAGGTTCAGGAAGCGAACCGTCCCAAATATGTTTGTATACATCCATTACTGTCAAAGGTTTTACCGCTTTTTCCTGTTTGTTTGAATCCGGTGTAAAAGGTTTCCCGCTGTACGGAACTTTTTTTATCTCACGCAATGAAAGCCCCAGAAGCTCAAGGATGACGATACGCCCCGCGAGGGATTCATTGATACCTTGCATTAATTTATACTTCTGCGAACCTGTAAGCCAGAACGCGCCTTTTTGATTTTTGTGTGTATCAACGTACATTTTAATAAAAGGAAAAAGCTCAGGCGCGTATTGCGCTTCGTCTATTAAAACAGGCGGAGGGTTTTCCTCAAGAAAAAGCTCAGGATCACTCTGCGCAAGACCCCGATACCTTGGATCATCGAGGGTCACATAGGATCTTTTCCCTTTGGCGAGGTTTTCCATGACGGTAGTTTTTCCCACCTGCCGCTGCCCCGTAAGAAGCAGCACCTTAAAGGTTTTTGAATATTCTTCAATAGCCTTTGACATTGTTCTTTCCAGCATACACGCCTCCCGTTCAATTTGGAGTCTAATTCCATATTAAACGAGATTAATTAGCTTGTCAACAGGTTCGTTCAATTTGGAATGTGATTCCAAATTGAACGGATTTATATAAATTACAGAAGCACGATAGTGCGCTAAAATGTACGCAATTCTTGCGGAGGTTCGGGCTTGACCAAAGTATAAACATTGTTTATACTATACATGGAGGATAAATTTTATGGAAGCAGTAGTTAAAAAATGGGGAAACAGTCTTGGAATCAGGATACCGAATCTGATTGTCCGCGAATTATCATTAAAAGATGGTTCGCATGTTGATATTAATGACAGAGGAAAAGAAATTATAATTACCCCAATCCAAAAAAACAAATTATCCGAAATGTTAAACGCTATTAATGATCAAAATCTCCATGCCGAAATAGATACCGCGGGACCCGTTGGAAAGGAAATATGGTAAAGAAAAAATATATACCTGAACGAGGTGACATTGTTTGGCTGAATTTTGATCCGCAGTCAGGACATGAACAGAAAGGGAAAGGACCGGCGATGGTTATTTCTCCAAAAGAATACAATGATAAAACCGGATTGGGACTTTTTTGCCCTATTACAAGCGCCGTAAAGAACTATCCCTTTGAAGTAAAAATTAATAATAAAAAAATAAACGGCGTTGTATTGGCAGACCAGATTAAAAGTCTTGATTGGGAAACCAGAAAAATCGAGTATATAACAAGGGAAACCCCTGGCATAATCGATGCCGTTATAGACAAAATAAGAGTGCTGTTATTAGACTAAAAATGCCCGCATTTTTCAATGAGTAAAACAATAACAATTCACTTAGTAAAGTAAAAAATCCCTCAATCCCCGCCATTTAATAAAAAACCAAATACACACAAGGCAGGCTAGGAGCAGTGAGTCTGGTAAAACTATTTTGCGGTCCCTCGCGAAGGAAACCCAACCCCGCCATTAAATAAAACCAAATACACACAAGACAGGCTAGGAGCAGTGGGTCTGGCTAAACCATTTATGCGGTTCCTCGCGAAGGAAACCCAACCCCGCCATTTAATAAAAACTAAATACACGCAAGGCAGGCTGGGAGCAGTGGGTCTGGTAAAACCTTGCTGGGAATTCGCTACGGAGCCTTGCATCATCCGAACTGCGTTCGTATGATGCTTTGTCTCCTTCGCGAGGAACCGCAAAATGGTTTTACCAGACCCACTGCTCCCAGCCTGCCTTGTATGTATATATATTTTATTTTTTACTAAATGGCACCCTAATTGGACCCTTCTTCTCCACTCGCCTGTAATAAATAACATGCAATATCACAACACCCGCGCTAATGCTGATGCCGATTAGATCGTTTATCACACTTGGGCTAATTAATAAAAGACCGGCGGCAATTGCGATAATGCGCATCGGAGCGCTCAATTTTCTTAACAAAAATCCTTCAAGACCTATCGCCAGATTGAACATCCCGACTATCGATGTAATCATTATTAATGCAAAGTTCAGCGGAGTTGTTCCGATAAAAAGCATTTCCGGGCTGAATACAAAAATGTACGGAACGATGAACGCCGCGATGGCGAGTCTAGTCGCTGTAACGGCTGTTAACAGCGGGTTTGATTTCGCGATGGCGGCTCCGGCGTATGCGGCGAGCGCCACAGGCGGCGTTATGTCTGCGACAATTCCAAAATAGAAAACAAACATATGAGCCGCAAGGAGCGGCACAGGCACTCCGATTTCTGCTCCGGCGCGCATTACCATCGGGGCTGTGATTGTCGCCATGATTACATAGTTCGCGGTGGTGGGAATACCCATGCCGATTACAAGGCATGTAAGCATAGTGATCACAAGCGCGACAAGAAGGCTTGAACCTGTCGCTATAAAGAACGGATTATTTACAATCGATGTCAAACTCGCGATGAGCATCTGCCCGATGCCTGTAAGAGATACAATCCCTATGATGGTTCCGGCTACGGCGCAGGCGACAGCGACGCCGATCGTGTTACGCGAACCGTTGGTAACAGCTTCTGCGAAACCTTCGGGAGAAAAACGCGTTTCTTTGCTGAAAAAACTGACGGCGAACGCGGAAAGAACTCCGATACACGCGGCGTAAGCGGGAGTAAAACCTATTCCCATAAATACAACTAAAACTATTACCGGCAAAAATAAATATCCTTTTCTAAGAAACAAAGGTAAAAATTTCGGTATCGATTCTTTGGGTAATCCTTCAAGGCCGAGTTTTTTCGCTTCAAAATGAACAACGAAGAAAATCCCGGTAAAGTAGAGTATAGCAGGGAGTATCGCCGAACCTGCGATTACAAGATACGGAATACCTGTAAACTCCGCCATCAAAAACGCGGCGGCTCCGAGAATCGGCGGAACAATCTGCCCTCCTGTCGAGGCGGCCGCTTCCACAGCCGCGGCGAACTCAGGCTTGTACCCTGTCTTCTTCATCATCGGAATCGTAACGCTGCCCGATCCTACCGTATTCGCGACAGAGCTTCCCGAGATCATTCCCTCAAGCGCGCTCGCGATGACCGCGACTTTGGCGGGACCTCCCGCGGTAAAGCCAGCGACAGAATTCGCAAGGTCGATAAAAAAATTCGCGATCCCTGATTTTTCCAGAAATGACGCGAGGAATATAAACAATACTATAAAAGTTGAACAAACGCCGATGGGAGTTCCTATCACTCCATCTGTAGTATAAAAAAGCTGGTGAATAATACGGCGCAAAGAAAAGCCGTCGATAAAAGCATAGGTGATAAATCCGGCCGCTACCACAAGAATCGGAATACCGACAACACGGCGGCACAGCTCGGCAAGAACCAGTATTCCGATAACGCCTACCGCGATATCCAAAGGTTGTATCAAAACCGCTCTATTAATAATTGCTTCAAAATTGATAATGTAATAGAAGAAAGAACCTGAACCGAGAACCGCAAGTACATAGTCGTACCATGGAATGTAATTTTTTATTCTTTTCATCCCCTTGCGCCGCGGATAAATTAAAAAGCCGATAAATACAAGTATTCCGATAAAGGCGCATCTTCTGACCTGCTCCGGCAGCGTGGCAATCAATGTTACCCAAAACACATAGGCGGCGAAAATTCCCAAAAGGCATTTAATGATAATATCGGGAATGCCTGTAAAATGACGGACATTTGACTCTCTGTCAAATTTCGCTATTAACTCCTCGGTTTCTTCCTCTGTTAACACATGATCGTCATCAACATTCTGATCCATTTTTCTCTCCTATATTTATCTGATCCTTAAAGTAACATGGGCGTTTCGTCCGCATAATTCTCTCAGACTGATACTCCGGCCGTTAATTAATAGCAGATGATCCGAAATTGTTCCTACAATATAGTTCAGTTCGGTAAAGGTACGGTTAAGGCCTGATATAACAACAGCATCGCCGTCACGGCTTAACGTCTGCCCCTCTTCCAGATCGGACTGCATCCCCGCGCCGAATGAGTAAAAACGCACCTGTGTGCTTTTGATTTCCCTGCCTTCAGCTTTGAAGAATTCCTGTACAGGGCTGTTNTTTACCGAATGAACAAATTCTATAATAAATTCGCCGTTTTCTTCAATGAACCAGCGGCCATAAACCTTGCCGTTACCGGAGTCTACCGCCTCTATTACAGAAAAATTGCCTGACCTTTGCTGTATTATATTTTTCGATATGATAATTAATAAAACCGCCGCCGTCAGAATAACGGCAGCGGCAATTACATATCTTCTTATCGTATCGCGCCTATTTCTCTGAAGTATTTAGCCGCGCCGGGATGGAAAGGTACGGAAATACCTTCTGTCGCGTAAGCCGGGGAAAGCTCGGTTCCTTTGACATGCGCCGCTTCTATAAGCGCCTGGTTTTCAAAAAGGTTTTTTGTCAATCTGTAGACGGTGTCTTCGCTTAATCTTGTGCTGACGATAAATGTGGCTTTTACCGCGACTGTCATAACCGCGTGTACCTGACCCCTGTAGCTTCCCGCCGGAATCGGGAATCTGGTGTAGAACGGATATCTCCTGATAAGCTGATTCGCGAAATTTTCATCAATCTCAAGAATCGCAATATCCCTGTTTGTCGCAAGGTCGATAATAGCCGGTGTGGGCGCTCCCGCGACGCAGAAGAACGCGTCGATCTTGTTGTCGCGCAGAGCGTCGGCTGAAGCGCCGAAGCTTAAATTATGCTTGCCGATATCGTCAAACGAAAGGCCGTACGCGTCAAGAATCTGCCGCGCGTTAAACTCTACGCCGCTTCCCGCGTCTCCTACGGAAACTTCCTTGCCTCTTAGTTCCGCGACTGAGCGGATCCCCGAGGACGCGCTTACTACGATCTGGCAGACTTCCGCGTAAAGAGCCGCCATGGTATTAAAGCTGGTAATTTGTTCGCCGTTAAAAAGGTCAACTCCGCGCCATGCGTAATCCATAACATCGTTCTGGACAATCGCCAGTTCTATTTCGCCGGCATTGATTAACTGGATATTGGCCCTTGACGCGCCTGTTGATTGAACACTGATAGGGATTCCTGTTTTTTCATTTAAAATTTGACCGACCGCTGTCCCGAAAGCATAATAGGTACCTGTGCTTCCGCCTGTTGCCATACGGACCTGTTCGCTCTTGTCTCTGCATGCGGTTACTCCAACTAAAATAACCATGATCAATGCAGTTACTAAAAATTTTCTCATATCTCTCTCCTTGATAGTAAATTATATAGTTTTTTCGCAGAATATATCAAGCATTAAAGACTTCTACGCGGTTTCTGCCCAGCTCTTTTGCTTTTCTTAAAGCGAGATCCGATGTATCAAAAAGATCTTCCAGTGTTCCGGCGTGTTTCGGCGCAAGCGCGATTCCTATGCTGGTGCGCGTACCGATAAAAATCGTCTGCGCCGAGCCGGGGCTTGCTGGCACTTCGATCTGCTTTTGTTCGATATTTTCCCTGATGCGCTCCGCCACCTTTGCGGCATCGCCTATATCAGTGTCGGGAAGGAGGATAGCGAACTCATCCCCGGAAAGACGCGCCGGAATATCTCCGGGGCGCAGCGCCGCGCGGATAATTTCGGCGGCTGCAATAATTACAAGGTCGCCCGCCTTTGTACCGTAACGGTCATTTATTCCGTGGATTTTATCAAGGTCCATCATCAAAAGCGACATGATACGCAGGTTCATTGATTGATTATTAAATCTTTCGTTTATGGATTCTTCAAGGAAACGGCGGTTATAAAGCCCTGTCATCTCATCGGTTACCGCTCTGCGGCGCGCTGTTTCGCCCCACCTGATTAGATCGTTAAATGATTTAGATTGACTTTGCAGCCAGTTATTCTGAACTTTGCAGATTGTTCTAAGCAGTTTAAAACCGATTACAGGATGCTCGGCTATTATATTGTAGAAATCGTCGCTGCGCAGCATTATTGTGGTGGAATCTTCTTCCGCGCAGATGGACGCTGAGCGCGGCTCGTGCGCGATTATCGACATTTCTCCGAAAAATTCTCCCTGTACGACATTGAATAAAAGCCGCTGATTCCCGTCGGACTGTGTGCCGTACGCGCCGAGAGTTCCGGCGAAATGTATATACATATCTTCACCGGTATCTCCTTCTTTAAATACAAACTCGCCTTTTTCCACATTGACTATTTTTAATTTTTTAGCGACTGTACTAAACTCATCATTCTCAAGTTCGGAAAAAAGTGATAATTTTGATACCAATGACAGCGTTACTTCCGAATTTAGATTTTCGATATTCATATTGGTTTATGCCTTGGCTTTATAATGTATTATCGTATTCCCTCCGGATGATTTCCAGGTATCAAGAAGGTTTGCGTAGTTGCCGCTTAAGAGCGTATTCCAGTCATCGCCGTCATCCGGCCATATGCACCACGAAATTGTGGCGGAAAAATTAAACTCAGGATGCTCACCCGCCGCCGGGACAGTCTCCATCGCGGCGATTGATTCTTTCAGCGAGTTCGCGATGTTTTTCGCCTGGGATTCATCGCAATTGTTTATAATGATTCCGACTTCATTGCTTTTAAAACGAAGCGGCCATCCGTGTCCGATTATGCGGGTTATATTTTTTAAAATAATCGCGATTTTGATCATTGCCTCGTCTCCCGCGTTATGTCCGCGTGAATCCACGAGAATTTTAAACCGGTCGGGTTTCATCATGATCAAAGCCGACGGTTTTTTTAAAAGTCCGGTAATTTCATCGGCGATAAGGGTCTGTTTCCAAAGCCCTGTTCCCGCGTCTTCATAAACGCGCCTGTGAAGATCCTGCACCCACGACATATTATCAAGGATTAATCTGTTAATTGACTTTATACGGCCTGTCATCATTACAATTGCGTTCAATTGAATTCTGCATATTGCTTTTGGGTCTGTCACCGCAAGGGCATCCATCGTTGTTTTTGAGCTGGGAAAGACAATAAGCTGTGAATCTTCGACAGCTTTCGCGAACGCGTCGTATTCCGCCCCCCGCGCAAAGTCAAAATCGCCTATCGTGTCGCCTGGCATAAAGTGCGCCATCCCGTCTTCGCTGCCGTCGTTGTTTTTTTTAAATACCCGGATTTCGCCTTTTGTCAGTATATAGAAGTTGGACGCTTTCTCGCCGGAAGAAAACAAGAACTGTGTTTTTGGAAGATCAAATACCCCGGAATGTGAAATGATAAAATCCAGTTCTTTCGGCTCAAGGTTCGAGAAAAGCTCCTGTTTTTCAATCAGCGCCATATCGATATTCTGCGCGTCCATTTATAAATTATGGACTCTATTATGGAAAATGTCGAGCATGTTTTTCCACTTGCAAATTTGACTATTTACGGCTACAATGGGCGCATAGGGGGCTTCATGGCAGAAAACGCGAAAACCGGAGGGGATATTTCTTTTCCCCAGGAATTATTATCATTTATCGAAGAATGGAAGGTTAAACCGGGGAGTCTTATAATGATCCTCCATAAAACCCAGGAAACCTATGGATTTATATCCCGCCCCGCGGCGGAAAAACTGGCTCTGCTTACCGGGATTTCTCTAGCCCGCATTTACGGTGTTATCACCTTTTATCACTTTTTCAAAACCACTAAACCGGGAAAACATAAAGTCTCCGTATGCCTCGGAACAGCCTGCTACCTTAAAGGAGCGCAGGATCTTATTGACGAAACCAGAAGCATTTTAGGAATCGAGCCTAACGGCGTTACCGAAGACGGCCAATTTTCCGTTGACCCTGTCCGCTGCGTCGGATGCTGCGGTCTCGCTCCTGTGGTCACTGTCGGCTCCGACACATACGGCAAAATCAACAAGAGCATGATCCCCGGCATTATAGCCAAGTACCAAAACGTGTAATGCATTTTACATTGGCAGACCTTGTTACCGACATCACGCAAAACGCAGTTGAAGCCGGGGCTTGCGAGGTGGAGCTTGATGTAGAGATAAGCGATAAAGAATACCGTTTCCTTGTAAAGGACAACGGTAAAGGGATGACGGAGGAGGAGTTAAAACGGGCGCTTGATCCGTTTGTTACTGACGGCATCAAGCATCCGCACAGAAAAGTAGGGCTTGGGCTTCCTTTTCTTATTCAAACCGCGGAGCAGTCAGGCGGCGGATGGGATGTTAAATCCGAAAAAGGAAAAGGCACAACCGTGACAGCCTGGTTTGACACCGGCAATGTTGATACACCCCCGGCAGGCGATATTCCGGGAATGTTCAGAACTATATTGATGTTTGACAGCAGCGCGGAAATTATTATCCGCAGGAAATCGCAGGGCGGTGAATATGAGATCCGCAAGTCGGAACTGTCTGAGGCTATCGGAGGATTTGAAGACGTAGATTCCCTTGTAATGTTAAAAGAGTATTTAAATTCTTTAGAAGAATGAATAAACAGGAGTAAAATTTTATGGCAAAGATGAGTTTGGATGATTTAAGGAAACTTAGAGACACAAAAAAAACGGACATGACCAAGCGCAGCACCGAAGGCAAGGAAATTCAAATTATTGTCGGTATGGGAACCTGCGGTATCGCTTCAGGAGCGAAGCAGACGCTTGACGCGTTCATCGTAGGGCTGGACGAAAATAATCTTGCCGGCTCATGCGTTGTAAAGCAGACCGGGTGCATGGGGCTTTGTCATTCAGAACCGACTGTCGAGATAATTGTTCCCGATATGCCGCCTGTTATTTACGGCAGGGTGGACGCGGAAGTCTGCAAACAGATTATTCAAAAACATTTAATAGGTAAAGAGCTGCTGGGCGATCATATTCTTAGCCGCCCTGCCGTTGATATATTAAGCGCTAAATAAGGGGGAATGACAGAATATGGCGTATAACCATTATATTCTGACCTGCAGCGGAACGGCCTGTGAATCCAACAAGGGTATTGAGCTTTTTAAACAGCTTAACGCCGAAGCGGAAAGACAGGGCGTTAAAGATCAGGTACAGATAGTTAAAACAGGCTGTTTCGGCTTCTGTGAAAAAGGGCCGATCGTAAAAGTTCTGCCGGAAGATTCATTTTATGTCGAAGTAAAACCGGACGACGCGAAGGAAATTATCGCCGAGCAGGTGGTAAAGGGAAGGGAAGTAAAGCGGCTCCTTTATAATGAAGGAAAAGAGCAAAAAGCGTCTTTCGCCGAGCATGAAATCCCGTTCTATCAAAAACAATTCCGCGTGGTTCTCCGCAACTGCGGCGTTATAAACCCCGAAGTAATTGACGAGTATATCGCGCGCGAGGGTTACTCCGGCCTTGAGAAAGTCCTTTTTGAATGGACACCCGAGCAAATCATCGAAGAGATGAAACAATCAGGGCTACGCGGAAGAGGCGGCGCTGGATTCCCCACATGGCTAAAATGGGATTTGGCTCGTAAGGCGGCAGGAGATCAGAAATACGTTATCTGCAACGCCGACGAAGGCGACCCGGGCGCGTACATGGATCGTTCTACGATCGAAGGCGACCCGCACTCGATCATCGAAGGCATGATAACGGCAGGCAAGGCAATCGGCTCCAATCAGGGTTATGTTTACATCCGCGCCGAATATCCGCTTGCGATTGAACGTTTAAAGATCGCCCTTAAACAGGCGCGTGAGTACGGTCTTGTTGGTAAAAATATTCTCGGCTCCGGATTTGATTTTGATATTGAAATAAGGCTCGGCGCGGGCGCGTTTGTCTGCGGCGAGGAAACGGCGTTGATCAAATCCGTAGAAGGCAACCGCGGAATGCCGGTTCCCAAACCGCCGTTCCCGGCGAATAAGGGGTTGTGGCAGAAACCCACAATCATCAACAATGTCGAGACACTGGCGAATGTTCCCGTTATTACCGCGAGGGGCGGAGCGTGGCTCGCCAAGCTCGGCACTGAAAAATCCAAAGGAACAAAAGTATTCGCCCTTACCGGAAAAGTTAAAAACTCAGGGCTTGTCGAAGTCCCGATGGGAACAACGTTACGCGAACTTGTGTACGATGTCGGCGGCGGCATAAAAGATGGAAAGAAATTCAAGGGTGTGCAGTCAGGCGGACCTTCAGGCGGCATCCTGACCGAAAAATCGCTCGATGTTCCCATTGATTTTGAATCCCTTTTGGCAAACGGCTCGATGATGGGCTCAGGCGGCATGATCGTCATGGACGAGGATGACTGCGTTGTTGACGTGTCACGCTTTTACATGGAGTTCTGCGTCGAGGAATCCTGCGGAAAATGTTCTCCATGCCGTATCGGAACGACACAGATATTGAAGCACCTTGAAAAAATTACATCAGGCAAAGGCACAGAAGATGATCTGCAAAAGCTGGAAGACATCGGACACGCGATCACGAAAGCGTCGCTTTGTATGCTGGGCATGACCGCGGCGAGTCCTGTAATGTCAACCATTAAAAATTTCCGTAATGAATATCTTGAGCACATTCACGATAAAAAATGCTGCGCCGGTAAATGTAAGAAACTTTTAAGCTTTACAATTGATCCGCCGAAATGTATCGGCTGCGGGCTTTGCGCGAAAAAATGCCCTGCAAGCTGTATTGTTCCGGAAGAAGCGTCAAAGTATCCGGACAAGAAAAAACCGCCGTATAAAATCAATATGGCGGATTGTCTTAAATGCGGCGAATGTCAGGCCGCATGTAAATTCAACGCGGTACTAAAGGCTTAAGGGGGAATAAAATGATTAACATTACAATAAACGGTAAAACGCTTGAAGTTGAGCCGGGGACGACGATCCTCGACGCGGCGAAAATGGTGAATATCAAAATTCCAACCCTTTGCTATAACCCCGACCTTGTTCCGTGGGCATCATGCGGCTTGTGCATTGTGCGCTTAGCGGGTTCCGCCAAGATGGTACGCGCGTGCTGTACCGCCTGCGAACCTAACATGAACATCGTCACCCATGACGCCGAGATCATTTCGGTGCGGCGCACGGTTCTTGAGCTGATACTTTCAAATCACCCCAATGACTGTTTACAATGTCCGCGCAACCAGTCCTGCGAGCTTCAGGATTTAGGCGCGGAGTTCGGTCTGCGTGACGCGCCGTTCATTAAAGTGAAGAATGAAATCCCGGTTGACGATTCAAACCCCGCGATTGTTCTTTGCCCGGAAAAATGCATCCGCTGCGGCAGATGCGTAAAAGTGTGCCAGGAAGTGCAGAATGTCTGGGCGCTTGAATTTCTTGGACGCGGCATAAAGGGAAAGATCGCAAGCGCCGCCGACACTCCGTTAGGTGAAAGTCCGTGCATCAAGTGCGGGCAGTGCGCCGCGCATTGTCCCGTCGGGGCTATTTACGAGCGCGACGACACCGCGAAAGTGTGGAGAGCATTGCAAGACAGCGATAAACATTCCGTCGTGCAGATAGCCCCCGCTGTCCGCGTCGCGTTAGCTGAAGAGTTCGGGCTTCCTCCCGGAACGGTGTTTACAAAAAAAATATATGCCGCTCTTCGCAAACTTGGTTTTAAAACGGTCTTTGACACGAACTTTTCGGCAGACCTTACGATCATGGAAGAAGGCAGCGAACTTGTAAAACGTCTTAACGACAAGGGAAGCGCGATTCCTTTGATCACTTCCTGCTGCCCCGCGTGGGTCGACTATATGGAAAAATATTATGCCGACATGATCCCCAATTTCTCTACGGCGAAATCGCCGCAGCAGATGATGGGCGCGATGATTAAAGCATATTGGGCGGAGAAAGCCTCGGTTGATCCTGCGAAGGTGTTTTCCGTTTCCGTCATGCCATGTACCGCGAAAAAATGGGAAACAAAACGCAACGACGGAATGAAAAGCGCAGGGAAATTCCTCGGCAAGGACACAGGCTACGATGTCGATATCGTAATTACAACGCGCGAACTTGCCCGCATGATCAAACAGGCCGGCATCGAAATTCTTAAACTTGACGATGAAGACGCTGACAATCCGCTTGGACCGTACACGGGTGCGGGGACAATTTTCGGCGTTACAGGCGGCGTAATGGAAGCCGCGGTGCGCAGCGCGTACTACCTTGTTACAAAAAAGGAACTTCCCGATGTCAACTTTAAATCCGCTCGCGGGCTTGAAGGCGTTAAGGAAGCGGAAGTTGATTTCGGTAACGGGCTTAAAATTCGCATAGCGGTCGCGCATCAAATGGGTAATATAGCCGCCGTGCTTGATAAAATCCGCGAGGCGAAAAAAGCCGGAAAGGAAGCGCCTTACCATTTTATCGAAGTAATGGCATGCCGCGGCGGATGTATCGCGGGCGGCGGGCAACCGTATGGCTGCACGGACGATATCCGTAAACAGCGTACAAGCGGCATCTATAAAGACGACGAGAAATCCCAATACCGCTGTTCGCATCAGAATCCGTTTATCAGCCAGGTTTACAGTGAGTTCCTCGGAGAACCAGGCGGCCATAAAGCGCATGACCTTCTGCATACCAAATATGTTGAACGTCCGTTGTATCTAAAGTAACCGGCATAAGGAGTATCAGATGGATAAGTTCTTTGGAATCACCGGCAGCGGGTCAAATGTCCGTACAGAAGTTCTTGCGGGCATTACCACATTCTTTACAATGGCGTATATTATCCTTGTCAATCCTACCGTTCTTTCTGAAACGGGAATGAGCTGGAACGGCGTTTTTGTAGCAACAATTCTTGCTTCTGTAATCGGAACATTGATCATGGGACTGGTCGCGAATGTTCCTTACGCTGTAGCTCCCGGTATGGGGCTTAACGCTTTCTTTACATACTCAATCTGCATCGGGCTTAACTTTAAATGGCAGGAAGCGATGGCGATGGTTTTTATCTGCGGTATCGTCAATATAATTATTACAGTTACGGGAATAAGAAAAGCGATAATTAAAGCGATTCCGAATACGCTTCAACTTGCGATGAGCGGCGGTATCGGTCTTTTTGTCGCTTATATCGGNCTTAACAACGCGGGTATTATCAGTTTNTCGTCTTCTGTGCCATCGCTTACGCACTTCAGTTCTGAAGGATCGGTTCTGGCTCTTATCGGGCTTGTTATTATCGTCGTTCTTATGGAACTTAAAGTGAAAGGCTCTCTGCTTATCGGCATTATCATAACTACGTTGATTGGAATTCCAATGGGTNTAACGTACCTTCCCGACAAGATTTTTGATTTNTCAATGCTTTCAGGAATTAACGATGTGTCTTTTTCATTTTTCGGNGATGTCGGTTTTGTAAGTTTGTTTGCAAGCGGCAGAACATATATTGTAATGGTTACAATTTTTGCTTTCAGCNTGACTGATACTTTTGATACAATCGGAACGTTTATCGGCACGGGCAGAAGGTCCGGCATTTTTGACGAAGAAGATGAGAGAACCCTTCGCGAATCGAGCGGTTATAAATCCAAGATGGACAGAGCTCTTTTCGCCGATGCAACAGCCACATCCATTGGAGCGCTTTTAGGAACATCCAATACCACGACTTATGTTGAGAGCGCGTCCGGTATAGCAGAAGGCGGCCGCACAGGTCTTACATCCGTTGTTACAGCTCTGTTGTTTCTTCTCTGCCTTCCGCTTGTCTCTCTTTTCGGAATGGTTCCTTCACAGGCAACAGCGCCGGTGCTTATTATTGTCGGTATAATGATGGCAGAGGCTTTCGCGTCCATTCACTGGACGGATATGGAAGAATCCGTTCCGTCGTTCTTTACCGTTGTTATTATGGCGTTTGCGTATAACATCTCGTACGGTATCGCGGCCGGTATTATATTCTATTGTATAACTAAAATATGTAACAGAAAGGTTAAAGAACTTCATCCCATTATTGTAATTGCGGCGCTTCTCTTCATTCTCTATTTTGTTTTAATGGCAATGTATAAAATAAGTTAGTAAAAAGCGTAATGACGCTTTTATAAAATTAATTAAAGGAGGATTTTAATGGACAAGTTTTTTGGAATCACAGGCAGCGGATCAAGCGTCCGCACGGAGGTTATCGCGGGAATTACAACATTCTTCACGATGGCTTATATTATGTTTGTTAACCCGTCTATTCTGTCATCGGCGGGAATGAGCTGGAACGGCGTATTTGTAGCTACCATTCTCGCTACGGCGATTGGAACTCTTATAATGGGTTTTGTGGCGAAGGTGCCGTACGCGGTAGCGCCGGGTATGGGGCTTAACGCGTTCTTTACATTTTCTGTCTGCTTCGGGCTTGGTTTTGCGTGGCAGGAAGCTCTCGCGATGGTTTTCATCTGCGGTATTATTAATATAATCATTACAGTAACAAGACTGCGCAAGGCGATTATTAAATCCATTCCAAAGTCCCTTCAACTTGCAATCGGCGGCGGTATTGGTCTTTTTATCGCTTATATCGGCGTTAAGAATGCCGGTTTTATCAATTTTGGAGCCACTGCGGAAGGCTTTACAGCCGGAGCTGATGCTGTACCCGGGCTTAGTCATTTTAATACAGCAGGTCCTGTTCTGGCGCTTATCGGGCTTGCGATCATTGTTATCCTGATGCTTTTAAAAGTAAGGGGAGCGATGCTTATCGGAATTATTTC
>WQRT01000045.1 GCA_009786625.1 Treponema sp.
CAGTACGCCCATGAAACAGAAAACGACAAATATTATCAGTTCTGAGTTAATGCCGGAAAGTTTCGCCGACCTGGGATTGCCGCCGACTGCGTAAATATATCGGCCAAGCACAGTGTTGTTCATTATAAAATGGAATATAAAAACGGTAATGCCCAGAACAAGCGCGACAATCGGAAGGCCGCGGTAACGCGCAAATCGATCTGCAAGACCTAAAATTAAAATGCTGATAAGAACGATCTTCATAATAAAAATTGGCAGCGGAGTAACTTCAAACTCATTCGCGATTTTTTTCTTACGTGCGAAAAATTCCGTTACAAAGAAAAGAATCAGTAGGCAAACCGCGACAATAATAGCTGTGGGAAAATACGGTCCCATCTTGCCTACCTTAAGAACCTCGTCGAGCGTTCCCGTGGCAAGAACCGAATAACCCGTGTCTTTCAGGCTTACAGGGTTTACTTGCGTGACAAGATAGGTAAGACCCCGGAAAAGAAGCATACCGGACAAAGTGACAATGAACGCGGGCATTTTCCCATAGGCTACCCACGCGCCCTGATAAGCGCCGACAAGCCCTCCCATTAACAGCGCCGCAATTAGCGTAACAGGCATACCGACGCCGGTGTTGTAAATCATTGCGGTTAACGCGCCGACAAGGGCGCAGACAGAACCAACTGAAAGATCAATGCCCTGCACGATGATGACAATAACCATGCCNACNGCGAGAATTAGCACATAACTATACTGGAAAAATATATTTGTAAAATTCCGCGGACTCCAATTGTTNCCGTTTGTCAGCGGGGCAAAGATTATCATAATCAAAGCCAGCATAATAAACATGGAGTAATTTCTGATATTNTTTTTTATCAGTGTTTTTACATCGGAAGTGTGAATAACCTTCTCGCTCATTTTCTTCTCCTAATTCCGGTAACGTTAACCCACCAGGGCCATGTGCATTATTTTTTCCTGGGTCGCGTCTTCTTTATTCAGCATCCCTTTTATTTTTCCTTCATTCATAACATATATCCTGTCCGCCATGCCAAGCGCTTCCGGCAGTTCCGAGCTGATCATTATAACGCTCTTCCCTGCGGCAATCATGTTGTTCATGATTCCGTAAATCTCCGTCTTCGCTCCGACATCAATGCCGCGTGTCGGCTCATCGACAATAAAAATATCCGGATCCGCAAGCAATGCCTTACTAACAACAACTTTCTGTTGATTACCGCCTGAAAGGTTGCGTACAATTTGATTAATGGACGGCGTGCGGATGTTAAGCTCGCTGCGGTAACGTTCGGCTTCTTTAATTTCTTTCTGGTTGTCAATGATTCCGAATTTGGATATTTTATTCAAGCTTGAATGGGTAATATTTGTTTTTATATCTTGAATTAAAACCAGCCCGAGACTTTTACGATCCTCTGAAATATAACCAAGTCCAGAGTTAATCGCCGCGCGAGGATCTTTAAAGTGATGTGATACTCCGTTTATAATGAGTTCGCCGTCGCTTTTAAAACCGTACGAATTGCCGAAAAGGCTCATCATCAGTTCAGTGCGGCCTGCACCCATTGGTCCGCAGAATGCAAGAATCTCACCCTTGCGGAGGTAAAAAGAAACATCCTCCACCACTTTGATCGAGTGATAATCGGGATGGTAAACTGTCCAGTTTTTTACTTCCATGATTGTTTCGCCGGGTGATGATTTTCTCTCCGGGAAACGGTGCGTTAAATCGCGTCCTACCATATCCCTGATGATCATTTCTTCGGTTAGATTGCTGCCTTTAACATCGTAGGTGCTGATCGATTTTCCATCGCGTAAAATTGTAACAGTGTCCGCGACTTTTAAGACTTCGTTTAATTTATGGGAAATTATCACCGAGGTAATACCCTGGCGTTTGAATTCTAGAATTAAATTGAGGAGCTTTTCGCTCTCGTCATCGTTGAGTGAAGAAGTCGGCTCGTCAAGAATGAGAAGCTCTGTTTTTTTTGAAAGCGCGCGGGCGATTTCTACAAGCTGCTGCTTCCCCACGCCGAGCCTGCTCACGATTGTTTCGGGCGGCTCGTTAAGGCCGACAATGTTCAGGAAATTTTTTGATTCTTTAATGTACTTGTTCCAGTTGATGACCCCGAATTTTGTTTCCATGTGGCCGAGAAAAATATTTTCATAGATTGAAAGATACGGACTTAACGCCAGTTCCTGATGGATGATCGCGAGACCNTCGTTCTCGCTGTCTTTAACGCTGCTGTAGTTTGTTTCGCGGCCTTTNAAGAAGACCTTGCCGTCGTATGTGTTCTTTGGATAAACGCCGGAGATACAGCTTGTAAGCGTTGATTTGCCCGCGCCGTTTTCTCCGCAAAGTGAATGAATCTCGCCTTTTTTAACTTTTAAACTGACATTTTCAAGCGCTCTTACTCCGGGGAACTCCTTGGACAGGTTTTCAATTTCCAGTATATACTCGCTCATCATTTCTCCGGCGTAAAAGCGGCAGTGCGCAAAAAATATCCGGCTGAATTGCGTTCAGCCGGATGATGATTGGAAAACTAGTTCCTTAAGTTTGTTGCCTGATGCTGTTCATAAAAACCTGCATCAACCGGAACATTAAGGTTTCCTCTTGTTACGAGGATCGGATCCAGAAGATATGCCTGTACATATTTTCTTCCGGTGTTGCCGATTTCGGCGAGATCGCCTGTGGCAAGGACTGCGCCCGGAATATTGATGGGCTGGTTGTTGAGAATCTGATCAGCTAACAGAATTGCCGCTCTCGCGAGAAGAGCTGTGTCTTTAAACACTGTGCTGTACTGTTCGCCGTTTTTAATCGATACAGCAGAATCATATTCAGCGTCCTGACCTGAGATTACAGGCAGGTTGCCGCGGTATCTGGCATCTGATTTAAGCGCTTCGATGATGGCGCGGGCAAGTGTATCATTGGGAGCAAGAACCGCGTCAAGAACTACGTCGCGGGCATCGTTACTGAGAAGGTTTTCCATGCGTGTTTTCGCAACGGGAGCCTGCCAGTTTTCTGTGGCGATTCTCTGGAAGTTATCCCTGTCCGCTGATGTTCTGGGATAAGGTCCTACAACCCGAAGAACGCCTCTGTCGATGTACGGGTTAAGAATACTCATAGCGCCGTCAAAGAAGAAGAACGCGTTTCCGTCTGTCGGGGATCCGGCAAACAGTGTGATGTTTTTAGGCGCTGCCGCTGTAGCCGCGCCGAGATTAAGACCCGCTACAATACTTTCGGCTTGAAGAACGCCGACTTTGAAGTTATTAAAAGTGATGTAGTAGTTATAGTCCGCCGAGTTAGGAATTATGCGGTCATAAGCGATAACAGCTACATTTCCGCGGCCAGCTTCGGCAATTACCGACGCGACGCCGTCATTGATACAGCCGACGATCAGGGCTTTTGCTCCCTGGGTCAGGAAGCTCTGGATCTGTGTGTTCTGATCAGCCTGATTCGCGTTACCGTACTGTACTTCCGCGCGGTATCCTTTCGCTTCTGCTTCTGTTTTGAGCGAGTTGCCGTCTTTTACCCACCTCATAACGTGGGTTTCCGGCATTGCGATACCAATTAAGGTTCCGCCCGATCCTTTACAACTGACTGCCGTGAAAGAGGCTGCCAACAGTAAGACTAATAAAACCGCAGTAATTTTCTTCATGTTTTTTCCTCCATAAAAAATAATGAATAATTTTATACAAGCCCATTATGCCTGAATTCTCAATCTTTTTGCAAGTACCGGGCTTAAAAAAAGGCGGCCGCTGCCTTTTTTTTAATTCTGTGTATAATGGGAGAATGCGTAATAAACTGACTGATGAACTTGCGGTCTGCGGAATAAACGCGGTAATCGCCGTTGCAGAACATCATCCCCAAACGATCAACCGGCTCTTCTTGCGCGAAGACCGTTTTTATTCATTTACCGAAATTTGCAAGCAGCTTGCCGAGCGTAAAAGGCCGTATAAAATCTGCGAGGACGAAGAACTTGAGCGCATTTGCAAAACTGTTCATCATCAGGGAGTTGTTGCCATGATCGAGGAGCCTGTTGTCGAGCCGCTCAGCCTTGAAGACCTTGAGCTGTGGGCAAGCGAAGGAAAAACCGGCGTTATTCTGCACTCTGTCGGCAACGATCACAATTTGGGCGCAATCGCAAGGGCGGCGGCTTTCTTTGACGCCGGTTTTATCGTACTGAACGAAAACGACTCGTCATTTGAAGACGAAATACATTTGACAACCAGCGCCTACCGTGTTGCCGAAGGAGCGTTCGAGCATTTGACAATCCGAAGCATATCAAACACCGCCGCTTTTCTAAAGGACGCTTCCAGACAGCTTGTAACGATCGGCACTGACACAAGAGCAAGAATGAGAATCAGCGATCTCGCGGGTATTGTCAGCACCCCAAAAGTAATGAAGTTAAGATCGGGCGGACGCCCCGGAATCGCCCTTGTTCTTGGCAACGAAGAAACAGGAATCCCTAAAAATGTGAAAGATAAATGTTCATACCTGCTTCGTATTCCCGGAACGGGAAACATTGAAAGCCTTAATGTTTCACAGGCGGCCGCGCTGTTTCTCCATGCGGTATTTGAATTATAAATAAATGTTATAGTCTTAAATATATTTAATTTAAATTAAATATTTTTCTTGTGAATTTTATAGTATTCCTATATAATTAATTAATTTTATCAAATCAAGGAGAATGGTATGGAAATTGACAAAGTATTAGACAAAGCGTACGAGAAGAAATCCTTTAAGGAAATCGCAGAC
Organism: Treponema sp.; assembly: GCA_009786625.1. Classification (GTDB taxonomy): domain Bacteria; phylum Spirochaetota; class Spirochaetia; order Treponematales; family Breznakiellaceae; genus WQXQ01. The sequence continues at coordinate 4,745 of WQRT01000045.1, forward strand.
GCCCCGGTTGACGCACTTCAGGGTATTAGCGCAGAAGGCGCAAAAATGCTGAAAGATGTTCTCAAAGTAAAAACAGTCAAAGACCTTGCGAAATGCAAATATTTCCGCTGGGCTCAGGCAATCGCTACTTTCGCCGAATATACCAGCGACTAGTATTTACCGCCGTGGAGAAACGGCGCCGTTGTAACGGGGTCTCTCCACGGCAGAAAAATCATTTAAAAAATTCCGTATTAAACATTGATAAGCATATACAGAACTTTTATTCCTCTTCCTTTAATCTCCGAATGTGTTAATCATCAGAGGCGGTTGGTGCGTTGCATCCAGAGTGTCGCGCCACAAGCTGCTTTCCGGGTTTACCTTGTTGCGGTGTGAAATTACCATTTTGATCGGCAGATGTACAAACCTGTTGTTCACAAGACCGATGATGATTTTGGTTTTTCCTGCCATCGCCGCGTGTACCGCCGCGTTGCCGAGGCGTTCGCAGTAAATTGAATCGTCAGGGTTAGCCGGCGAGGAACGAATCGCATAACTTGGATCGATGTACTTAAGATTTATCTCCATGCCTTTTTCTTCAAAGTGTTTGATAATTCTGCTGCGCAGATATACACCGACATCCGCCATTTTAATATTTCCGCCGGCATCGAATTTTTTATCCTTTATAAGCTGATCCTGCATCGCGCCTTCAGCGACAACGATCAGGGCATGACCCCGCTTTCTGACGCGGTCTTCAAGGTGAGTTAAAAGGCCGTTGTAGCCTTCCAGATTGAACGGTACTTCGGGAATTAATACAAAGTTTACTTCGTGGCTTGCGAGCGCCGTGTGCGCCGCAATGTAACCGGCGTCCCTGCCCATTACTTTTACAAGACCGATACCGTTAATCGCGGAAACTGCTTCTACGTGCGCCGCCGATACTACTTCGACAGCTTTCGCTACAGCAGTGTTAAAACCAAATGAGCGGTCGATTAGAGCAAAGTCGTTGTCTACAGTTTTGGGAATTCCAATCATCGCGATTTTTAGATTTCTTTTATCGAGTTCTTCGGCAATATCAAGAGTTCCCCGCTGAGTTCCGTCGCCGCCGACTGTAAACAGCATATTCAGGTTGAGTTTTTCCATCGTATCAACGATCTTTTCCACTTCCCTGCCGCCGCCGCGCGCGCTGCCGAGGAAAGTGCCGCCCAGCTTATGAATATCATCTACTGTATCGGGATTAAGCTGTTTTACACCGTGGTGATGTTCCGGCAAAAAGCCCAGATAACCGTAGCGGATGCCGGTAATTCTTGTTACGCCGTAATTGGTCCACAAACAACGCACAATAGCGCGGATAACATCGTTGATTCCGGGGCAGAGGCCGCCGCATGTTACAATTCCGGCGTGAACGTGCGCCGGTGTAAAATATATGAACTCTCTGGGACCGGCGCGTTCAAGAACCTGCGTTCTGTCTACAGGCGGCTGATCTCCGGGAACAATAAACGAACTTAACCGGACAAACCTGTCGTTCGTAACATAATCAGCGGCTTTATCTCCGTGAACTTTGGACATTAAAATCGGCGATTTAACCGTCGGCTTTCCTAATTCCTCAATTGTAAAATCAAACTTATAATCCATATAGATTTATCTCCTTTTAATAATTTATTACATTATAATATCAAATCGAACCAAACACAATAAAACAATTTTATGTTTTTCCTATAATAATATCGCTATTGCTACGGACATGATTGAGTAGTATACTCAATCTATGAAATTTTCAACTCAATCAATGGGCAGATTCAGCCCGAAAATGTTAGGAATGATTATTATTGCATTGCTGGCGCTTATTTTTTTAGGCACCAGCGTTTTTATCGTTGATCAGACCGAACAGGCGGTAATAACCCGTTTCGGCAGGTTTATCAGTATAAGGGATCCGGGTCTTCATTTTAAAATGCCTTTCGGCATCGACCGTAACTACACGGTAAACGTCAGGACAGTACAGACCGAGGAATTCGGCTATCGAACAATGAGGAGCGGTAATTTCCCCGCGTACTCAAGCCAGACAGGTGAATCAGTTATGCTGACAGGCGATTTGAATATTATCGATGTCGAATGGATTATCCAGTACCGCGTCGATAATCCGAGAGCATGGGTTTTTAATGTCCATGAACGCCGCGAAACAATCCGGGACGTATCGCGGTCTGTAATCAATCAGGCGGTCGGCGATCGCGCGATTATGGACATCATGGGAGCTGAGCGCAGCGCAATCGAAGCGGAAGCGCTCGGCCTGATGAACGATACTTTCAACGAGTACGCGCTGGGCATTAATGTTATCGCCGTAAGGCTCCAGAATGTTACGCCTCCGACAGGCGTACAGGAAGCCTTTGAGGATGTAAACAAAGCCATTCAGGATCGCGAGCGGCTTATCAACGAAGGACAGCAGTCCTATAACGAGCAAATTCCAAGAGCCAGAGGCGATGCCGACAGGATGATTCAGGAAGCCCGCGGTTACGCGCTTGAACGCATAAACAGGGCAAACGGCGATGTAGCCCGTTTCAATTCCGTGTACGAGGAATTCCGTCAGGCACCTGATGTTACAAGGCAGAGGCTTTATTACGAGATGATCGAAGAAGTATTTAAAAACGAGACCGGTATAAGAATTATCGACAGAAACCTTGATAATTTCCTGCCTCTTCTTAACATGGGAGGAAACAGATAATGAAACAGTTATTAACGACAGTTATTGTAATCGCGGTTATTTTAATCGGTATTATTATTGCGGGTCCGCTTTTCGTAATAAACGAAGGAGAGCAGGCGGTTATCGTTCAATTGGGAAAAATTACCAGAATAATAACAGACGCCGGTTTACAGATCAAAATCCCTTTTATCGACGAAGTTGTCCGTTACCCCAAAAAAGTTATGGCGTGGGACGGAGAAGCGAGAATTATTCCGACAGCGGAAAGGCAGTTTATCTATGTCGATGTCGTGGCGCGCTGGCGGATCTCTGATCCTAAAATATTCTACGAGTCGATTAACACAATCGAAGCTGCGTACTCCAAACTCGGCGAGATCATCGACTCTTCAGTGCGTACTGTTGTCGCCGAGAACCCGCTGATCGAATCTGTGCGTAATTCAAATGACAATATGAGGCGCGGCGCGGAAGCAGCCGACCCGGTTTTAGGCGACGGCATNGATGTTGAAATTATTACCAANGAAGAGTCTACATCGACCCACGAACCGATTAACCGCGGCCGCCGCCAGCTTGCCGGATTAATACTCACNCGTTCAAGGCAGAATATGGAAAGGGAGTTCGGCATACTGTTGATCGATGTAGTGACGCGCCAGATNAGCTATTCACCCGATCTAACCCCGAGCGTTTACGCCCGTATGATCAGGGAACGCAATCAGCTTGCTATGCTCTACCGTTCCGACGGCGAAGGCCGCAAGGCTGAATGGATGGGAAGAATGGACAGGGACAGACGCGAATTAATGTCATCGGCTTATTCACAGGCGCAGGCGATTATGGGAACGGCGGACGCCGAAGCCGCAAGAACTTACGCGGGCGCTTACAATAGAGATCAGAGCAGCAGAAATTTTTATGATTTCTGGAGAGCGATTGAATCGTACCGGCAGACCATGCCTAGATTTGATAAAACACTTACAACTGACATGGAGTACTTCAGGTATCTTTATACGCCGAGACAGTAATGCGTCATATCTATATCTCTGATGTTGATGGTAAACAGGCGGTCTGTTTTGAGACCGCCATGGACACGCGTTCTTTTGCCAGAACCGGTATGTCCCAAAGCCTGATTGAAAAAGGGTATATTGTTTTTCCCGATGGATCACATGAAGTGTGGAAACCCGCAGGGGTAAAGGAAATAAACGGCTCCATGAGAGTCTGGGGGCCGTTGTTTAAATGTGAAAGGCTCGATCAAATCATAATTGAAGTTGATCTGACATCGAATGTGCAGGCGGCGCTTCAGGCGGTACTTCTCTGGATTAGAGCGAAAATGTTTCTGGGCGATACGCAGTCAACCTTAAATCCCGGCGCGGCTTTTATCCTGCGGGAAGAGGGCGTGCAGTCAAATTATAAAAAAGGCTGCGTTTTTTTCGCGCCGGAACATTTGTCAAGGCGCTGTCTTCACGCGGAAGGAATGGTAAAAGATAACTATTACTGCCCGGATTTAATCGGCATGAACGCCGCCGCTTTTTGCGCCGGTGTGATGCTTTATAAAATACTTACAAAAGCTCATCCTTTCACTTCGCTTAATTATTATCAGGATATGAGGGAAGGCGTTTTTCTGCCTGTACGCCTCGCCGCTCCGGAGTTGAATGAAAAGTTGTCCGCGTTGATTCAAAACGCGCTCGTTCTGCCTGCTGATGACAGAACCGCCGAAAAAAGCGGAACAGATATTTTAACGGAACTTCTGGCTCTGCTGACGGCAAAAGACAATAATGCTGTTAACGTATCTTCGCTGTTTACTCCGTTAACCGCAGAAAAGGCGAAGCGCGTGGAAAAAGAAAAAAAGAACTATTACTTTAAGCAAAATGTAACAATTAAAACAAGACGATTTATCTCGCGCAACAAAATCGCGATTCTCGGTTCTGCGGCGGCGCTTATTGTATTTCTGTTTATTTTATTCACGATGACAAATAATTTTTCCCACCGTCCGACAACGGAAGGGATGCCGCCCGATACGGTTGTCCACGCGTATTACGACGCGTTTAGTTCGCTGAACTACGAGTTCATGGAAGCGTGTATTCAAAGAGCGGACAGAAGCGACATTAACGCGGCGGTAAGTTTGACGGCAATAACAAGAACAAGACAGGCTTATGATCTTTCTACAGAACCGTACATGATTCCCGCGAGAGTATGGCTGGAAAACGGCGGGGAACTTCCGGCTCCGAACGTATTCGGCGTAACCAACTTAAACCTTACCAATATCGGCGGCAGCGAGGATCAGGGGCTTGTTGTTTTCCGCGCCGAATACTTACTATGGGCGCCAATCGAAGAATACCAATACTCAAAACAGCGGATTGATGTAATTACATTATCAACAGACAGGCGCAACCACTGGCGGATAATTGAGATCCTCAGATCAGAATCATAATGATGTAAAATGCCTTTTTTGCCAGTTATCGATAATTTCACGTGACAATGATCCTTCGCCGGGCAGCTCCGGCAGATCATCGCGGGTGAACCATTTCGCGTCTTCAATTTCCTCGCCGTCCGGCTTGATTTTCCCGGANGCGTAACTTGCCTTAAAACCAACCATCAGGGAATTCGGAAACGGCCANGGCTGTGATTTGATATACACAATGTCCTTTACTTCGATATTNATCTCTTCGCGGACTTCGCGCATAACAGTTTGTTCAAGAGACTCNCCNGCTTCATTGAACCCGGAAATGTGGCTGTAAACGCCGGGGCGGAATCGTTTGTTGTGCGCAAGAAGGATTCTGTTTTTGGAATCTGTAATAAGGACAATGACAGCGGGGCATATCCTCGGGAACTCTATCCGCCCGCATTTTAAACAGGTGCGCTGCACATATCCGCGGTTCCTTGATCCGCATGTTCCGCAAAACTGCGAGTCGCGTTTCCACTGGACAATGTGGCAGGCGCGTAGAATTTTAGCGGTATCAGGTACCGCGTCCCCCAATGAAAGAATCCGGCGGACAGGAACCCTTGTCCACTTCGGCGGCAAGACGGCATCATGAGGGATCGATACAACGTTAATTGTTGAACTGTCTTTAGGAACAGACGCGCCTCGTACCGCCGGAACGGTGTCAATGGCGGGAATTTCAAATATTTCGTGGTTATCGAATTGCTCGACATATTCAAGAGGATATCCTTTATCAATTTGAGAATCGGGAGTGCCGGAAAGCAAAAGTATATTATCGGCTTGAAAGAAAAATACTAATTTTTTCATAATTTTCCTCTTGAATTATCGTAAATTAATTTTTATTGTTATTCAATTATTATTGCTTTATATTATAATATGAGGGGGAATGACATGAATACAACAAATTACCTCGAAATGCTTCCGCTGAACAGCATAACAAAATATGCTAGCGGGCATCCGAACGACGGCGTTCCCTTTGCCGGTTACCCAAGAGCGCATCCTTCCGATAAATTAAAATTTGTTCTTGTAAACGATCCATTGGGCGCAGAGCCGATAATCCTTGAATTTAAACTTGAAGATATTCTTTATATGGATGAAGTCCCATCCGCGATTACTGAAGAGGGAGAGGGTGTGCCGCTCGTAAAGCTCTGGATTAAACACGGCGCAATGGGGGTTATTCTTGAGCCTTTCGAGGTGAATGAACCGGTAAAATTCGTTGACAAGATTAAAACGGCAAAAGAACGCCTGTTGCAGCATCAACACCGGCAAAACGCGGCAAGAGTAAATCTTTAGTCATGGACGCTTCGGAATTTTCTCATATATACCGCTCCCCGCTGTTTACGACAGAATCCGGCGGAGAAGTCCGCTGTGATCTCTGCCCGAACAATTGCGTGATAAAAAGCGGCGGCTTCGGAGCTTGCGGAGTACGCGGAAACAAGGGCGGCAAAGGGATCATCCCGTTTTACGGTTTCATCTCGGCGTTCGCTGTCGATCCAATCGAAAAAAAACCATTATATCATTTTAAACCCGGTTCAAAAATATTATCGATAGGTTTTGTCGGATGCAACCTTCGCTGTCCTTTTTGCCAGAACTGGCATATTTCGCAGAGCACTGACATCCCCGGAAAATGGATGCAGCCGGGTGAGATCGTCAGCGCCGCGTTGAAGGAAGACAGCCAATCCGCCGCTTACACATATTCAGAGCCTCTAATCCATATTGAATACCTGCTTGACTGCATGATGCTTGCGCGAAGGCATGGTATTGCGAATGTTATTGTTACAAACGGATGTGTTAATTATAAGGCCGCGGTAAAAATTTTGAAATACGCCGACGCTGTTAATGTTGATCTAAAATGCTTCCGTGAAGACACTTATAAAAAANTGTTAGGCGGCGATTTGCAGACCGTTCTCGCGTTTATNGAGCTTGCTGTTAAAATGGGCGTTCATGTTGAGATAACCACNTTGGTTGTGCCGGATTTAAATAACTCTGACAGGGAATTATCGGACACGGCGGATTTTATCGCGTCTGTAGATAAAAATATNCCGTGGTTCCTGTCAGCGTACCACCCCGATTACCGCTGGAACGCGCCGCCGACAGATCCCGGTTTTTTAATGCGTACCGCTGAAGAAGCCGGAAAAAAACTAACNTATGTTTATACAGGCAACTCCGGTTCGANCAATGATACGTTATGCGCAATTTGCGGCGCTGTTCTTGTAAAACGGCGCGGTTTTAGCGCGGACACGTCCGGTCTTGCGTCTGGAAACAATACGCATTTTGCATGCGCCGCCTGCGGTAAAACAACACAGATAAAAAAATAATGAAAAAAACAAAGAAAAAGAAAAACGACTACTTGAAATTCTGGGAAAAGTACGGACCATACGCTGTTGTCGCGGGCGGCTCTAACGGATTGGGCGCGGCGTTTGCCGAATCGCTTGCGCGAAGGGGAATGAATTTAATATTGCTGGCTCGTGAAAAAGAGTGTTTGGAAGTAACAGCGCGCCGTCTCAGGGAAAAATATTCTGTGGATATAACAACCTTCTCGGTTGATCTCGCGGATTACGAGAAAGTAAAAGAATTTATTTTAGAGTTAATTTCCGGCGATAAACCGAAAGTCTCCGTCGGTCTTCTGGTTTACAACGCCGCTTTCGCGCCAATCGGCTTATTTGAGAACACAAGCGAAGAACATTTATCTCTCGCCGCCGCTGTCAATGTAAGAACACCGCTTTTACTCTCGAAATTACTGTCAACGCAAATGATAGAGAAAAAACGAGGCGGCATTGTATTGATGTCATCGCTCGCGAGCGCACAGGGCAGCCCGAAACTTGCCTCCTACGCGGCGACCAAAGCGTTTAACACCGTATTGGCGGAAGGTCTGTGGAAGGAACTTAAGCATCACGGTGTTAACGTGATTGGCTGCTGTGCGGGAGCGATTTCCACACCCGGTTACGAGCAGGCAAGCGCAGTCGGCGCGAAAAAGAGCAAGGCTGCCCCCGGAACAATGACAGCAGCGCAGGCGGCGGAAAAGACAATAAAAGCTCTGGGAAAGGGGCCAATCATAATTCCCGGAGGAATTAATAAATTAGCTAAATTTGTACTAACACGCCTTTTGACAAAAAAAGCGGCGATTGGTATAATGTCAAATAATACTAAAGGCTTATCATAATAAAATGATGTATAGGATTATTACTTATGTACTGTCGGCATTTTTGTAATAAAAAATCGCTGTGAACCGTTGTAAAAATTATAATTATATCACTTTAACGACATAATCAATCAATTTCTCATATTGAGCGCTTTTAATCAGCTTGTTGTTTTTAATGCATTTATTAAAAATGTAATTGTTAATCTTTTCAATTTTTGTAAATCCCGATTTTTTTTCGTAATCCAGCAGCGCTTTCGCGCAATTGCCGTCTTTTTCCAGCAGATATGCTATCGATCTGATGATATATTCATTTACGATTGTTTCCATATCATTGTATAAATTTTTCCTGAATATTTCGGGGATTGTTTTATTTTGATATTTTGACGGATCATAATATTTCTTTGTTAAAACATTTATGACAGTGTGGGCGAACTCATGCCAAATGATGTTTCTAACCGCTTCTTTTGATCCAAAAACATATTTATTGTTTACATAATCTCTTGGACTCATTACTACAAAATTTTCCGTACAGGTATTGATGCCGAAATTTCCAAACACTAAAGGTGAAATTATTACATTATAATTTTTACTTTCGATGTCCAGAAAATCAAAGATGTTGTTTATATCATTTAATAACCTGTCATTATATCCAAAATCGTTTTTTATTTTTTCATATTCAACTTTGTTATTTTTAAAAAACGAATCAAAGCCGGTTTCTGCGTAAAATTTTCTTACGCTTTCCATAAAATGATCATATTTATTATCATTGTAATATTCATTTTTACATAAAGCGGGAGGATTGGAATGATTTAAAATCAGTGTTAAAAAAGCGCTGATATCACGTTCATCATTGCACAGTTTTTTATACAGAGTAACCGTTTCGTTTTGCAGGTGTTTTTCAAAATATTGATGTAAATTCTCTTTATACCCGCATTGAAACAATTTTTTATTTAAAAATTTTTCGGCTAAATTATCCCAGTAACCGCAGAGAGTCTGGATAGTCGTAATTAATTCGATACGCTGATCAATTAGAATATCCATACAAGACTATCTAATCGGNAAAAAAGCGTATAATGTCTGGAAAAATAGCATATTAAACATTCGGGTTCTTTCTGAAAANTGTATATTTTCCGGCGCGATATTCATGTAATAACTGATTTCATATAACGTACTTGTTGTTCTTCTGTACAAATACGCGTTGAACACGGCGCCTTCTATCCGCGGATTGGTTTCAGGACCATACCCGTAGGCGATAATGTATCTATCGGCGCCGGATCTGCTCAATATTCTNTCTAACGGAAGCTCGGTNACATTCCAGTTTCCGTTAAATCTATTGCGATAAAAATCTATACCCATTTTTTCTGTTATATCGCCTTCGAGTACACGGGAATATTTCTTAAATATAACAGTTAACGTGTTTGTATTACCGCCATAAGTCAGAAAAAAAGCCTGTTCATCGGGTCTACCGGGAATATTTACCGGCATTCCTGTCCAGTTATTTTCAACCAGCAATAAGGCAAGTTCATCGTTAAACAGAGCGGACGGTCTTGCATTGAATAAATCTATATTTTCATCATATTCGGAATTATTATAAATATACCGCAGTTGTTCACCCTGCGGCGTTAAAGTACCTGATGGTACAGCTTCGTATAATTTTCTCAGACTGGCTGTAAAACCGGTTTCCAAGTTGTGATCATTAAAATATTGGATGATTCTCCGCCTGACACCCGGATTTCCGGCATGTCTTAAAAACGCGTCAAACAATAAACCATGAATAGTGTTATTTCCAAAATGATTGGTAAAAATAACATTTAAATCATCATCGCTGACATTAATTCTGCCGTTATCCCAATCTCTTAAATAAGACAGCATTGCCATGTAATCCTCTAGNTCATCGTTATCGGGAATGTATAAAAAAAATCTGTCNGAATCCTGAGGCGAACCGAATTCCGCGATATGCNTATTTTCCGCGCCGCGGACACCGGCGTTCTGCGTAGAACANGNTGCCAGCGCGATAAGCATCGACAAAATGAATAGCGTTTTAAAAAATTTAATCATGATTTACTTCCCTTTATCCTTACCGTCTTTTCCGCAGTTTGTTCTTGACCCGTCTTTGCGGTGATAGTCCTGACAGGCTTTGCAATCGCCGTGGCGGTTACACGAATACGGGCACTTGCATTGATCGTTGTTTTCATTTGACATTTGTTTCTCCTTGCATATATCACATCACAAGCAGCCGTGTTTAGCTCCTTGTGTGAATGATATAACACATTATATTCATCCGCTCTTGACAAGACTACTATACCTTAATATAGTGATCATCAAATGCGTAAATTTGAAGTTGAATCTCCATTCAAGCCCGCGGGCGATCAGGGTGAAGCGATTGCGACTCTTGCGGACGGCATTAAAGCGGGCGATAAATACCAAACATTGCAGGGCGTTACAGGTTCCGGAAAAACTTTTACGATGGCGAAGATTATCGAAAAAGCGCAGATGCCGACGCTGGTTGTCAGTCACAATAAAACTCTTGCCGCTCAGCTTTACCG
>WQRT01000046.1 GCA_009786625.1 Treponema sp.
GCTTCAGCGGGATATTTATCGCGGATCAGTTTACTCAGTATTGCGTCTAACTGGCGTATATCAATCGGTTTGGAAATAAAATCATCAAAACCATTTTGCATAAATATTTCCGACTGCCCTGCTACCGCGTTAGCTGTAAGCGCGACAATGGGAGACGTATACCCGTTATCGCGCAGAATTTTTGTCACTTCTATGCCGTCCATATCGGGCATCATGTGATCCATAAAGATGATATCATACACACTGCCTTCTTTGATTTTGTTAATAATTTCCTGCCCGCTCATTGCCGTATCAATCCGCAGTTTATAAAGTTTCAAAAGACCTGCGGCGACATAAAGATTCGTTTCAACATCATCGACAATCATGACGCTGCCGTAAGGCATCGCTTCGCGGGCAATATTTCCCCATTGTTTAAATGTCGAGTAATTAACGCGGAATTGCCGCAGGTTTTCGGCTGTTTCTTTTCCCAAAACATCTTTATCAACAATCCCCTGNAAAAGCTGAACGGTAAAACTCGACCCTTTATCGACNTCACTNTCAACGTGCAAATTCGCGTGCATTAGATTTACAAGCCGTTTTGTGATGGCAAGACCAAGCCCTGTACCTTCAACGGCGGCGTTTTTCTCGTTATTAAAACGCGAATATTCTTCAAACAGCCTGCCCAACTGTTCATTTGTCATTCCATGTCCTGTATCGCTTACGCGCAGTACAAGCGTTATCTGATCTTTTCTTTCGGCCGGCTTAACATCGACAGATAACGTTACCGTGCCGGCATCGGTATACTTGAACGCGTTGGAAAGAAGATTGTTTAGAACCTGCTTTATGCGAAGCTCATCTCCGATTAATTTCGCCGGGATTTTTTCATTTATATCCAGCACGAACTCTATCGGCTTGTTATTAATCCTCATCATATTAAGATGCACGGAATCATTAATCATGCCCGCAACAACATACCGCGCCGGAATGACATCAAGTTTACCGGCTTCTATCTTGGAAAAATCCAGTATGTCGTTGATGATACCGAGAAGCAAATCGCATGAACTGAAAATCCTTCCAAGTCCTTCGATAACTTCTTCAGGAAGATCATCATCCTGTATAAGAATTTCTGTTATGCCTAAAATAGCGTTCATCGGCGTTCTGATTTCATGGCTCATGTTCGCGAGAAACGTGGACTTTGTCTGGTTCGCCGTCTCGGCGGTTCTGACAGCCGTTTCCAATTCCCGCTGTAGATTGACAATTTTAATTTGATGGCGCACCCGTAGTTTTACAACCATCTCGTCAAAAGGCTTACGGATAAAATCCACAGCGCCAATCGAAAGCCCCGCGCTTTCTTTTTCGTCTTCACTGATTCCCGTAATAAAAATAACAGGAATATTTTTAGTTCTATCATTTCTTTTAAGCTCGGCTAGAACGTCAAACCCGTTCATGTCCGGCATGATAACATCAAGTAAAATTAAATCGGGTATTACTTTCTCCGTTCTTTTTATCGCGGATATTCCGTTTTTGGCGGCGGTAATATTATATTCAGGCTCCAATATATGAATCAATTCGGCGAGGATCAAAGCATCGTCATCAACTATAAGCAGACTGTTTTGTTTATTCATAAACCCTGCTTTATCCTTCCTTCCTTAAGCCGGAATTAAACATTACCTGTAAAGCTTCAAACGCCGGTTGAAAATCAAAATCTTCTATCATCTGAATCAGCTCTTCGCATCCAGGTATCATCGATAATTTATCTGTAAATGAAAGGCACTCGGAATTTCCTTCTTCCAGAAGAGCAGAAAGTTTTTCAAGAACCTCAAGCGCTTCATCGTCACTTAACGGCGCCGCTTGAACAGGACGCGCGGGTTCACGTATCAATGGTATAAACTCAGCTAACACAAAATCAATTTCTTTTTTTAAATGCTCCATCTGCCGCGCGGTAACAAGGTTTTTACCTCCCGCGAGATTATTTTCCGCTTCACTAGCGGCCTGCTGTAATGACGGTTTATTAAGCTGTCCGGCGTTACTTTTGAGGGTATGCGTGAGCATATACGCAAGTTGTATATCTCCCGTATCAATAGCATCATTAATTTTTTTATATACATCGCGGTGGTTTTTCACAAATGACTTTATCAGTTTTTGCCGCAGCTCATCATTCCCTGTTTGACAGTTAATTTGATTCAAAAAGCGCCTCCGCAATTTATGAAAGGTGAAAGGCTGTCCATAACATTAAACGCCGCCAGCCTTGTAGTATATTATCACAAAATTCACCATTCTACAAAGATTATTTAATTCCNTAAAAAATATTTATACAACAAACCCGGCAAGACTGCCGCAGGAAGCGGAAATTAAGAAAAAATGAATAGTGTTATTACTGATACTTTTGGGAAATATCCTTAAATTTATCTTTTATCTGCACGACAGCATCCGCAATAATAGGATCAAATTGAGTGCCGCGCCCCGCGATGATTATACCGATAGCCTCTTCGTAGGGCATCGCTGTCTTATAAACACGCGCGCATACAAGAGCGTCATAAACATCCGCAAGAGATGCAAGGCGCGCGGTCAGGGGGATATCATTGTCCTTTAACTGGCGCGGATAACCTCTGCCGTCCCAGCGTTCGTGGTGGCTGTAACAGATATCTTCACTATGTTTTAAATAAAGCGAAGTGTTAACATCGCCAAGCTCGTGTATAATTTCCTTACCGCGCGTGGTGTGGGTTTTCATTATTTCGTATTCTTCCGGATCGAGCTTGCCCGGTTTAAGAAGAATCTTGTCAGGTATCGCGATCTTTCCGACATCATGCAGAGCCATGGATTTCATGATGATATCCGGCTGAAGCCGTTTTAATTCNTCCGCGTAGATTGACCCGGTATCTATCANGTGATCTGTTAACGCNCTTACAAACATCTGCGTTCTTTTTACNTGTTCGCCGGATTCAAGATCGCGGTGTTCAATAATATTCGCAAGCCCCTGCAGAACGTTATCAAGGATTTTTGTCGCTTCCGCCGTTTTAACGGCGACCATTCCCTCAAGATTGTCACTGTAGTTTTTCAACTCTATCTGGTTTCTTACGCGGTGTCTTACAATTTCCGGCTGGAAAGGTTTATTNATAAAATCAACCGCTCCGGCCTCCAGAAGCTCGCTTTCCAGATCGTTTTCNACAGTGATAAAAATAACAGGAATACGTTTTAGCGCTTTATCAGATCTTAGAATATCGAATAACTCGCTCCCGCTCATGTGGGGCATTACGACATCCAAAAGAATGATCTTTGGATAAATACCGGCAGTCCGGAGTTTTTCAAGCGCTTCCCTTCCGTTAAAGGCTGTTATAACGTTATAATCATCCTTTAATATTTCTTCGAGAATCATGACGTTGGTATCAACATCATCTACGACAAGTACTGACGGAGTGTTCTCATGCATATTCGGTAATCACCTTATCCAATTCTAATATAGTTTTTTCGTAAGTTTCTTTTACGACCGCAAATTGCTCCATGTTTATCGAACCGGCTTTAATTTGAGTTTCCAGTTCCAGTGTTTGTTTGAATAGTTCAGTAAGAGAAAGATTCGCCGCAAGCCCCTTTAACGTATGGGCGCTGTTACGCGCGTTTTCTATTTCGCCCGCTTTCAGCGCGGTTTCAATATCATGAATATTAGGATCGTCCTTGAATTTATTAAGCAGCTTGGCGTATAACTTGGCGTTATTCATTACTCTTTTTTTACCTTCATCAACGTTAATATAAACTACATTATCGGCCATAAAAACTCCTATTTATTTATGCAGTTATCGTTCGCGGTAAATAATCCGGCCTCTGCTCAAATCATACGGGGATAGGGCAACCTTGACTCGGTCGCCGGGGACGATACGGATATAATGTTTGCGCATTTTACCGGACAGATGAGCCAATATAAGATGCCCGCTCTGATTATCAAGTTCCACGCGAAACATTGTGTTGGGAAGCGCTTCTCTGACAATTCCCTCCACTTCTATCGCTTCTTCTTTAGCCACATTTACTCCTTCTAATAATTTTATATTCTAACGAGTTTAATGTCAATTTATCAAGCGTATAAATATAAGATTTTTATTAATTACAGTACAAGGCTATGGAATTTTCACCGGGACTGGACTAAAATGAACCATGTTTTATTACAGCACAAGAAATTCAAACAAAAAAGTGAGTTTTGCCGAAGCGGCTTTAAGCGGCCTCGCGCCTGACGGCGGCTTGTTCGTTCCGCAGGAAATCCCCGAATACCGCGATCAGGTAAGGTCATCGCTCGGATCGATGGATTTCCGCGATATTGCCTATGAAACGATTAAACCGTATGTAGACGGCGAGATAGGCGAAAGCGCGTTATCCGACATTATTCATTCAGCTTTTACTTTTGACGCGCTGTATGTAGCGGTTCTGGATCGTTTTGCCGTAGAACTTTTTCACGGGCCGACGGCGGCTTTTAAGGATTTTGGAGCGCGTTTCATGGCGCGCGCTTTTTCATTTATGCGCCGCGGGGAAGACGCTCCGCTTCACATACTTGTCGCGACATCAGGCGACACAGGAGGAGCGGTCGCGGACGGGTTTTTTAACGTGCAGGGAATCAATGTAACAGTGCTTTACCCGAAAGGAAGAGTAACGCCTCTTCAGGAAAAACAGATAGCCGGACTTGGAAAAAATATTAAAGCGATTCAGGTTGAAGGCAGTTTCGATGACTGCCAGCGTCTTGTTAAGGCGGCGCTTGCCGATGAGGGATTAAAAAAACGCATGGCTCTCTCTTCCGCCAATTCGATTAATATAAGCAGATTGATACCGCAAGCCGTTTATTACTCCGCGGCCGCAGGCAGAGCGTTTTCAGGACGTACCGATAAAGACGGAGATGCGACGCCGCGCCTTGCAGGTTTTACGCCCGCGCGTGAATCAAGAGCCGGTTTCCCCATAACGCTGTGTGTACCCTCGGGTAATTTCGGCAATTTGACAGCCGGTCTTTACGCGATGAAGATGGGCGCGCCTATAAAACAGTTCATCGCCGCGACGAATATAAATAAAACGGTACCGGATTACCTTGATTCGGGAAACTATCTTGCGCGTAACTCGCAGGCGACAATTTCCAACGCTATGGATGTAGGCGCGCCGAGCAATTTTGAAAGGATGTCCGCTCATTTTTCATGGGAACAGATGCGCAAAGTAATACTCGGCGTATGTGTAACCGACGAAGAAACGCGGGAAACGATTGTCCGCGTACACAAAAGCGCGGGTTACTTTCTTGATCCGCACAGCGCGGTTGGATGGAAGGGCGTGGATAAACTTGCAGCCGAAAAAAAAATCGAAGAAGGTCCTGTCGGAATTTTATGTACCGCGCATCCCGCGAAATTTTCCGAAGTTACACGGCCGCTTACAGGCTCTCCTCCTGTTCCCGCTTCCCTTGAACGCGCGATGGACAGGACTGTAAACGCGAAAACAATCCCCGCCGATGTTTCCGCGCTGATAGAGACGCTGCTTGAAATTGATTAAAATATTTTTTAATTTCCGCTCTGTTTTATTATTATTTTTTCTTTTACTGTTTTCCGCATACGCTTTTGCCTGCGATCTTGACGGTCATTTTTGGTTTGATGTTTCCAACGAAGATGAAATTCTTTATTCAGGCTGTTATGACGCGATTAATCTGGGACCGCATATAATTGAATATATTCTTACAAGGGAAAGAGCGGAAGCTACAGGGGTAAGAAGGCCGTCAGTGATATTTTCACGTAACAGAGACGGCGGCGCTCTGCGGCAGCTTCTTGATGATAATGGCTATACTCTTCCCCGCCACCGCGATTATTCAAATTCCGGGTATGACAGGGGGCATATGGCGCCTAACGCCGATTTTAACGACACTCACGAGAACGCGGTTATGACTTTTTTTATCGGCAATATCTGGCCGCAGACCCCCGATGTCAACAGGATTGAATGGCTGCACACGGAGAATGAAACAAGAAATCTCGCTTCGCAGTATGAGTTAGTAAGGGTTGTTATAATTGTTGATGAGTTTACGGAAGAAAGAATCGGGTCTATCAGCATCCCTTCATGNTTTAAAAGAAGAGTCTACGATTTATATACCGGTAATTTGATTTATGAAATTGACGTTTATCANTGATTCCTGCTGCGATAAAATAAAAAGATAATCCGACATCCTGTTTAAATACACTCCGCACTCAGGGCANAAAGGATATTTTTCTTTGGCGGCAAAATAATAACGCTCAGCTCTTCTTGCGACNGTACGCGCCGTCTGTATTTGGGCTTCGATTATATTTCTTCCCGGAATTACAAATTCATTAATAGCGCGGTGCCCTGAAGATAGTCTGTCAATTTCCCTTTCAATACCGATAATATCTTCCAGCGTAAAAAAATATTTTTTATTATTATAATCAGATGCATGCGCCATCATCTTCATAAGATTCCTCTGCGCTCTTTCCATAAATCTGCATGACATCTGCCATGTAACCTGCCATGAATCATCGCTTGTAAGCATCGCTTTAATAAGACCTAAATGCGAATTTAATTCATCAAGCGTTCCCTCCAGATGCATTACCGCGCTATTCTTGGAAACTTTCTGCCCGCCTAAATTGACAGTCTCGCCGTTATCTCCATTGCCTGTATAAATCTTCACAATGAACTCCAAATAAATTTATTAACAACTGTCACTCAACACAAGCGGCAATTAAAGCACTTTAGCAAGAAAACTTCTCAGTCTCTCGCTTTTCGGAGATGAAAAAAGCTCTCCCGGCGTGTTTTCTTCGACAATTCTACCATAATCCATAAAAATAACACGCGTACCAACCTCCCGCGCGAAACCCATTTCGTGCGTTACCACAACCATTGTCATGCCGTCCTTAGCGAGCTGTTTCATGACATCTAACACTTCGCCTACCATTTCGGGATCAAGGGCGCTTGTCGGCTCGTCAAACAGCATGACTGCCGGATCCATACATAACGCGCGGACGATCGCGATACGCTGCTTCTGTCCGCCTGAAAGCTGGCTCGGGTACGCGCCCGCCCTGTCGGGAAGCCCGACGCGCTGCAAAAGAGACATGGCTTTTTCCTCAGCTTCCGCTTTTGATTTTCCAAGAAGTTTAACAGGCGCGATCGTCATGTTTTTTAAAACGGTCATGTGCGGGAAAAGATTAAAATGCTGAAACACCATTCCCATTTTTTGCCGGTGGATATTTATGTTCACTTTCGCGTCCGTAATGTCCACTCCCTCAAATGCCACCTTGCCGCTTGTCGGCACTTCAAGCAGATTTAAGCAGCGCAAAAATGTTGACTTGCCGCTTCCCGAAGGCCCGATGATAACGACAACCTCCCCTTTATGAACCTGTGTCGTTATTCCGTTCAGCGCCGATATTTCTCCGCCCTTGAAATGTTTCACGAGATTCTCTGTTTGAACAAGAATTTCAATGCTCACTGTTTCTCAGCCTCCTTTCAAGTCTGCTGACAAGCCATGTAAAAAACATTACAAGAGCCAAATATACCAAAGCGACAGCGATAAGCGGCATAAAAGCGGAGAATGTTCTTCCGCGGATAATGTCACCTGCCTTTGTCAGATCCTGCACGGCGACATATCCGACAACGGCAGTTTCTTTTAATAAAACAATAAACTCATTCGCGAGAGTAGGCAGAATATTTTTAAAAGCCTGCGGAATGATGATGTGCCTCATCGTCTGGATGTAATTAAAACCGAGGCTCCGTCCCGCTTCAAACTGGCCGTTGTCAATCGACATGATGCCGCTTCTGAAAATTTCCGCGATATAAGCCCCTGAGTTAATACCAAATGCGATAATTCCGATTAGCTCGCCGTTCCTGATGTTGACAAAAATTATAAAATAAAAAATCATAAGCTGAACGACTACAGGAGTTCCCCGGATTACGGTCAGATAAAACCGGCAGATCGAATCGAAGAAGCGCAGAAGAAAACGCCCCGCGCCGCGCTTCATGCCCGCCGCGTTCTTGTCGTATGTTGAACGCACAATGGAAACAACAACGCCTATGACAATCCCGATTAAAAGCGCGAAGAATGTGATCCTCAGCGTAACAAAAAGACCGTTTAACAAAAACCGCCAGCGGTCATCGGTTACAAAATTGAGAATAAANTGATTTTTTAAACCGTCAAACCAAACTTGCAAATGATCTTCTCCGGTCAGGAAAAGGGAGGNTATCCTCCCTTTTTAAAAATTAATTTGTATTGATGTATTTGCTTATAATAAGTTGAACGGTTCCNTCGGCGATAAGTTCACGTAACGCGCCGTCTACCGCGTCGCGAAGCGCTGTATTGCTTTTGGAGAAAGAGATCGCGTAATCTTCGACGGCGAATTCGGTGTCAAGAATGCGNAGCCCTGTGTTCATCGCGACAAACGCCCTTGCAGGTTCATTGTCAATAACAACACATTCNACNCTTCCTGTTACAAGAGCCTGAACCGCGTCCGCNCCNCTTCTGTAACGCTGAATTGCGGCGAGTCCTTTTTCTTCAAGATCCGATGTTGTATAAATATCGCCTGTCGTTGTTTCCTGAACGCCGATATTGTGAAACGCGCCGTCCGCGAAAAGATCATCCACGCTTGTGATGGAAGAGCCTTCCCTGACAATAATTACCTGAACGCCTTTCGCGTAACTCGTGGAAAAATTCACGTTTTGTAAACGCTCTTCCGTTACTGTCATTCCTGCCATTCCCATGTCCGCCCTGCCGCTTGTGACCGCTGACAGTATCGCGTTAAAATCAATGTCATCTATGCGCAGTGTAAGACCAAGCTTACTTGCAATAGCTCCCGCAATCTCCGCGTCTATGCCGACAATTTTTCCGCCTTCCCAAAACTCATAAGGCGGGAATTCCGCGTTTGTTGCCATGATAAGAACNCCTGATTCAACTGTNAGACCCGCGCCCTGATTCTTCCTGCATGAAATTACTGTGAACAGAGCCGCCGCGATAAGGGTAACAATTAATACCTTTCCAATTTTTCCCATTATTTTCCTCCTGTCTCCTTTTAGACTGATTAATTATATATAAAAAATTATATCTTGCATATTGATTAATGATTATAAATACGGCGGTAAATTGATTTAAAGCGTATCAGGCGTATCTAAAAAAGCCGGCAGGTGCATACTGGTTTCAAGATAACCCATTCTGCGTTTTTTTACTGTAATCTCAAGCACAGCGATGCCGTTATCTTCCTGAATACGCAGTCTAGAGATTGTTACAGGATCATTTTCAGAAATGCCGGCCTCGTCAGCGGTAGATCCTCGGACTACCCTTTCCACGCGGAAACTGGTCGTAAATAATCCGCTTTGAAGCGGGGTCAGAAATAAACCAAATAACGGGGTAACAATCCTTTCACGGTTTTCTATTCTTGACGCTTCCAGAAGCGGTATATCGGGACGCGCCGCTGTCATCACTATATGCCTNTTAACTGTTCCCTCGGAATCCGCNGTTTCTATGGCGACNAGTTCACCGGGNCCGCATAAAAAGATTTCCCTTTGCATTGCNGGAATCATGGAACCCTGTTGAGTACCCTGCCTTGCAGANAACTCCCTTCCGTTTATGCTTTTTAAAAAGGAGCCTTCGTTAATCCGGTGCATGGAAGCCGGAGTATTGGGAGCNGTGTANAGAATCTCCGCGCCGTCAAATGTTTCGCACATAATAATGCCGAGCCAGGGNCGCTGAGCTTTTCCGCCTTTCATCATCGCAGGAAGCGCGGCGCACAACGTTTCCGCGGGAACCGCGAAATTAAGCCCCTGAAACTGCACATACCCCGCAAAGACTACCCCGACAAGCCGCCCCTCGTTATTAATTAAAGGGCCGCCTGAGTTTCCTTGATTTACAGACGCGTCTATCTGAATCACATCTCCAATTTGTAAAAAACGTCTTCCCAACGCGGAAACAATACCGGATGTAACTGTTCTTTCAAGCGCGATCGGCGAACCGATTGCAAGCACGGTATCGCCTACTCTGGGAATTACACGATCAACAAGAGAGAATACATATTCAGGTTCAATTTCCGCTTTGATTAAAGCCAGATCCAGCGCNTTNTCCCAGCCGATAACACGCGCNGGGATCCGCGAACTCGCCGAGTCACCCATGCGGATATACATCCTTGAATATCCCCTGTATGCCGGATCAACTTCGCTCTCTATTACATGATAATTTGTGATTAATAATCCTGAAGAATCTATGAAAAAAGCTGAGCCGATGCTTCGGTCGGGGAAACCCATGCCTCGCTCGATCCTGTACCCCCTGTCTACCCAAACCGTAGCGACGCCCTTTAACATATCGGAAACAGAATCACGGCCGGACGCGTATTCCCGCGCGGCATCGCTTATACCGGCTGAAACATTCGCGCTTCCGGCTCTTTGCGCAGCGGCGAAAAAGAAAGCCGCCGCGCTCCGCTGCCTTGCTTCCACAGCTTTTTCAAGAAAAAGACTTGCGCTTGCGGCATCCATCGGAGTCATTTCGTGAGACCTTACAGCGGCAAGAAAAGCGCCCAGAACATTTTCATCCGCAAGCATTTTTTTCGCGCCTTCAAGAATAAAAGCGGCTTCCATTCCGGTATAATCAGTTGCGATCCCAATGCTCGCAAGGGATCTTCCAAGAGATACAGCATCATCCCAGCGCTCTTCGCTGACCGCCAGAGACTGCATTTCGCGTAACGCTTCCGCCGCTTCTCTTTCATATTCAGCCAGCAGCGCCCAGTCTTCGTTCTCATCATTTTGCGTAACGGAGTAAACTTCCTTGTAAATAAATATCAGGTTAAGCGCCCGTACAGGATTTTCACCAATCTCATTTCTGATATTTTCAAGCCGTATTTCGCTTGTAGTGCGTGTGAGCTGATCTGAAACGCTGTCCACGCTTGTGCATCCTGAGAAGATTATCGTAAAAGCTAATATTGAAAATATTTTTTTTATCATTGATTTCCGCTCTGCGAGTAATTCATTTGACCGCTTCCATCCATATCCCATGTATAAACAACGGAACCGTCTTCAAGATACAACTCCCCTGTCATAAAACGCCCGTCGCCCGACCAGTCGCTTTGCGATGATTTTCTTAAGCTATGATAATCGAGGAACTGTAAATCGGACGACGGCAGACGGAACCGGCGTATTGTTTCCATTCTGCCGTCCTGATCCAAATCAATATATTGAATAACAGGATAGCCTCTTTCAAACTCTGTCAAAGAAACATTTTGTCCATTTAAAGTTTCAACGGAGCGCAGCGGAATTCCCCTTTCCATGTAAAACGTTTCTTCTGCCCCGGCAATTTCCACGCTTGCTCTTGTGATAGCCGAGCTGTTAGAAACAAGCGCGCGCCGCGTTAACCCCGTAAGCGAACTTGCGGGAGCGAGATACAAAAGACCCGCGAGGGCGCCGCTGCCGCCGATTTCAAGAAACTCGACAGGCGCGTATTGAAAATCCGCCGGACGGAATCTGTATGTCTCTCTTCTTCCCGAAATGACAAGAACTGTATTATCCACTGACGGATAACGTTCCCAGCTTACATGCGCGTAACCATTTAAACCCGATACCGGGACAACAGCATAAACAGGAACGCTTTCAAGAACGATACGCGTATCAAACGCGCAGCTTTGAATCATGTCAAACTCATACTCCTGAATAATCCCGTCCCTGTAACTAGCGCGGCTGTCGATATAACCGTCACGGTCATCATCAGAATAAATTACGCCTGAAAATGAAAGAAGCGCACGTGTAAAATAATCGCGTCCTTCCTCGCTGCGGAGAAGGGCATAAACATCCGTTAAAATATTTTTATCTAATTGAAGTTCAGCGTTATCTGAATTTAAATCGAACAGTTCATCCACAGCATCCCTGTCGTCAATAAGCCCAAGGTTTAATGCAGCCGGAATGGAAGCCGCGGCAGGTTTAAATGATCCCGAAGAAAGCGATCCCGACCTGTAAGACGCTGTAAGCCGCCTTGCCGCCTCAATGTCGCGCATGAAAGGAGCCGCCATCCACGCAAGTTCCGGATCTCTTTCCAGAAGGAACGGAAGACGCCTTAAAACAAGTTCCAAAAGGTTGACATCGCTCTCCTGCAATCCTGAAATTTCCGGGTTTCTGTTACGCGCATATTCAAAAAATATTTTTAACGGGCGTGGATCGCGCGGATACCTGTCCATTGCGGATAACATCTGGCTTCTGAACTGTGAAAGCGCGTTTACAGAATCGTATTCCGCACGGCCGCTGAAAGCCATTCCGCGTAAAGTCAAAAGCTGAAGCATCGCGGCATCCGCCGCCATTTGCTGAGTAAAAGGAAAACCGTCAGCTTCGCGCAGATGATTAAGGCAGCGAATAACGCCTGAGTAATCGCGCATGGCGGTAAGCTGCTCCGCTTTTAAAAGCAATGCCTGTCCTTCGTTGTAGTTTACCCACCGTCTTGTTTGAACCGCTCGATCAAGCGCCTGCACTACAGTTATCCTTGTTTCATTTTCATTCAGAAACGAAAGACGCGCCACAGCCAATAGATACGAAACATCGGACGAAACATCCGCGAAATCGGAAGCCCGCTGAAGAGCCGCGAGCGCTTCCCTGTTGCGCCCTTCGTTTATCGCCGTTCTCGCCCAGTTCACATAACGCTGCGCAGCAGCCGCGTCTCCTTGCAGAAGATCGCTGAAAACAGGCTGCCCGTACGTGGAAAAACACGTGTACATGAATAATAAAACCAACAGCGGACAAGCTGATAATTTATTCATTTAACCTCTTCCGCGTTTGTTTTAGATTTTAAAGACATAACATCTTCTTTCGCTGGAAGCCCTAAAATCCGGCGCACTTCTTCGTCTATGAGCGTCTCGCGGGAAAGAAGAGCATCCGCGAGTTTTTCTATATCGGCTTTCTTGCTTGTGATAATTTCTTTCGCGTTATTTAAAGCGCGGTCTAGAATATCTTTAATGGCTTTATCAATCCGCTGAGCGGTGTCCTCGGAATAATCCTTGTGACGCGCAATTTCCTTTCCAAGAAAAATCGGCTCGTCTTCCTGACCGTAAGCGACAGGTCCGAGATCGTCCGCCATACCCCATTCGCATACCATGTTACGCGCCATTTCGGTCGCCTGTTGAATGTCGTTTTTGGTTCCTGTGGTAGTCTCGTCATAAAAAAGTTTTTCCGCAAGCCAGCCGCCGTAACATATCGCGATCCTGTCTTCCAGCCATCCTTTTGAGCGGCTGTAACTGTCTTCCTCCGGCAGAGAGAGCGCCATAGCAAGCGCGCGCCCGCGCGGGATAATCGTAACCTTATGCAGCGGGTCTGAGTTCTTGAGGTAATAATGCAAAATCGCGTGACCCGCCTCGTGAAGCGCCGTCATGCGCCGCTCCTTGTCGGAGACGACAAGAGTTTTACGCGCGACACCCATCAACACCTTGTCTCTTGCTTCTTCAAAATCGGACATCTGCACATTTGCCTTGTCCTTACGCGCCGCGAATAAAGCCGCTTCGTTCACAAGATTGGCGATATCGGCGCCGCTCATTCCGGGAGTCGCTCTAGCGATATGAACAAGATCGATTTCCTTATCAAGCGGAATTTTTGCCGAGTGAATTTGAAGGATTGCCTCGCGTTCTTTTATATCAGGCATCGCGACCACTACCTGCCTGTCAAAACGGCCGGGACGGAGAAGCGCGGGATCGAGAACATCAGGACGGTTTGTCGCGGCAAGAATGATAACGCCGTCTTTGGAATCAAAGCCGTCCATTTCAACTAACAACTGGTTCAATGTCTGCTCGCGCTCGTCATGGCCGCCGCCGTAACCGGCTCCGCGCGTGCGCCCGACAGCGTCAAGCTCGTCTATGAAAATAATACAGGGAGCGTGTTTCCTCCCCTGTTCAAAAAGATCCCTTACGCGGCTCGCTCCAACCCCGACAAACATCTCAACAAAATCGGAACCGGACATATGAAAAAACGCGACACCCGCCTCGCCCGCTACAGATCTCGCCATCAATGTTTTTCCTGTACCCGGCATACCGACAAGCAATACACCCTTTGGAATACGCGCTCCCATCTTTGTGAACTTCTGCGGATTTTTCAAAAACTCCACGACTTCTTCAAGCTCGTACTTCGCGTCTTTCTGCCCGGCGACATCGGCGAAGCTGACTTTTTTTCCTTCATCTTGATAACGTTTGGCGCGGCTTTTTCCAAATTGGAAATTTCTCATCCCCATACCCTGCATATTCCTGAAAATAAAGATGATGATGAAAAAACCAAAAATCCACGGGAACAGATCCGATAAAAGCTGCATCGGGCTGATTCTTGCCGGAGCTCCTGTAATATTTATATTCCTGCCGCCAAGGGTGGATAAAAGATTCGGATCATCATAAGGGATAAGCGTTCTTACCTGTGTGGAGCCGTTTACAGCCGCTCCTTTTAAAAAAACATCGATTATGCCGTTTGTGTGTATCACAACGGAGTCAACCTGATTCTGTTCTACAAAACGCGAAAACTCGGAATACGGAACCTCCCTTATCTGGGCTGTTTCTCCTCCGTTTAAATAAATAAAGAAAAAAATACCAGCCATCGCCAAAAAGAAAATTAACGCGAAAGCGCTGGGCCCTTTTGACTGCATCGGCGGGCGATCAGGAAATTTGTCATTTTGATTGTTAAACATCAATACTCCCGTCCATTTATTAAATATTGTTTAACCTGTGATTGCTTAAACTACAACAGCGCGGACTGCGCCTTTATATTGGGAATTTTACGTAATTTTGATTGTTTGATCAAGGCACTGGAGTATCTTTAATATGTGATTAAACTCTGGTGAACATAACCGATACTGCCGTTATAATCCACTTTAAACCATTCACTGTTGGCAGGCCTTTCCATTATGTTAAGCACAGTACCCCCTGACAGCACTGTAATGACAGCATGCCGGGTAGAAGGACCTTCCCGCATGTTCGTACCATTCGCTTTCACGACCGCGTTTTGCACCAGATTGACCTGCATCGCGGAATCAGAGGATTTTTTAGGCTCATCCATCTTGCCGAAACAGGAAGAACCAAGAACCAGAATTAAAAACGACAGAATAAATAATGCTTTTTTCATCATATACTATTCCTCTTAATTTAAGCCTTTTCGCCGTGGCGAGGTTAAAACTGCCTCTTAACAGCCGGATGTCATTATATTACTATTTCAAATAATGCGTCAATATTAAATCAACACCGAATACCCGCGTTCAAAAAATTCCTTCTCTTTGCGTGACAGAACAACCAATCCATTCTTCCTGCGTATTTTCACATCTCCAAGGTCAGCGGCAGCCGGCTCTCCGGCGCAAAAACGCCTGACAACAGCGCGTCTTAAAGTACCTTTACACCTAACGCCTTTTAATAATCCATCGGCAGCAAGAAAAACTGCCTCCTCGCGAATAATCAAAGGCTGCAAGAAAAAATTCTCAGCATCAGTAGAAATTTCCCCGATCCCCGATCCCTGATCCCCAGTCCCCAATCCACAGTCCCCAGTAATTTTCCAAACAACACGTTTGCCGGCTTCATTGCAAATAAAATCGGAAACGAGAGATTGA
>WQRT01000047.1 GCA_009786625.1 Treponema sp.
TATCTGCCGGTACAACGCGAGACATTCTTAAAAGAAATATTTTTAAAAATTCCTCCTCCCGCTCTGCTTGACGGCCTTTCAGATGCTGACCGTTTTTTAAAAATATTTTTAAAGGAAACTAATTCTCAAACAGCGGACATCCCGCTTAGCGTGTTAGCTGATTTACCGGAAAAACTGAGAGCGGCTGACGGTAATATAGTGGTTTTTTATTACACGGAGAACGCAATAGGGAAAATAATAAAAGTTATTCCAGATATATCACAGGCTGCCGGTGACTCAATGTTTGAAATCCTGCGTTCTTCGATAGACAATAGTCAATCGTCATTATCATACGGTATCGCGGTTGATATCGGCACTACAACGGCGGCTCTCTGGCTTGTGGATTTAAAAAACGGAAAGGTTTTATCTGCCCGTAACGCTTGGAACAGCCAGGCGGAGTGCGCTCTTGATGTAATCGGAAGAATTAATTACGCGAAAAAATTCGGCGCGGAATTAAAAGAACGGATTTTAAAGACAATCAACACATTAATTCTTGAAGTATGCGATGATGTAAAAATAAAAAGCGATCAGATTTTATGCGTTTCCATTACAGGCAATACCACAATGATTCATCTCCTTTTGGGAATAATTCCCGAATATATAAGGCTCCATCCATACACACCGGTGGTTTTCCAGACGCAAGTTTACACGGCAGCCGCGACAGGGATCTCCGCCTGTGAAAACGCACCTGTTTTAACCGCGCCCGCCGTAGGAAGTTATGTCGGCGGAGACATTACGGCAGGGTTGTTATGCACAAGCCTTGCGTTAGACGAAAATGATTTAATCCTTTTTATAGACATCGGCACGAACGGGGAAATCGTTCTTGGAAACGGAGAATTTATTTTCGCGTGTGCGTGTTCAGCCGGTCCCGCTTTTGAAGGCGGAAGAATCAAATGCGGAATGCGCGCCGGAAAAGGAGCGATAGAAAAAGTTGTAATCAACAAAGACGGAAAACCCGAGATCTCTGTAATCGGCGGCGGAAGTCCGAAAGGAATATGCGGCTCCGGGATAATTTCCGCGGCGGCGGAATTATTCAGGAAGGGAATAATCGACAGCGCCGGAAAATTTTGCGGTGAAGAAAGCAAGTATATGTTATGTGAAGGAATCGCGGTAAATGAAACTGATATAGATAGTTTTATCCGCGCTAAAGGCGCGATTTTTTCCGCGTGTCAAACCATGCTTGATACTGTTGGAATGTCTTTCGGCGATTTAAAAAAAGTTTATGTCGCCGGTGGATTCGGAAATTATCTTGATCTTGAAGACGCGGGAACAGTCGGTTTATTACCGCGGCTGCCAGACGGGAAAATCACTTTCCTCGGTAATTCTTCGGTTGTCGGAGCGTACCTGTCGCTTGTCAGCGAGGAGCGGCGGCTTAAGGTAAAAGAGCTGGCAGGAAAAATTACTTACATTGATTTAAGCAGCGAGAGCGGGTACATGGATCATTACACGGGAGCGCTGTTCCTGCCGCATACGGATAAAAAGCTGTTTGAATAACGCCGCGTTCTATATAACGCGTAATCCGGCAGTGTAAAATTATTATACTTGCCAAATTTATTCGTGTACTGTTAAAATGGTATTTTACAACAATGATAAAAATTAAAATTACCTATCTATTAACAATCGCCGTTTCTGTCATCCTTCTTTTTATCGGACATAAATTCGCGGTAAACGGCATGATTGGTTTTCAAGGACTTTCGCAGCAGATGGATAGAGCGAAGGTTCAAAAGGTTGTGGAGCGCGTTAAACCCAATTATGATTTTATCGACGGTTTAGATGACTACGAAAATATTACACGGATGATACCCGGCGATAAAATTGTATTTGAAGCGAAAATAATTTCCGGGCAGAGAAAGGGCAGGGTGATTACCGCGGAGCAGACTTTCACCGCCGCTTCGATAGACAGATCAAAAGAAGTTGAAAGAGGCGATAATATACTTTTGGTCAATAACGACGCAGGGTGGTTTTTCGCAGGATATGTTCGTACAAACGCATTGCTTGTTCTGGGAGCGTTATTCGTAATTTGCCTTATTATTTTCGGCGGCTCAAAAGGTTTCAACACAATTTTATCCCTCGGTTTTACGTGCACGGCAGTCTTCGCCGTTTTTGTTCCATCGATTCTTTCGGGTAAAAATATTTATTTAATGTCAGTTATCATCTGTGTTTTTGTTATAATTATTGTTAATTTTATGGTAATTGGTTTTAATAAAAAATCACTCGCTTCAATCGCCGGATGTACGGGCGGAGTCATAGTTGCCGGAATTATCACAGTGTGCATGGATAAGGCGTTGTATATCACAGGGATAATTGACGAACATTCGCGCTACCTAATCAATCTGCCCGGTGATTTACATCTCAATTTAAACGCCGTTGTCTTTGCCGGGATCATCATCGGCGCGATGGGCGCCATCATGGATGTCTCAATCTCAATTTCATCATCATTATGGGAAGTGAAGGAAAAAGCCGGAAATATTACGTTTAAAGAGCTGTTAAACTCCGGTTTTAATATCGGCCGCGATATTATGGGCAGCATGGCGGATACGCTTATTCTGGCGTACATCGGAAGTTCGCTAACAATCGTGCTTTTACTGAGCGTTTTTTCTACATCTCTTTTAGGGCTGTTCAACAGCGAGATGATCGCAGTGGAAATTTTACAGGCGCTGGCGGGAAGTCTCGGCATCTTATTCGCCATGCCGCTTACGGCTTTGTTTTGCTCGGCTATTTATATAAAAAAATGTTGACAATTCAATTGAACGGCTTTTATAATGAAAGTTGGCAAAAGGGAGTAAAATATGGTTAGAATTTTGGTTGTTGACGACAGCTTAATTATGCGGAATATTGTTAAAAATACATTCGCTACCATGAAGGTCAATTTCCAGTGTCTGGAAGCTGAAAACGGAAAACAGGCGCTAAGGACGCTGGAGAGCAATGAGGTGTCATTAGTTTTTTTAGACTGGAATATGCCGGGAATGGACGGAATGGAATTTCTTAAAACGGTAAGGGCCATGCCGCAGTACAAGACGTTGCCGGTTGTCATGGTAACATCTGAAAGAGGAAAATTCAGCGTCATCGAAGCTCTCCAAAACGGAGCTACCGATTATATCGTAAAACCTGTCTCTGAAAAAATCTTCAAGGAAAAAGTACAGGAAATCCTGGTACTTGCGAGGTAATAGAAATGGAACAATATATTCAACCGTTTATAGACGGCAGCATTGAAGTTTTCCGCGACTTGTGCAATACGGAAGTGACGGCAAGCAGGCCTTTTTTTGTTACTCAAAGCGAGTTTGAAACAATCTGGGATGTATCGGGAATCATCGGTTTGTCAGGCGAGGTTAGCGGCGCTGTGGCTATATCGCTTAAAGAAGCGACCGCCTTCAAACTGACAAATATTCTGACAGGAACCGAGCATACAACCGTTGACAGAGAAGTCACCGATGCGCTCGGCGAAATAATTAATATTATAACAGGAAATGTTAAAGAATTTTTCGAGAGGAAAACACGCATTAAAATATCGATGCCTTCTATTATCAAGGGGAGATCGCACTCCATTGTCTGGCCTTCCGATAAAACAAGGATTATCTGCATACCATTTTTAATTTTTGAAAACCAGGAATTCTGCCTCTCTGTCGCGGTGGAGCAAGCTAAGGGCGGAGCCAATTAAAGGCAAGCGGTAATGGGAAAGGATAAAAAAAAAGGACAGTTTAAAAAAATATTAGGTGTCATTTTTCTTGGCAGCCGTTATTTCGGACTAACCAATATTAGGGATCAGGTAAGGTATATGACCATGAACTGGATTTTCATGGTCGCTATTTTTCCTCTTGTAATTCTCGGCATAACTCAGGTTAATATTAGTATTACAAGGATGGCGCTTGACTTCGGCATCGCGTTCCTGTGTTTAACGGCTATCATTATGATCCGCGTCAATGTGCCTCTCAAACTGGTGCCGTTTTTCCCCGTTACAATCTTTGGGGCTTATTGTTGTTATCTATTGTATCTCGGCGATATAAATTTCTGGGCGGCGATATGGCTTTTAGCTTTCCCGCCTATCGTCATTTTCCTCTGCCAGATGATGGTTGGAGTAATTGAATCGGTTATTGTTCTTATTGTTTCTATTGTGTTTATGTACACGCCGCTGGCAACGATGATACCGGATAATGAAATACGAATGAGATTTCTCGGCGCGTATTTTTTGATCGCCGCTCTGTCAGTAATTTACGAATGGATCAGCATACTAAAGGATCGCAAAGAAGAAGATCTAATGGCCGCCCTTGCGCACGAAAAAGATATGATTCAAACCATGAAGGATAATATCAATCAGGGCATTTTTCTTATGGACGCTGAATTGAATATCCTTCCACAGTATTCCCGCACATTGATTACAATACTTTCCTATTATGACTCAGACCTTGCCGGTAAAAATTTCCTTTACCTGATCATGGGTTCATTTGATTCTAAACAGCTTCAGATCATGAAGAATTATTTCGCGATGATTTTCTCGAAAGAAAAAAGCGCGAAAGTGCTTGAAAACGCGAACCCGATTTCTGAGTTTGAATATAAAGTTGACGGCGATGTTAAATATTTAAGCACTAAGTTCCAGCTTATAGAACAGCCGAACGGAGAATCGGTTATTATCGGAATTATTCACGATATTTCAAGAGAGAAGGAAATCGAACACGAACTGCAGATTCAGAAGGATCTTCAGGAAATTGAGATGAAGAATATGTTCGATGTTATAAAGATTGATCCTCTTGTTTTTCAGAATTTTATTGAAGATACCGATACCAATTTTAATTACATTAACGCCCTTCTTAAGGATCGCCGCCTTTCAGAAAAACAAGTTGTGACAAAAATGTTCCAGTATGTACACGCAATAAAATCCAACGCTGTCATTCTGGATTTGGAAAACCTTGCCAATAAACTTCATGTGCTTGAAGATGAAATTAAAGCCGTGTCAAACAGAGATACTGTTACGACGAATGATGTTCTCTCTCTTGCGGTAAAGATCGAAACCTTTATGAAAGAGATGGATTCCTACACGGCTATTACAAATAAAATTAACGCATATAAAACTAATAATCAGATGGATTCGATCCTCGTTAGCTCCATGTCCAAAGCCGCGGAAAGGCTTGCGAACGAACTTAAAAAGAAAGCAAGGGTAGAGGCAGGATTTATTGATTTAAATATTTTAGAATCAAAATTACGAAAACCGATAAAGGATATTTTATTCCAGTGTTTAAGAAACTCCATCTATCACGGCATTGAATCTATAGATGAAAGAATTAAAAAGAAAAAAAATCCGCAGGGACTTTTGGTATTTAGTGTAAAAAATGTTGACGGTAAAGCGGAAGTGATCTTCTCCGATGACGGCGCCGGTCTTAACTGGGATAAAATAAAAGATAAATATTTACAGGCGAATCCCGGCGCGAAAGTTGACAGAAAGATTCTTCTAAGCTCGATTTTTTCGCCTGAGTTTTCCACCGCAGACGAAGAAAGCACAGCAGCCGGCAGAGGCGTAGGTTTAAGTCTTGTGAAAGATCTTGTAAAGGAATATAACGGTTCCATCAATGTTAATTCAACAGAATCCGGTCTTGTGTTCAAATTTATTTTCCCGTTGGCAGGTTAAACCGGCGGACTTCGGTACCGTATATGAGCATATCTCCTATAAAAGCAATTAAGATGCTCTTCGGCGCACAGCTTGATTTCCGCGTACGTCTTTATAATATACTCGCGGCTGCCGGTACTCTTATCAGTTTAATCACGGGAGTATCAGGTTTATTTGTCGGGCTTGGCTTTTTTAATTTTTTATTTTGCATGATTACGATGGCGCTTTCGGCGGCGCTGTTGTGGTATTCTTTTACCAGCGGAAAGTATCAGCTTTGTTATATAATTTCGATCATCTGTATATTTTTAATTTTATTTCCGGCGATTTTTTTCAGTTCCGGCGGCTACAACAGCGGCATGCCGTCTTTTTTTATTTTCGCTGTTTTGTTTACCGTTTTTATGCTCGAAGGTAAAAAGATGATCTTTATAACGGTGTTTGAATTGGTTGTTTATACTTCACTTTGCATCTTCGCTTATTATAATCCCGGTATGATTATCAGTTTTAATACCGAAGCTGATATATTGATCGATAAAATTATCAGCTATATTATTGTCAGCGCGGCGCTAGGCATAACTATGGCGTTTCATCTGCGCCTTTACAAGGAACGGCAGACGGAACTGGAAGCGGCGAGGAAGCAGGTTGAAGAATTTGCTGTAATGAAAAACATGCTGTTCGCCGGAATGAGCCACGAAATGCGCACTCCGCTTACCGTGATGTCGGTTTACGCGCAGTTTGCCGTTGAGCAGATCAAGGAATCCGGCGCTAATGAACAAACGCTTGCGGATCTCGCGGCAATAAGCGATGAAGCAAGGCGTCTGGCGGAACTGGCGGATGGAACGTTAAATGTTCTGATGACTGCTTCGGGGTCATATGAAACCGGCAGACGCGAAAATAAACTTGTTGATATAAATGAAATAGTATCACGTCTTGTGCGGCTAATGGAGCCTGTCGCCAAGCGGAGCGGAAAGTCGATATTAATATCAAAGGAAAACGTTCCCATAATACCCGGCGACACTGACGCTCTTACCCAGCTTGTGTGGAATCTGCTTCAGAACGCTATTACACATTCGCAGGGAAAAACAATTAAACTGATCATTGAAAAGGAAGGAAGCGGCGTAAAACTTACGGTTAACGATGACGGCGCCGGTATTGATCCCGCTGTTATGCGTCATATTTTTGAACCGGGAGCCGGCGGTAAAAGCGGAGGAAGCGGGCTTGGGCTTTCAATCTGCCGTTATATCGCTAAGCGCCACGGCGGAGATATTAATATAGTGAGTAAACCGGGCGAAGGCGTTAGCGTTACGGTTTTTTTGTCAGGCGCCGAGGCGCAGGATAAAAACGATCCTCCACGGAGGGATAATGCCTGATAAAAAAACTGTGCTGCTTGTTGAGGATAATCCCAAAATTCTAGACATCAACCGCAGGATGCTTGAAAAAGAAGGNCTCTGNGTCATGACGGCGAAAACAATCGCCGANGCGCGCGAGAACGTTAAACGCAAAACGCCTGATCTCGCGGTTCTTGACATTATGCTCCCCGACGGAAGCGGTCTTGATTTTCTCAGCGAATTGCGGATGTTATGCGAAACTTCAAATAACCATGTATGCGCTCTTTTTTTAACTGCGAAGGCAGAGCGCACTGATATAATGGCGGGGCTTACAGCCGGAGGAAACGATTATATTACAAAACCATATGACATTGACGAGTTCAGAATACGCGTTTTGAATTTTTTGAATCTTGTTGATTCCGCAAAAACGCGCCTTAATAAAAACTTGCGGCCGCAGCAGTCGTTATCGATCTTGTCAATAAAAGAACTTGCCGTCGCGCGGCTTGCGGCGAAGGGGCTTATCAACAAGGAAATTGCTGACAGACTATTTTTGTCGGAGAGCCGCGTTAAAACATGCTTGTCCGGCATTTACAAAAAACTGGGTATATCGGAAAAAAATAAAAAGCGCGAACTGCTTGCCGTTATGCTAAAGAAGGATTCCGGGTCTGATGAAGATGACTTTAAAAAATTCCCGTTAACGGTAACCGAAAGTTTTGTCAAACATAAACTTACAAAGATGGAAATTGAAATAGCGCAGTTAATTTTAATAGGACTGNGNAACAATGAAGCCGCTNAACGTTTATTTATTACAGAAGCGTCTGTCGAAAAGAAAATAACAGCTATTTTTAAAAAATATAATACAAAAAACCGTTNTGAATTNTTATCAAAAGCCGCCCGTGAATGTGGAATGTTCCAGAAATNATAAAATGATACCAAAATGATACTATCCGCTCGGCAGTTTTATGGTATTATTGTATAGAAACAGATTTTTCTAGAACCATTTCGGAAAAAAGTAACTATATTTAAATTTAGAAATGACTCGCGCCAGGGATTCGTCCTTTTGCACATTGGCGCGGGTTTTTTGGGGACTGTCCTTTTTCGGCAGTCCCTTTTTTTATACGAAGATGATGTCNTATACCGCATNATATATTTTTATGGTAGAAAATCTTAAATCATGTTAAAATTTACATTACCAAATTCTAAAAAGGAGAATTTTTATGAAGAAAATTGTTATTTTGTTTTTTGCGGTAATATTTGCCGCGTCAGCCTGCGTCTCCCCTCCTCCTCCTCCTGACTCTCCGCCGCCACCTCCCCCTCCGCCTCCCGGAGTGGAAGATCCCGGCGTCGGACCGGCTGTGAGCGCCGCTATACCTGAATTGTTCAGTCCGGATCTCGATGCGGATGATTACTCAATGACTATAGCATTGGATGTTACTCATTCTGTTCCTGTCAGAGATTGGAATATCAGAATACAGCCGAACCGCCAGCAGCGTCAGGATGCTCAGGCCGCTCCGCGCCAGGAAACAGCTCCGCGTCAGNCTGCTCCTCGCCAGACTGCTGAAGGNGAAGGNACACGCCGTCAGGCAGGGGAACGCCGCCGGGCATTTTTTGAACAGGATGGAACGGGAGACGTGCCTGCGCAATGGCAGTGGAACGGAAGGGGTTTAAACGGTGAGATGGTGCAATCCGCTATGGAGTACAGGTTTACATTAACTGTAAATGATGTATTCGGAAATGCCGGTACATACGAGGGTATCATCAATACTGATGTTCTTGTCAGGCGTGAAGGCGATCATCTCCGCATTATCGTTCCTTCAATTGTGTTCCAGGGGAACTCCGCAAACTTTACAGATGTTTCCGGAACCGAAATAACCGATGAAATNATCAGAGCCAACAGAAGAATTTTAACGCTTATAGCAAGAGCGCTNAACAGATTCGGCGACTACAGNATAACAGTCGAAGGTCACACCAATCCGGGCGCGGCATTGGGAACACCGGCGCGGACTGCNGAAAATAGCCGCAATCTTCCTATCAGTCAGGCNCGTGCCGACGCTGTGGTTAACTATCTTGTCGCAAATCTCAATATTAACAGGTCGCGTTTAACCGCCGTTGGAAGAAGCGCTACACGCACCATCACCGAGGATTACGACAACGATGACGAGAACTGGAAAAACCGCCGGGTGGAATTCATACTGCAAAGATAGCGTTATTTTACTGACCGGAAATAGTCCGCGGATTATTTCCGGTTTTTCTTCATAAACATTTTAATTTATCTTGCCCGGAAGAAGACTCGAACCCTCCAGCTCTTAATAAAAAATCTGCCCGGAAGAAGACTCGAACTTCCATACCCTTGCGAGCACTAGTACCTGAAACTAGCGTGTCTACCAATTCCACCATCCGGGCGTCTGCTGTTTACACAGCATGGCATATCGGGGGAGGCATGTCAAGCCGTGTAATATATTAACTGCGGCTGGTTTTTTTATTTTTTCTATGATTTTTTATTGATAATCGCGGTATTGTATGTTAAAATTTTTATAGTTTTAATAGTTATTTCAGGATTTTACAGTTTTCTTCTATAAATTAACGGCGTTGCTGTAAAGGTAGATCAACATGAAACTTAATATCTCCAGAAAGATAGTATTACTCGCCGCTGCTGGTGTGGTAGCATCCAGTTTAATAATATT
The DNA here is from genome assembly GCA_009786625.1 of Treponema sp. Classification (GTDB taxonomy): domain Bacteria; phylum Spirochaetota; class Spirochaetia; order Treponematales; family Breznakiellaceae; genus WQXQ01. Next base: position 9,648 of record WQRT01000047.1, read on the forward strand.
AAGCATAACCACTATAATGATGGGCCGCCTGCTTGATTATACTATACGCAAAGAATTAACAGCCATGCTTTCTCTTGTTGTAAGGATGCAGCAGCAGGATCAGATGAGATTATTTCTTGATGTTCAACTGATTGTCTCAATGCCTCATCTGGTAGACGCTGTGCAAAGATCCGATACTGGGGATATTTTGTCAAACCCGCAGATAGAATGGCTGCGGCGCGATATAGACATCATCACCTTTACGGATTCTCACGGCGTTACCATTGCCAGAAGCCATTCTTACAGAACAGGGGATAACATTTACAACCGCAGAGCTATACAGTCGGCGCTTAACGGATATATTTCCTCCGGAGTTTTTTTTGATGAGACAGCTATGGTTCCTTACTCGATTCGTTGTTACGCGCCAATTTACAAGGAAAGCGTTTTGGTCGGCGCTTTATCCATAGGCACAAACATCTGTACGGAAAAATATGTTGATAATCTTTTTGAATTAACGGGTATACATTTTTCTTTTTATAAAGATGATCTTACACTGATGACAAGCATAAGGGAAAAGGACGGCAGACGTTACACAGGCACTAAGCTTAGAGATACGTATGTAACAGATACAGTGCTTAATAAAGGTGAAAGCGTAATTGTTAAAAGAGATATATTAGGCGATTCGTATATGGTTATGCATTGGCCTATAAAAGATTATTACGGAGATGTAGTAGGGATGTGGGCGGCAGCCATGCCGTTAACGCGTCAAACAAAAGAAACAAACAGAGTTTTATTAACAATCCTTCTTTGTTCTCTTGGTATTATAAGCGTCTTCGCTCTTGCGGCAAGCATTGTGGGAAACAGGATCAGTAAGCCCGTCCGTAAAATAACCGAGTTCGCCGTCCGCGTGGCAAACGGTAATCTTGACGATAATATAATAGTGAAAAGCAATGACGAGGTCGGGCAGCTTGCGGACTCGCTGCACACTATGGTATCTACGCTTAAAGAACGTATCAACGAAGCTGAGGAACAGCACGCGGCGGCAGTCGCGGCGAATAAGGCAAAGAGCACTTTCCTCAGCACNATGAGCCATGAAATCCGCACTCCCATGAACGCGATTATCGGCATTACGGAAATTGAACTGCGTCAGGAAGATCTGCCTCCGGGTGTCATAGAAGCCTTTGAAAAAATTTACTCCTCAAGCGATATGATGATGAGTATTATTAACGATATTCTGGATCTATCCAAAATCGAGGCCGGTAAAATTGAACTTTTAGAGAAGAACTACGAGTTCGCAAGTATGATCAGCGACACCGCTCAGCTTAACATTATGAAGATTGGCAGCAAACATATTGAGTTTAATTTGAATGTAGATGAAAATATCCCGTTTACTTTAATCGGCGACGAGCTGCGCGTTAAGCAAATTTTAAATAATATTCTGAGTAANGCTTTTAAATATACCGCCTCAGGCAATGTATCTATGTCTGTCACGATGGAGGACGAAAACAAGGATGATNATAAAGTAATGCTTACTTTCACAGTCAGCGATACAGGCCAGGGAATGACCAAAGATCAGATAGAAAAACTTTATGACGAGTACGCCAGATTTAATCAGGAAGCAAACCGCGCGACAGAAGGAACCGGCCTTGGAATGAACATTACGCGCAATCTTATCAATATGATGAANGGAAAGATCCATGTAGAAAGCGANACNGGAAAAGGTTCTGTGTTTAATATCCAGTTGCCGCAGGGTAAAATCGGTTCCGCTGTNATAGGAAGTGAAATGGCNGAAAATCTGAGCAAGTTCCGGATGTATAACCGCGCTTATTTAAAAAATATGCAAATATCTCTTGAACAGATGCCCTACGGCAGAGTTCTTATCGTTGACGATATTGACACGAACATATTTGTCGCGAGAGGATTAATGCAGCCGTATGAGTTAAAAGAAATAGTTTCCGCGAATTCAGGGCAGGAGGCGTTAAAATTAATTGAAAAAGGAAATGTGTACGATGTAATTTTTATGGATCACATGATGCCGGGAATGGACGGCATAGAAACGGTAAANCATATCCGGGAAGCGGGGTATAAAGAACCTATTATCGCGTTGACAGCTAACGTNGTCGGAGATCANGCGGGAATATTTTTACAGAATGGTTTTAATGATTATATTTCAAAACCGATTGATATGCGCCGGTTAAACGTTATCATGAATGCATATGTGCGCGATAAACAGCCGCAGCAAGTATTAGACGAAGCCCGTAAACAGGCGGAGTTAAAGCGGCAGAATAAAGGCAAACCAGGGGAACAGGATTCTTCGAAGGTACCGCCTGACTCAAAATTATTAGGAGCGGAAATTCCAGGGTTGGATGTATCTAAAGGTCTTAAACGCTTTGACGGCAATGACAAGATATACCTTGATGTTCTGCGTTCATACACCGCGGGTGTAAGTTCCATGCTTGATATAATTGAAACCTTTAATGAGGAAACCCTCGCCGATTATATAATTAAAGTACATGGAATAAAAGGTATAAGTTTTGATATTTTCGCGGAACAAACGGCAAGTGAAGCGAAAAACCTTGAAGACGCAGGTAAAGCCGGTAATTTGGAATTTATTAAATCCAACCATCCGGCTTTTATGGAACATACAAGGAGATTAATTTCCGGTATAGAAGATTTTCTATTAAACCTTAATCTGGAGAATGATAAACCCATAGTAGATAGGCCGGAAGTAAGAGTATTGTTTGAACTTTTGAACGCCTGTAATGATTTTGACATGGACGGCGCTGATGAGGCAATGGCGGAACTGGAAAAATACAGGTATGAGTCGGATAATGACCTTGTAATCTGGCTGAGAAACGCCGTTGACAGAATGCAATTTGAGGAAATTGCCTATAAGATTAATACCTATCTTACTTGATTATATATATAATTTTATTATACNAATATTTACAAAATATATAAAAATATGATAATATTAAAAAACATACGTGATTATTAAGGATGGTTATTCTTGGATAACACTGAAAAAGAACGATATAAAATAATCTATGTTGATGATGTCTCAACGAGCCTTGTGACGCTCAAGAGGAGGCTTTCGGGGTACTACGAAGTATATCCCGCCGAATCCGCCGAAGTCTTGTTCAACGCTCTGGAAAAAATCACGCCGGATCTTATACTTTTGGACATCAATATGCCCGATCATGACGGCTATGAAATTATCGGAGAATTAAAAGAAGATGAACGCTATGCTAATATACCGGTAATTTTTTTCACAAGCAACCGCGACAGGAAGAGCGTGATTAGAGGGCTTTCGTTCGGCGCTGTTGATTATATAATCAAGCCGTTCGAGACAACCAGCCTCATTGAATGTATCGAAAAACACGTGACGGCAAGCAGGGCAGGCAAGGTTAAAGAAGAAAGCTCAAAGCCGCGCATTCTCGCGGTTGATGATGTTGTAAGCGAGTTAAAAATAATTAAAGCCGCTTTGAGCGGTGATTATATAGTGCATACAATATCAAAACCCGAAGCTGTGTTAGATTTCTTAAAAATCAGATATCCCGATTTAATTATTCTGGATTATTTAATGCCGATGCTTAACGGATTTGAGCTTATCGGCATGATACATGATATACCCGAATACAAAGACACTCCGATTATTATGCTGACATCCGAGGGAACGGCTTCTCAGGTAAAAGAAGCGATCTCTTTAGGAGCCTGCGACTTTATTGTAAAACCTTTTAAAGAAAGCGAGCTAAGGGAAAAAGTCGCGGAGCATATAAAACCGCTTGTATAACTAATTCAACTAATCGCCGTTTCTAAAGCGACTTCCATCATTCTGGTGAAAGTATTCTGCCTCTCATCCGCTGTGGTTGACTCGCCTGTTACAAGGCTGTCGGAGATTGTTAAAATGCCGAGCGCTTCGCGGCCGTATTTTGCGGCGAGAGTGTAAAGTTCCGCGCACTCCATCTCCAAAGCCAAACAGCCGAACTTTGCCCAGAGCTTCCAGTCATCCGGGTTTTCNGCGTAAAAAGTATCTTCCGANACGATTGGACCTGTTTTCGGCTGCCATCCTTTTNACACCGCGGTTTCCCATGCTGTTTTTAANAAAGTAAACGATGCCGTGGGAGCGTAATTCCATCCTTTAAAACGGTGGGTGTTTACGGCGGAATCAGAGCATGCTGACATTGCAAGAACCAAGTCGCGNATTTTNACGTCTTTGTTNATCGAACCCGCCGTCCCAATGCGGATCGCGCGTTTTACGCCGTAATCTTTGAACAGCTCATTTACATAAATTGAAATTGACGGGATTCCCATACCGGTTCCCTGTACAGAAATCTTTTTCCCCTTGTAAACGCCGGTGTAACCAAGGATGTTACGCACGCTTGAATACAGTACGGGGTTTTCTAAAAAATTTTCCGCAACATATTTCGCCCGCAGAGGATCTCCCGGCAGTAAAATTGATTCGGCAATTTCCCCTTCCTTTGCCGCGATATGTATCGACATTGATACCTCCCTTTTGACTATAAAACTCCGGCTGTCAGAACAGCCGTTATTATTTTCCATGATAAGGATAACATAAATATTGATAAAAATCCACAATAAAAATTGACGATGTTGTATTTTTTTTACCATATTACCTGTATTTCTTTAAGGCGGATTTCTCGGGACAGTTATCGTCATCTGCTAATATAAACTTATTTTTACTGTAATTGAGTAAATTATCATTTTTCATCTTTATAAGTTCGTGAGAAAGNGCNCTGCGTTCAACGCAAAGGAAATCCGCCATCTCCTGACGGTTAAACGGGAGAGCGATATTCCTTGTTCCGAACGATTCAAGATAGCGTAATACTTTTTCCCTGATTGTTTTTAATTCAAGGATTTCCATTCTGTTTTGAAGCGTTAAATTTTTTCCGGCGATAAGGTAAAGCATATTTACTATCAATCTGTTGCAGGAAACGGAACAAGTTTCTATCACGCGGGCGAAACTGAGCTTCATAATGCATGAATCCTGCGCAGCGGTTACCGTAACAGGACTTTGGGTAAAACCCGCGCAGTACAGGGCTTCTGCGAAAATTCCTCCTTGTTTTATCGAAGCCACCAGAGAACGGTTTCCGTTATAACTGTTGCGCGTTATGTGAAGATGCCCTGATAAAACAATGCCGATATAATCAAGACGGTCGCCCGTAAGAAGTATAATTTTTCCTTTTCCCGCGTTATGTGTCACTGCTCCAAGAGAATTAAGCAGGGATTGGATTTCGGAATGTTTGATTCCTTTAAACAATCCTGTTAGTTTCAGAATCTCCGAATAATTTTCAAAATTTTTCAAACTTTTCTTCTTTATGTGGTTATAACCACGGAAATACCTGTCAACTTTAATATAATTGTAAATGTAAAGCAACGAAGAATTTTACTTTTTATAAATCTATTTTAAGGAGATTGTAATGGAAAAGCACGCATGTACTGTTTGTGATATTTTGAATGATAAGAGAATGTTTTGTTTTCAATGCCAGCAGACGGTGAAAGGAACAGGCTGTACTGCGTCCGGAGTATGCGGTAAAAA
>WQRT01000048.1 GCA_009786625.1 Treponema sp.
ATTTCCGTTCAGAGCATGTTAGCTGAAATTAATGACGCGGGGAACGCGCTTAACATTGTAGTGCTTGACGCTTGCCGTGATTTTCCGGCGGCTTGGAGCCGCAATATAAGCCGCGGGCTTAGCGTTGTGGCGAACCAGCCCGCCGACAGCATCATCGTATTCGCCACAAGCGCGGGTTCTGTCGCCGCCGACGGAACAGGCAGAAACGGTCTTTTTACAACTCATTTATTAACGCAATTAAGAACGTCCGGTCTTGAAGTGTACGATCTTTTCCGCCGCACAAGCTCCGCCGTAAGCCGCGCAAGCAACGGAGGACAGGTTCCCGCCATCTACAGCCAGTTTTTTGAAGAAGCGTATTTGGGAGCTAGACCCGCGGCTGTTGTTCAACCGCCTGTAACGCCTCAGCCGCCAGTTGCTGTTCAGCCGACACCTGCACCGGCAGTTACGCCGACACCGCAATCTTCGACAGCCGCCATAACAAATGAGCTTGTTCGTATACAAGGCGGGTCATTTATAATGGGCAGCCCTGCGAATGAAGAGGGAAGGCGAAATAATGAAACACAGCGGCAGGTAACAGTAAGCTCTTTTATGATGAGCAGGTATGAAATAACGCAGAGGGAATATCGGGAAGTAATAGGAACAAACCCAAGCAATTTTACCGGTGATTTAAACCGTCCTGTAGAAAGTGTAAGCTGGTTTGACGCTGTAGAGTACTGTAACAGAAGAAGCCAGAGGGAAGGATTAACACCTGCGTATGCGATAAGTGGCAGTGGAAATAACAGAACAGTAACATGGAGCCGAAACACGAACGGGTATAGGTTACCGACAGAAGCGGAGTGGGAGTACGCGTGCCGTGCAGGAACTACAACGGATTATAATACCGGAGCAAGCATTACAGCAAGCCATGCTAATTTCGACGGAATAATAAACAGAACTATAACAGTAGGAAGTTACGCTCCAAACGCGTGGGGGTTATATGACATGCATGGCAATGTATGGGAATGGTGCTGGGATTGGTATGACATACCCGAACAGCGCGCGCAAACTGATCCACGGGGCGCGTCCTCTGGGTCTTACCGCGTACTTCGCGGTGGCAGCTGGAGCTTTTCAGCCGCCTACGTCCGTTCCGCGTATCGGAGCGTCAGCACTCCTACTATCCAGTACTACGACAGCGGTTTCCGTGTCGTCCGCAATGTTCCCGGAGTAACCACCGGCGGAAGTTAGGTGAATTAGGGGTTAGGGGGTAGATATTTTTACGAATATTTTTATGACCCTATGTGATGTTTATTGATATCATTTTAAAATTGTAATATACAATTTATGTGAGAGTTCGTCTTGATTTGTGATGTTCACGGTTAAAATCTTAACTGGCAGCAGTTACCAAACCTTAGTACGCCTTCGACGCCTCCACGGTTAAATATCCCCCGCATATAATCTGCGTTTAATTGATAAAAAATTATTTATTTATTATAATCTTACCATGAATACAATTAAAATAAAAAAAATTATTACAGGGGTTCTTGTTTTTGGATTTATTATCATTGTTCTTGTGGACGCTTTGCTGCANGGTAAAAAATCTTATTCGTCAACAATGGGAATGGATATAAACAGGGTTTATTTCTATACNTTCTTTTTGTTGACAATAGGCTGCTGGCTTCTTTACCATAGGTGGTTTGTAGGAATAGGTTTTTTNGCATTAGCGGCATTCAGTTCTTATTTTCGCGAATATCTTTTTTTACATAATTATTTCGCGTCAATACTNATATATGTAATGATAGTACTGGATGTGGTTTTAAGGCGNGAAGTNAAATGGTTTATCGCATTTCTGGTTATCGGAATAATACAGGGTATAGCGTTCCAGACGCCCTTGTTAAATAATTATTTTGTCGGGAGTATGGAATGTCTGGCTTTATCTGTAGGAACTGTTTTTGTTATTAAAAATATGCGGTAATTAAAGACATTTCTAAAACTTGGCTGGTTTCGGAATAGGCTTTTTTAACCGCCGGAAAAGAAAGCCATTATCCAGTTTGCAATTTTTACCGCGATAAACTCATTGTCAATCCTGATAAGTAAAACCATTACAATAATCAGTATTGGTATGATAATTTTAAGCGCTTCTGAATTTTCATTGTCTTTTTCTTCGTATAATTCCTTTGATTCGATGTTATCGCGTACAAGCACTGTTTTTTTGTCATTGCTCCTCTGTTCAATGACACGTAACGCGCTGTCCATGTCTTCGGGGTTTATTAAAAGCACATATTCATCGGCGCTTGTGGCGATTTCATCGCAGGGAATTTTGTTTTTCCTTAATAACGAGTATATGTCAAAAGCGTCATCGTAATTTGCGGATCTGTAAACGCAGTCGCCGAAGAACGCAAACTCATCAAGGCTTTCTATCAGACTAACCGCCGCACTTTCCTGTTCCTCAGATGTGTAAAGTTCAAATATTTGCGCGTCGTTTAGTTTTTCGTCGAACTCTTCTATCGGCACTGTCAGTTCGCCGCTTTTATCCAGCGACACGTTTACCTTTTCCGCGCCTCTGCCGGAGATGTATCTTCTTTCCACATAGATGCGCAGCCTAATGCTTGTCACAGAGATATTATTTTCTGTCAGAAGATTTTTTACGGCGATAACGCGGTGTTTTTTGGGCGATAGAAAAACAGCCTTTTCCGTAAATTAGTCCTTGATGTTGTATTTCTTCCTGAACCTTTCGATGCGGCCTGCAGTGTCAACGAGTTTTTGCTTGCCTGTAAAGAAGGGGTGGCAGGATGAGCAAATCTCAACCTTGATCTCCTTGACAGTGGAACGGGTCTCAATAACATTCCCGCATGCGCAGGTGATTTTTGTCATTTCGTACTTTGGATGAATCTTGTCTCTCATTTTCTTCTCCTCAAATATTTGCCCAACTCCGAGCTTACGGCTCGGTTTAAGGGCCTTAGTCCATTCCGCCTGTTCCGGTGTTCATGGATGTCAGGAATGCTTCATTATTCTTGCTTTTTTTCATTCTGTCAACCAGCAGTTCGATGATTTCGATGTCGTCCATGGGGTTGATTAACTTGCGCAATATCCAGATTCTTTGGAGTTCTTTTTCGGAAAGAAGCAGCTCTTCCTTGCGCGTGCCGGATCTCTTAATATTGATAGCCGGGTAAAGGCGGCGGTCGGAGATGCGCCTGTCAAGGTTAATTTCCATATTGCCGGTGCCTTTGAACTCTTCAAAAATTACCTCGTCCATGCGGCTGCCCGTTTCCACAAGCGCGGTAGAGATAATCGTAAGGCTTCCGCCTTCTTCGATATTACGCGCCGCGCCGAAAAAGCGTTTAGGTTTGTGCAAGGCGTTTGAATCGACGCCGCCTGAGAGGATTTTGCCCGATGTCGGGACAGTCTGGTTATAAGCGCGCGCAAGACGCGTGATTGAATCCAAAAGGATTACAACGTCTTTTTTATGCTCGACTAAGCGTTTTGCTTTTTCCAGAACCATCTCCGTGACCTGAACGTGCCGGGAAGCTTGCTCATCAAATGTTGATGATATTACTTCCGCGCGGACAGTGCGCTCCATGTCGGTGACTTCCTCGGGTCTTTCGTCGATCAGAAGAACGATAAGGTAAACTTCCGGGTGGTTTTTTGTAATCGCGTTCGCGATTTTTTGCATCATGATCGTTTTGCCTGTTCTTGGCGGCGCGACGATTAATGAACGCTGTCCTTTCCCGATTGGGCAGAACAGATTGATGATTCTTTCGCTGATGCCTTCTGTCGAAGTTTCCAGGTCGAGTTTTTCATTCGGGTAAAGCGGAGTAAGGTTATCAAAAGGTATGCGGTTTTGCGCGACCGTGGGATCATCGTAGTTGACAGTTTCCACCCGGAGCATGGCGAAGAAACGCTCTCCTTCTTTCGGACTGCGGATCTGTCCGTATACCGTGTCGCCGGTTTTCAGCGCGAAAAGCCGTATCTGGCTCGGGCTCATGTAGATGTCATCAGTACCGGGAAGGTAGGAGTTTTGCGGGCTGCGTAAAAAGCCGTAACTGTCGGGGAGAATTTCAAGCGATCCGTACGCGTAAATAATTCCGCCTCTTTCCGTATGCGCCTTTAAAATCGCGAAAACTATTTCCTGCTTTTTTAAAATTACCATATCGTCATGAGTGATGTTGTAGCACGCGGCAAGCTCGCGCAGGTCTATCATGTTAAGCCTGATTAACTCATTTATTGTAAGGCGGAGTTTACTGCTGTCCTGATCCTGACGCGGAAGAGGTTTGCCGTACAGATCCGGCATTGATGGCAGCTTCGGTAATGACTGCGGAATTCTCATTTGATCCCGCGGTTCCGCCGTTTCCGCATTTTCGCTTTCATGTTTCTGCTCATAACCGTTTGATGATCTTCTGCTTCCGGTGCGGACAACCACGCGGCCTGTTTTATCGCCGCCGTTATTTGATGAATCGCCGGAATCAGAACTGCCTTGCGTTTCTTCAGCCGCTTCCGTGTTGTCATCATTCACCATGGAAGGTTTTCTTCCTTTTTTTATTAACGCCATTTTTTTACCACCTATGGAATGTTCCTTTCATTTTCATATTATAACATTGGCTTCCGGGAAGAAATGAAAAGAGACATGATTTGCTTCATTTATTATTTCTTTTTAACATAAGTTATTGTCTGAAAGGATACTCCAATCCTAGCATATTTTTCTTTCTATGTCAACCTTTTTAAAATTAATTCAAGAACGGCATCCGCCGCTTGTACGCGCACTTCGTTTCTGGAACCGGAAAAATGATACTCCTGCGCCTGTGTGTCTTTACCTTTCGCCGCGGCCGCGATCCATACCGTTCCTGCGGGATTCCTGTCGTCGCCGCCCGGTCCTGCAAGCCCTGTAACTGATGCCGCGTAATCCGCGTCGCTTTTTTTCAACGCTCCCTGCGCCATACCGCATGCTGTCTCGCGGCTCACAAGCCCGTATTCGCATAACCTGTCGTTGTCAAGATCGAGCATTTTCACTTTAGCTTCTTGCGTGTAACACACAAAGCAGCCCCAGAGATAATTTGACGCTCCCGGGATTCGCGCTAACAGTGAAGATATCATTCCGGCGGTGCACGATTCAGCTAACGCCAGCGTAACAGAAGCGTCCTTAAGCTTTTGAATCACATCTTCGGCTTTTTTCCGCGCGTTCATTTCAATCTGCGCGGCGGCCGGATCATTACACTCTTGCATTTGCCCGCAGTAAATCCGCTTTTATTTCTTCCGTCGGGCGGTGAAAGATTTCTATATCTTTTTCGATGTTAGTCATCTTGCATTTNCCTTCGAAAAGAACGCCGTCCGCGATGCGCAGNCTTGCCGCGCTTACATCNCCCTGGACTTTCGCCCCGCTCATCATATCAACTTTATTTACGGCGTGTACAGTCCCCGATACATGGCCGAAAACTGTAAGCGAGTTCACCGTTATGTGATCCGCGTCAACAACCGCTTCTTTGTCAACAATAAGATCGCCCGCGGCTTCAATGGTGCCGCGGAATGTTCCCTGAATACGCAGCGTTGAATCAAATTTTAAAATGCCTGTAAAACTTGTAGTCTTGCCAAGTATTACAACGCCCGTTTCCCTTTTTTTTCCTTCCCGTTTGGGCATGCTACTGCTGCTCCTGATGCAGGAACTTGCGTATCTGGCTTTCCAGAACAGGAAGCCCTATTTCTTCTTTTTTAAGATTGTTCCATTCATTCATTGTTTTTTCTATCCTCGCGTCAAGCGCGGCGATATGTTTGCGCACGGAAAGAATTTTTTCGCTGACAGGTTTTACATGATTGATAAGCGTCTCCCTGTCGTACGATTTTCCTTCGTGGGTGTTCTTGCAAATATCGGCAATCGCGTTATCAAGTTCATCGATATTGGAAATAAATACCGAAAGATTATCTTTCAAATCTTTATTTAATTCCTCTGCCAGTGTAAGGCGCGTCTCTCTCACTTTTATCTGATCGAACAGGGCGCGGTTTCGAAGGACGGCGTTTATACGCGCGAGGACTTCCGTGAAATTGAAAGGTTTTGTTATGTAATCGTCTACTCCGGCTTCAAAACCGGCGACCTTGTCTTTCACATCATCGAGAGCCGAGAGCATTATAATGGAGATATCTTTTAAATTCGGATCTTTTTTAAGAATTTTAGTAATTTCGCGTCCTGTCATTCCCGGCATAATGTTGTCAAGGATGATCAAATCCGGCAGGAATTTTTTGACTTTTTCCAGAACATCGGGGCCGTTATCGCATTTTTCCACTACAAAACCGAGTTTGGAAAGCATCACTTCAAAGAAATCAAGATTTACGGTTTCGTCATCTGCGATCAATATCTTTTTTTGAGTATTCATGGCGGTTTCCTCGTAATTTCAATGCCGCTCTGTGCGAGCTTTAAGTTTCCTCATTGTATAACAAACCGCGCCGAATAGCAAGATGGCAATCGCCGCCCATACAGAGAAAACACCTAAATAATCGCCGAATTTTGTGTAAAGAGTATCTTTTTTAATTAATGGTATTGATACGTCAAGATACGTTTCCTCAAAGGACGGAGCCATCGAGATGATTCTGCCGAGGGGGTCAACCGCGCAGGTCTGCCCCGACGCTGTGGATCTTGCCATCGGGCGGTAATTTTCCACTGCTCTGAAGACTGCCATCGAAAGGTGCTGGTACTGGGCTGTAACGCTGTTTGACCATGCGTCATTAGACAGATTGATGATTACATCCGCGCCGCCGCGGACAAACTCCCTTGAGAGGTAACCAAATGTATCTTCAAAGCAAATCGGCGTTGAAAAGGTAAAACCCGGTCCCGTGAATACTGCCGCTTCGTTCCCTTTTTCCCAAAAATGCGTATCTGCGCTGACAAGCCAGTCGTAGATCATGGGGAACTGTTTGCGGTAGGGGAAATGTTCGGTAAACGGAACCAGATGAAGTTTTCTGTATGTTTTGGTATTATTTCCTTTTTCAAAGTACATTACCGCGTTGTAATCGACGCGATGTTGATCGGAAGCGTTGGGATTTACCGCGGGGTCTTTACGCGCATCATCATTACCTAAAAGAAATGGCACATCCTTTGAGGAAAGGTACTCAAGAAGCTCCCTTACAATCTCCCAAGAGTTCTGCTCTTCGCGGTATGTTGTGTGCCAGTAGATCCTCGGGACAAACGCGGTCTCCGACCACACGACAAGTTGAATATCAGGGTTGGCGTTTAGCGCCGCGTCNGAAAGCCGTTTTAAAATTCGTAAATCCTTGCGGTACGCTTCNTCTATAAGCCATGAGGAAGATGCTTTAGACGCTTCCCAGGGATCGGTNTTATGNTGAATAAGCGCAATCTGCGCAGAAGAGTAGTTTCCCGCGGCGATTGTATCTGAATAATCTTTTAAAGTAACAAACCCAAAAACAAGCGATGCGGCAAGAGCGGCTCCCCATATAATGGCTGGAATCTTTTCTTGTAAAAAATAATTTTTTAAATTCTTAACCGCGAACCGGTGTGAACCTGCACGAATAAGAGAATAGAAATTAAAGCGGCTTTTCGTTTCTGTATGAGTTTGAGGTAAATTTTTCTCTTCTTTCTTTATTGCGCCTTCGCGGTTTGGTATTACGTTTTCTCGGCTGGTGTTAATAATCGCGCCTGCCAGCCAGAAGGACGGAAATGTTACGAGAACATTTACACCCCATACGCCGGCGAGGCTCGCGATTTGTATCAACGGCGTTATGCGCCATTGAGTGTAGCCTGTAATGCCGTACGGGAAACCGGTGAATCCCTGCATGCTTAAATACTCGTACGCGAGCCATACAACCCATTGGGCAAGGTATGATCTTTTGGGGAATAAAATACACGCGAGCTTGAGGATTGGGAATGTGACGGCAAAGTAGACGATATAAATACAATATACAATTACACCCGCAAGCGGATGAAAAGCCGAAAGCCAATAAGCGTAAAATCCGTAAGCGGCGAAACCGTATAAAGCTCCCCATCCTATGCATTGAATAACATTATTTCTGTTAATCAGAATAACGACAGGGATGTACGCGAACCATGCGAAGAAGGGGAGGCCGTTGTAAAATAAAAGATTGGGATGGGACGCGGCGAATAGGATTGCCGCCAGAAACATCAACGCCAGGTTGTAAAAGGTTTCTTTTATCCACCCTGAGCCGGATCCGGTGTTTTGTAAATTGGTTATTTTGATTGGGTTAGTTTTTCGGCGCGGCATCTTCCCCGATGTCCCATACTAGCTGTTTCATCTCGCGGCCTGGTCTGAAGGTGACCGCTCCGTGCGGTTGAATAACGATGCTTTCGCCCGTTCTTGGATTACGCGCTCTTGGCCGGGCTTTGCGTATTTTTACTTCAAATGTTCCAAAACCCCGCAGCTCAATTATTTTGCGCCGCGCAATGGCATCTTTCATTTCATCGATAAAAAGATCAATCGCGCCGTGGATTTCGGCGCGATTCATTTTTGTTTTCTCATAAAGCGCGTCAATAATGTCAGCTTTTGTTATTTTCTTCGCCGCCATTTTTATTTTTTTTATTGAGCCGCTTTCATTACATTAAAATATTTATGCATTCTTGATTTTTTACGCGCTGCGGCGTTTTTCTTGATAATGCCTTTTCCTGCGGCTGTATCAATTTTCTTGCACATTTCCCTTAAAGCGGCTTCCGCCTGCGGGTCTTTNTTCTGCGCAAGAGCTACGAACTTTTTAATGCTTGTTTTTACAGCGCTTTTTGTCGACTTGTTGGCNTGCCGGCGCTCTTCGCTTTTCCGGTGNCTTTTCTCCGCCGAACTCTGTTTCTTTGCCAAAATTAACCTCCAAAAATATCTGCCGTTTTAACGGCTGATATAAATTATTTAAAATCCGACGGACGTCTTTCTGTCCGTTTGCATTTTTCGCATTCCGCGATATTTTTAACCTTGCCGCTTTCAAACAGGGTTTTCATTTTTATTTCCCCGCCGCATGAGCACATAAATCTCTGCGTCGCGCTCGATGTACGGCTGTTTTTACTGGCTTGTGCCATTTCCTTGCTCCTTAAAAATTGGTATTAGTTTCAGGGTATATTTTTATATTTACCGTGTCAAGGGTTAGGAGTTAGGGGATAGCGGTTAGGGATTAGGGGATAGCGGTTAGGGATTAGGATATAGGGGTTAGGGGATAGTGGTTAGGATTTAGACGCTGGGGGAATGTATTTTTTCTTATTGGTCAATCGGGGTATTGAACAACAAGACTATCCCCTATGCCCTAATCCCTATACCCCAAATCCTATCACCTTTATCAACCTTATATTTGATCGTTCATCTCGGCTTCGCCGGGCGGGAACAGATATAGGTCGGGCAGTTTGAAAGTGCGGTTCAGCGCGTAAGACTGAGGGCTGTGGAACCTGCTGAGCGTTTCGATGTTAAAAAAGTGGCTTAGCGGCTCGAACTGGGGGGAATTTACCTTTATTGAAAATTTAAAATCCCTTGATAAATCCGGGGCATCCGCGATAATCGGCGCAGGCCAGAATGTGTATGCGCCCGGAGTGCTCGCTACCATTGTATAAGGGTTCTGCCAGTTGTTGTTTCTCATATCGACAATCTCGCCTTCACAGAAAAGCGTTACATCAATACCCTCGATGGGTTCAAAACTGATGCCGTCAAAAATGCGCCCTGCGATAGTGGGGATATCAAACATGGGGTGATATATTTTACTGACAGCCATTGATGTACCGTCATGCGGCGCTGTCGGGCGTTGATTGTGGTTTACAAGGCGCAAACCTTTATAGATTAACGTTGTAATATCAGCTTCGATCTGCTGACGCTTGATGCTTGTCTCCTCAAATCTGGTAAATCCCCTGTTTGAGACTATGTAATTTGGTTCAATCCGGTTAAGGGTATAACAAATGGTGTCTATCCTGCATTGATAGCACATGCAGTACTTTTCGGGATTTCCGCTTTTCTGAATTTCGTTAAAAACGTTCTGCACTGTCGCAAATACTACATCTTCATTTGAATTATGAATGTCCATTCTATCCTCCAGCTTGGTAACCTGTAAACGCCTCTAACAGGCGTTTTTAAGTATATCACATAATTGCGTAAATGTCTTTATACTTTCCTTATATTTTTGATTTATAAATATCCTTGTAATATACAACGTTTGAATAAAAGCGTTTACCGTCTCTGTCTTGAACGCGCTTGAACTTCCGCTGAAAGGACAACCCTCGTCAATGACAAAAAGGCCTGTTTCAAAGGATGCCGGTTCCGGGATATCGATAATTATATCTTCGCTTTTGATTTCCAGCCCGTTTTTCCGCAGATAGACGGCGATTTTCTCTTCATATTGAGCTCTGTTTTTTATCTCGCGAAGCGTGGTTATATCGAGTTTATCACCTGAAATTTCGGCGGCTGTGGTAAAAATCCTGCCTTCCCGTACTGCTTCCACCAAAGAACTGCCCGATTTTGCGCCCGAAAGGGTAAAAAGGCTGTTATCATCAAGATTATAGAGGTCTTCCCCCTTTAAATTGCCGGATTCCAGGGCGTTTATCAGAGCTTTTTTAATCATCGCGGTAGCGGCGCGTACCTGTTTATGCCAATAAACGGTTCTGTACATAAGATATTTTGAAAAAAGAATCGATTCGACATTGGGAATCAGGCGGGAATCGATGTCCACACCCCTTTTTTCATTAGGATGAAGCCTTGAAAAGATGAAATCCACATCCTGCGCTCCGTAGGGGACGCCGCAGTANCTTGCGTCGCGGTTCAGGTAATCGAGCTTGTCAGGATCAAGAGCGCCNGACAGGAGTTTACGGTAAAATGTAAGTTCGCCGCTGTCAGCCGGTATTTCCTTGTCTACAATCGCGGCGGTGAAAGCGGGATCAGCCCCTGCCGCGCCTATCAGGGATTTTAACGGTTCTTTTAAAACAGCCTGCCCTGTTAAGGTTTCATGGGAGGTAAGAGAAAGTTCCTTTAAAGAGTGGGTGTAAGGAAAATGCCCCAGATCGTGAAGAAGGCAGGCGGCAAGAAAGGACTTTGTCCCTTCTTTTGTAAGCCATGCCGAGGCGCCTTTCTCTGCCAAATTTTGTAAAAGCCTTCTTCCTAAATGGTATACGCCGATAGAGTGGCTTGCCCTTGTGTGCGTAGCGCCGGGATAAACGAGATAGACAGGACCAAGCTGCATAATGCGGTTCAACCGCAGAAACGGCGCGGATTCAGTCAGACGGGCGAGTTCTTCCGTCATGTAAATATGCCCCCAAAGTACATCTCTGACAGGATGGGTAAAATCTTCCGTCAGGGAGGCTTCTATCGATATATTCACACGCGGCTCTTTATTCCCGGAGGTTTTGAGTATACGGCATATTTCATAATTACAAATTCATTATAGATAATTTTTTCGATTTTTGCTAGAATATAGTATAGAACGGAATTATGCGGGCTTATAATGTAATTTTCTTTATATTTATAATTGCGGGATTTTTTAGACCCGTTTGCGCTGTGTCTCAGAGCAGAGGTTCCATCCCGGAGGCGCTGCTGCGTCCGCTGCGCGAAGCCGTGCGTTATCCGATAGATATTGTAATCGGCGAGCTTGGACAGGGAACTTCGTCTTTGCAGGCGTTCAATTTCGCAGGCAGAATATGTACGGCGCTTATGTCCGCTAGAATGGATAATCTTGCTTTTATGTCCGCGAACAGAGCGGTTTTGGAAAGACATTTATCCGCGCTGGGAGAAATAAACCCGCAGAGTTTCAGGATTGGCGGCGGAAGGGAAGAAGCCGACGGAGCGTATTCATTTTTGGTAAGGTTTATCGGAAGGGAGCAGGGAATTACCGGTGAACTGTATATCAGGTATGTATTAAGAATGAGCGGTGATGAGGAAGAAGAACAAACAGCGCAAGGAAGCTGGACATTTGATGAACTGCTTCTGGAAGCGGCAAGAGATCATGAAACTGAGATGAATGAATCGATATATCGAGTCGATTTAAATCCATATGAGAGGTTTTTTTAAGAAATTTTATGGCGACACCTGTAGGAAGGATAGAAAAAGAATTTCTCTTTAAAGCGTTATTCGAAGAAAAGCTGCCGGTAATGTATGTAAAGGACAGGCATGAGTATATATTGACTCTTCAGAAACCCGCGGGCGCTGAACTTGTTTTTCTTTCCGACAAGCCGCTCGGAAAGATGAAACACGGCTTTAAACTGGAATTACTTTTTAATTACCGCGGACAGGTAATTGATTTTGCGGCGGAAGTAACGTCGCAGCCTGATGATTTAATTGTCTGCAAAGCGCCTGATACGCTTTTTAAAAATCTTGATCGTAATTATCTGCGGGTGGATATTCCCTCGGACTTAAAAATACTTTTTACATTCCGCGGAGACAGATACAATTTATCGTTTCCTAAAGTTATGGAATACGAAAATATAATGGCGGATGAACTTGTACGCAATCTTGATCCCGGAAATCTTTCAGGCCTTGTAAAGCAGATAACGGCATCATTAAAAAATTTCGCGGACGGATATAAGATTGTTAATTTTAAAGATAAAAAACCTGACACGATGGAAGAGCGTATCGTATCTGAAACCGGGAAAACACTCTATATACCTTCCACTTCGGGACTGCTGCCGAAAACTGATCCGTATCCAAGAAAGCGCATAATCACTGAGGAATTGTTCAAACGTTATCTTGAATCAACGGGGGTAGGAGCCGCATACCTTGATGATAATTGCGCTCGTATTCTGAGAAATAAATTTGAAGACGGCATTTTTTCCGACGCGTGGGTGCCGATTTTATTTCATGAGTATGTGATAGGTTATATTCATGTCTGGACCGAAAAGAAGGAAAGACTTCCGTTTGATTTCAGCGTTCTTGATACTGTATATCAATTCGCGAAAGTTCTCGCGTTCTCGCTTAAGGAAAACGGCTATTTTGAGCGCGGCAAGATGCAAAACGAACCGTTCGAAGGCAGAATATTTGACATCAGCGCGTCCGGGCTTTTGTTCGCCTACCCGTTAGGCACAACTCTTTTATCGACATTATTGATAGACGCCGAACTGACCGTAACAATCGAAGCTCCGTACCGCACCATAAGCGTTGTAGCGCGCATCGTCCGCCGCTTCAAAGACAAATCCATGACCTATTTCGGCTGTCGTTTTATAAATATGGCTCCAGAAGATATGCGTTTTTTGTTTGAGCATTTATACGGAAGACCAATTGATGAATCGGATAATGTGTTTTTGTCGGGGCAGGTGTAGGGTTTTTTGCCGCGAACTATGCTAGCTGCGTGGATTTTTTTTACCACGAACCACACTAACCACACGAACATTTTTTTGCCACTGACTGCGCTAACCACACGAACATGAGACAACATCTTTACCTCATTCATAACGTGTCATTGCACCTAACGGCATATGATGATTTATGTGCCTGTCAGTGTGCGCGTTTTTTATACTGTGATGCAGGAATATAATTAATTTTTTTTATCTTTTGATTGCTGATATTCAAGAGCGAGGCGAAGTTGTTTTATCACATAATCCTGTAAAAGGTCGTCCAATTTATTAAAATTTTTAATTACTTCTTCGAGTTTATAATCATGATTTTTTTTGAACATTGTGCCTTTACCGTTTTTTAGCCAATTTTCATTGACCTTATAGGTAAAGCAAATCATTTTTATAATCCGTTCAGGCACTTTCCGCGAGCCAAGTTCCATTGCTCCGGCATGGGACTGGCTGATTTTTAAATCATTGGATAAATCATGCTGGGTCAGTCCAAGAGCTTTTCTGATATCTTTTATTCTTTGACCAATGACCGTGTTTTCGTCCAATAATTCCTTCCCGTTTTATTAATTCTATCAAAAAATTATCTTTACATACAAGTAATTTTTAATAAATTACTATTGACAAAAACCGCAATGTAGTATAAAATAAGCCACATTGTGGTATTTGGAGACAGTATGAACGATCAGGAAAAACTGCATATATTTATGGAAAATTATAAGAAATTAGATAAAGGCTTAAAAATATTATTCCGGCAGTTAGTGAAAGATCTGTCAGAAATCCACAATGAAGTCAAATTCGTAGATGAATACAGGATAACGAGAACTGAATATAGGAAGATAAATTAAGTGATTTATTACTTAATAATATATTAGTTTTAAAGGAGTATTTTATGAAAAAAACATTTTTAATTCTGGCAGTTTTACTGATTTGCATCGGCTATCATGGATTTGCGCAAAGTCAAGAATTGACGCTAGTACCCGTTAACTCTCAAATTGAAGCTTTTAATAGAGGAACACTTGCTTGGCATGATTATAGTGTATCAAGACCTTTTAGCATTAATATTAATATTCAAAATGGAAACACAGGACCGGGGAATACAAATGAAGATAGAATAATTATCCTTGGAGATGATGCACGTACAACATCTGAATTTACTTTCGATGGATCAGAACGAGGAAGATATGTGGATTCTGAGGCAGGTAGATGTTTTTATATATCATTTCGAGATTTTGAGCGAGCAGTAATGTTAAAATTTACAAAAAATCATCAATTAGACCGCTTTATACTCGATTCCATTCAAATTGATGGTAATCCACCCCGTCAAATTACAAACAATACAAGAGGGGAACATGTTACTCTGCTTATTTCATTAATAGATAACAGAAGAAATTCCGGATCACGGGAATTACGATATGAGGAAATTACAAGAAATAATAATTTAAGTAATAATAATAGTAATATCAATTTTAGAAATGATAATTTCGGAAATGAAAATTCAAGGGATGTTAGAGCTGCGAATTCCAATTCGCGGTATATTATTGGTAACGGCTCGCTTAGTATTGACGGCGTATATCAATATATCATAAGAAATGGCAGTCCTGTTTTATCCAATAGCGCGATTAGAGAGTTGTTAATGTTATACTTTAATGAAGCGGCTTATGAAAATGTTAATCATGATATAGCTATAGCCCAAATGTTATACTGGACAGCCAATCTTAGTGATCGTGAGCGAATTAATAGTAATAATTTCGCCGGTCTAAGCAGGACGCAGAACTGGTCAGGAAGTTTCTC
>WQRT01000049.1 GCA_009786625.1 Treponema sp.
AGGGAACACAACGGGGAGATATCTGTCGATTCCGAACCGGGAACAGGATCTGATTTCAGGATTATTCTGCCGGTACCGCAGAAGGATATGCGTCTTATTGCGTATAACGATGATTCAAACGGGATTGGCAAAAAAGGAGAAGCAAAATGAATTTCCGCCTTCTTGTAATAGATGATGAAAAAAATATCCGCGAAGGTCTCGCCGAATCCCTCTGTTCCGATGGATATGAAGTTATCTGCGCGGAAAACGGAGATGCGGGGTGGGAATTATTTTGCAAGGGTGATGTCGATCTTGTAATTACCGATTTAAAAATGCCCGGTGTCAGCGGCGAGGAGTTAATGCGGCGAATTCTCGCGGCATCTCCCGGATTCCCTGTTATAATTCTGACTGGACACGGAACAATTGAAGCGGCCGTCGCTGCGATGAGAGAAGGCGCGTGGGATTTTATGTCAAAGCCTGTTGACCTTGATCATCTTTCATTAAAAGTAAAACGCGCACTTGAAAACCGCGAGCTGTTTTTTCAGCATCGCAGGATGGAAGAGGAGCTTGACAGAAAAAGACAGTTTAAATCGATAATTGGAAATGCGCGTAACATGCGTGAAGTTTTC
Source organism: Treponema sp. (assembly GCA_009786625.1). Lineage (GTDB taxonomy): Bacteria > Spirochaetota > Spirochaetia > Treponematales > Breznakiellaceae > WQXQ01. The sequence continues at coordinate 609 of WQRT01000049.1, forward strand.
GATATGATGAAAAAAGCGGCTCCGACAAAAGCCTCGATTTTAATTACNGGCGAATCAGGCGTCGGAAAGGAACTTGTNGCGGACGCGATCCACGAGCTTTCTCCGCGAAANAATTTCCCGCTTATAAAAGTTCACTGCGCGGCGCTTTCATCGACGCTTTTGGAGAGCGAGCTTTTCGGNCATGAAAAAGGCGCGTTTACAGGCGCTTTATCGCGCAGAAAGGGGAGATTTGAGCTTGCATCAGGCGGGACATTGTTCCTCGATGAAATCGGCGAGATTGATCAGAATATCCAAATAAAACTCCTCCGCGTTTTGCAGGAAAGAAATTTTGAAAGAGTCGGCGGAGAGCAGACAGTTGAAACCGATGTAAGGATAATCGCCGCAACTAATAAAGATCTGAAAGCGGAAATAGAAAAAGGCAGTTTCCGCGAGGATCTTTATTTCCGTCTTAATGTCGTTAATATCAACGTACCGCCGTTACGCGAAAGAAAGGACGACATCCCGGTATTAATCACTTCTTTTTTACGTGATATCGCGCAGGAAAACGGAAAATCTATAGAAGGCATACACGAGAAAGCACGTTCACGTCTTTACGCTTATGACTGGCCGGGTAACATCAGGGAGCTTCGCAACTGTATCGAAAGCGCGGTTGTTATGTGTCAATCAAAGCAGATAACGGTTGACGATCTGCCGCCTGTTTTCCGCAATGCCGAAGATGACGGATGGATAAACATAAGGCTCGGCGCCAGCATGGCTGAATGTGAGGAAAAAATAATCCGCGAGACACTTTCCCATTTTAAGGGAAATAAAAGTAAAACCGCTGAAACACTTGACATCGGGAGAAAGACATTACTTCGAAAACTTGCGGATTACGACTTACCTGAAACAGAGGATGAATAATAAGAATTTTGCCGCGAACTTCACTAACCACACTAACTTATTGTTCAATTTTGTGCTTTTGTGACTATTTGATCACCGTGCTTTGAGGTTTGAATATTTTATAAAAAATTATTTCAATTTGATGTTCTAGTTCATTTGCGTTTATTTTATTTCCGGCTTCTGTGCGCAAATTGGCGGCGGTTTCGAGTATCAGCGGGAGATCTGCCCAGTGTGAAAATGTTTCACCGCGTCTTGGCTGGTAAGGCGCGTCGGTTTCTGTTAACAGTCTTTCTGCCGGTAAAAGNGCGCAGCTTCGCATTGCNTGTTTGTGGTTAAGCATAATTATNTTACCGAATGAAAAGTAAGCGTTTANACCGCGGCGGAGAAGTGCATGACCTTCATCGTATGTACCGGGCCATGAATGAAAAATAACCGCTTTACATTTTACGAGCATTTTTATATGTTCGAAAATTTTATGCATCGCGCGGCGCACATGAAGAACAACAGGCAGTTCGTATTTTAAAGCGGTTTCAAGATGCGTGGAAAAGATCATGTTCTGGATATCCTCTGTTTTTTTATAAAGCGTATTGTATAGATCAAACCCAAACTCGCCGACCGCTGCAAGTTTGCCGTCTCTTGCGAGAATATTAAGGATATTCAGATGGGAAACTATATTTTTCTGCGTTAAAGACCTTCCGTTTTTAATTTCAAGAGCGGGAAACTGCGGATGTACGGCGTAACAGGAGAAGAGTTTTCTGTCAATTTCCGTATTGTTGTTATCGTTACGCGCTATTTCAGTATTGTAATTAAATTCTTCAAGGAAACACGCGCTTGCGGCGGTTATTACGCCAAGTCTTCTTCGCTCATCTTCCGATTCACTGTATACTCTTGCAAGATCGTAAGGATGGCAATGCGCGTCAACAAGCATCGTCTAAAGTCCGAGAATTACCTTCGAGATGGAAAAAAATATTATTAAAGAGACCGCGTCTACAATGGTTGTTAAAAGCGGCGCGGACATTATCGCGGGGTCAATTTTCAAACGCTTGGCGAGAATGGGAAGAATACTTCCTGTCGTTTTTGCCATCAGTATCGTACAGAAAAGCGAAAGCGTAATTGTTACACACAAAAACAGGTCTTTTTGGTTCATAAAATAAACGCGGACAAAATTTACAAGACCAAGACCAAGACCGCACAACATACCGACGCGTAGTTCCTTCCATACCACGATTAAAATATCCCTCATGCCGATTTCGCCTACCGCCATGCCGCGCACGATCAATGTGGATGACTGAGATCCCGCGATACCGCCTGTGTTCATCAGCATCGGGATAAATGACATTAGTATAGGAAGAACCATCAGGCTGTTTTCAAAACTTGATATAATAGTGCCTGTGATTGTAGCGGATAACATAAGAATCAGCATCCATACAAAACGGTGCTGCGCGTGTTTTAAAACACTTGTTTTTAAATAGGGATCATCAGATGGAACGATAGCTGCCATCTTTTTAAAGTCTTCGGTGCTTTCTTCGACGATAACGTCTACAATGTCGTCAACTGTTATAATGCCTACAAGCCGCTGTTCTTTGTCGACAACAGGCATCGCAAGAAGGGCGTATTTTTTGAATTGCTCCGCAATAGCTTCTCTGTCTTCAGTGGTGTTGGCGAAAAATACATTGGAATCCATTATGTCGCCGATTCTTTCCTGCGGCCTTGAGAGCATCAATGTTTTTGCGGATATCGCGCCGACAAGAAGACGGTCGTTGCGTATCACATAACAGTTATAAATCGTCTCTTTGTTAAGACCTATAGCGCGTATTGTGTCAAAAGCCTCCCTCACTTTTAAGTCCGCGCTCAGCTCGATATACTCGGTGGTCATTATACTGCCCGCGGAATCATCGGGGTACTGAAGGATTGTGTTTATCTGTTTTCGTTTTTCCGCGGGAACATTCTGAAGGACGCGCTTTACGACATTGGCGGGCATCTCTTCGATAAAATCGACAGCGTCGTCAACAAAGAGTTTATTAACAACTTCGCCGATTTCCGAATCTGTAAGGGCTTCGATTATTACCTGCTGATGCTCAATATCAATGTAGGCGAAAACATCGGATGCGATGAATTTGGGAAGTATTCNAAATAATTCTATCTTTTTTTCTCTGGCAAGCTCTTCNAAAATCTCNGCAATATCGACTGTGTTCATGTCGGAAATTAGCTTTTTTAATTTAGAAATGTCGATCAGATCCCTATTGATCAGCTCTAAAATTTCATCTTTATTCATAATGGACCCTTTCTACATGATGTCATTTTAATCAAAATAAAACTTTTGTCAATATATTTATGTTATTTTCCAAATATTTAACGCTCAATATTAATAAGCGCNTTATAAATGCCGCTAGTCATTTACCTTCGTCATCTATATAATAATCCCATGCTGCCAAAATTAATTAAATACATTTTAAACGAAACGCCGCAGTCNCAGGAAGTAACGGTTTGCGGCTGGGTCAGGACAAAGAGGGACATGAAAAATCTTGTCTTTGTGGAGGTAAANGACGGCTCCTGTTTCGCGGGTATTCAATGTACTTTCGATCGAAATCTTGGTATTGATACTCAGACCGGGGAGAACCTTTCCGCTCTGACAACCGGCGCCTCCGTCAAAATCGGCGGGAAGCTCACAGCGTCTCCCGCTTCGGGGCAGGCAGTGGAAGTCGCCGCCTCTTCGCTTAAGATTCTTGGCGGAGCGCCGGCAGAGAACATTGCCGGAAAAACGGCGGAGCTTGACGTTCAGGCATATCCGCTTCAGAAGAAAAGGCACTCGATGGAATTTCTGCGCGAGATCGCACATCTGCGCCCGCGCACTAATACATTCGGCTCTGTCGCGCGTCTTCGAAGCCGCGTCGCGTTTATTATACACCGTTTTTTTCAAGAGAGGGATTTTCACTACCTTCATACCCCGATCATTACCGCGGGCGACTGCGAGGGAGCGGGAGCTATGTTTCAGGTTACGACTCTTGATCCCGCCGCGCCTGTGAAAGNNAAAGAAGAAGCCGAACAATCAAAAGATTTTTTCGGCAAAAAAACTTACCTTACAGTTTCCGGNCAGCTTAACGCGGAAACTTATGCCACGGCGGTTTCGCGCGTTTACACATTCGGTCCGACATTCAGAGCGGAAAACTCCAACACTGTCCGCCANCTNGCGGAGTTCTGGATGGTAGAACCTGAAATGTCATTCGCCGAACTTGAGGATGACATGGCTCTCGCCGANGATTTTCTCAAATATATTTTCAGTTCGACTCTGGNTGAATGTGCCGACGAGCTTTCNTTCTTTGACGCGCATATTGAAAAAGGCATAATCGAGAATCTGCGCCGCCTTGCCGAAGCGAAGTTTACGCACATGACATACACGGACGCGGTTAAAGAACTTGAAAAAGCGGCATCGTCAGATAACAGCCTTTTTGAATTTAAACCCCACTGGGGATGCGACCTGCAAAGCGAGCATGAAAAGTTCCTTACAGAAAAAGCGGCAAAAGGACCTGTTATCGTCACCGATTATCCAAAAGAGATAAAAGCGTTTTATATGAAAATGAATGATGATGAGAAAACGGTACGCGCCATGGATGTGCTTGTTCCCCGGTTAGGTGAAATTATCGGCGGCTCACAGCGCGAGGACAATCTTGAAAAACTTACCACCCGCATGGGAGAGATGGGATTAAACGCCAAAGACTACTGGTGGTATTTGGATCTCCGCCGTTACGGGACAGTCCCCCATTGCGGATTCGGACTTGGTTTTGAAAGATTGATTCAATATGTTTCCGGAATGGCAAACATCCGCGATGTAATCCCATTCCCGCGCGCGGTAGGTCAGGCGGAATTTTGATATAAGAAATTTACCACGAACCACACTAACCACACGAACAAAGAATAGATTTTTTAGTTTATACGAGTGCCGGTTCGCGGCATAAAAAATATTATGATAAAAAAAATATTTGTATTTTTATATATAATTTTCCCGTTTTTCATTTCCGCGCAGGAGTATCGGACTCCGCAGTGGCTGGTTCCGATTCTGGATTACGCGCCTGAAATTGTTTCAAGGTCTGCCTTTTTAATTGATGCGCATACTGGTGCGCTTCTTTACTCTAAAAATTCCGATGATGAGATCCCTCCCGCATCCCTTACAAAATTGATGACGATGCACCTTTTAATGAATGAAGTTGAAGCAGGAAGATCGTCATACGATGAACTGATACCGATAACCGTGGAAAGCTGGGCGCAAAGCCAGCCTCCGCGTTCAAGTCTTATGTTTCTTGAGCCGGGACAAATCGTAACGTTACGCGAAATAATGCTCGGCCTCGCCGTCTCTTCAGGCAATGACGCTGCAGTCGCGGCCGCTCTCCGCCTTGCGCCTAACATGGCAGAGTTCGCCGCGATTATGAACGCCGAAGCGCGGAGGATGGGGATGTCCGTTACGCGGTTTACAGAATCATCCGGTATATCGGAAGAAAATATTACAACAGCCGCTGAGTTCGCTCACTTTTGCCGTCAATATGTAAACCTGCATCCTGACAGCATGAAAAATTTCCATTCTGTTCTCACTTTTTCCTATCCGCTGCCCGCGAATGTTCCAGAAAGATACCGCGCTACGCGGCGCACATATACGCAGAATAACCAGAACTCTCTGTTGTGGACTTTCCGCGGGGTTGACGGATTAAAAACCGGGTTTATAGAAGAATCGGGCAACAATATCGCGCTTACCGCCGTGAGGAATGAAACGCGTTTTATTCTTGTCCTGCTCGGCGCTCCCTCAGGAAGAGCCGGAAGGATTGCCCGCGCGGAAGACGCGGAACGTTTGCTTACATGGGCGTATGATAATTTTAAAACGGTAAAAATTCCGCCGCCGGGGCGCGTTGAAGTTCCAGTATGGAAAGGAAAAGAAAATACCGTGCTTCTGGATTCGTTTGAACCGCTCGATTTCACCTCACGTACAGATCGTGCGTCTGATTATACGATAGAGGTTGTAATCCCGGAACAATTAATTGCTCCGATACCGGAAGGATTCACGGCAGGGTACAGATTAATAAAAGATCAACGCGGAGAACTGCGCCGGATCCCGCTTATAACAACATCAGCCGTAGAACGCGCCGGTGTTTTTAAACGCATATGGCATTCCATTGTGCTTTTCTTCAGTAAGTAATTAACCGCGAACTATGCAAAAGGTTCATGCCGGTTAATGTGATTCGCGGTCAGAAAAATAAACAAATTAAAATAATCCTGAGATTTTTCCGTTTGAGCCGATGTCGATTTTTTCCGCGGAGGGCAGGGGAGGAAGCCCCGGCATTGTCATGATCTCTCCTGTGAAAACAACGATGAACCCCGCGCCTGCAGAAATTTTTACGTCTCTTACCGTTAGACGCCATCCGCGCGGCGCTCCTAAAAGAGATGCATCATCGGAAAAGCTGTATTGGGTTTTTGCCATGCAGACGGGTGTTTTATCTAATCCCATTTTCTCGATTTGAGTTATTTGCTTTTGCGCGTTAGGTAAAATGTTAACGCCGTCAGCGCGGTAGATTTTTTTAGCGATTGCTTCTATTTTTTCCGTTATTGATAGATCGATATCGTATAAATACTCAAAATTATTAGGCTGATCGCAAAGACGGATTACTTCTTTTGCGAGTTCTATCCCGCCTTCGCCGCCTTTTGCCCAAACTTCTGAAATAGCGGCGTTTACGCCTGACTCCCTGCATTTTTTTTCTATGTATTCAAGTTCGCGGCCGGTGTCTTTCGGGAACGCGTTTATGGCGACTACCGCGGGGAGTTTATATACTTTTGTAATATTTTCCACATGCTGCAAAAGATTAGGAAGACCCGCTTCCAGAGCTTTTAAATCTTCTTTTTCAAGATCCGCTTTTTTTACTCCGCCGTGTGATTTTATCGCGCGTACTGTCGCTACAATGATCACAGCCGACGGCTTGATGTTCGCGTAACGGCATTTAATGTCTAGAAATTTTTCCGCGCCAAGGTCTGCGCCGAAACCGGCTTCCGTAACTACATAATCCGCGCATTTTAAAGCGAGACGCGTTGCCATGACTGAATTGCATCCATGAGCGATATTGGCGAAAGGGCCGCCGTGAATAAAAGCGGGAGTGCCTTCCAGAGTTTGTACAAGGTTTGGTTTTAACGCGTCTTTTAAAAGAGCCGCCATCGCACCATGCGCGTTTAATTGAGAAGCGGTAACAGGAACCTCAGCCGATTGCTTACCGTAAGTGTAACCGGCGATAATCTTCCCAAGCCTGTTTTTCAAATCGTCGATATCAGACGCGAGGCATAAAACGGCCATTATTTCCGAAGCGGCTGTTATGTCAAATCCGTCTTCGCGCGGAAAGCCGTTCGCTTTTCCTCCGAGGCCGTCCGTAACAAAACGAAGCTGGCGGTCGTTCATGTCGATACAGCGCCGCCAACAGATTTTCCGCGGATCGATATTAAGAGAGTTTCCCTGATAGATGTGGTTATCGATCAGAGCCGCAAGTAAATTATTAGCGGCTCCAATCGCGTGAAAGTCTCCTGTAAAGTGCAGGTTGATATCTTCCATCGGAATAACCTGCGCCCATCCGCCTCCCGCCGCTCCGCCTTTTACTCCGAACACAGGTCCAAGAGAAGGTTCCCTGAGCGCGACAATTGTTTTTTTTCCGATTGATGAAAGACTGTCCGCGACGCCGACTGTTGTTGTGGTTTTTCCTTCCCCTGCCGGAGTGGGATTGATCGCGGTAACAAGAATTAATTTACCATCTTTTTTATCTTTATTTTTTTGTAGAAAATTTATATCGACTTTTGCTTTATAATTTCCGTATGTTTCGATGTACTCTTCCTGAATACCGGCTTTTTTTGCCAGCTCCATTGCATTTAACGCGTACTCAGGATACACAGCCTGCGCAATTTCTATATCAGTGCCTGAAAATCTTTTTATGTTAAGCATTTTTTTATATTGAATTGATTATTAATAAAAGTCAAGGGTATGTTTTTTTTGCCGCTAACCGCGCTAGCCGCACGAACTGAATGTCCGTTATGGTTTGCGCGGTCCGCGGTAAAATTCTTAGTGAATCATTCTGTATTAGCCGCTATTTAAAATGTCTTTTTAATAAACCTTTAAAACCGGAACAGTGGCGGGCTTCGTCGCGCGCCATTTCGTGGACTGTGTCATGGATCGCATCGAGGCCTTTATCCTTGGCGCGTTTTGCGATGTCAGTTTTTCCAGCGCATGCGCCGTGCTCGGCTTCAATCCTCAGTTCAAGATTCTTCTTTGTGCTGTCGGTGATCACTTCACCTAATAGCTCGGCAAACTTCGCGGCGTGCTCGGCTTCTTCAAAAGCATAACGTTGGAACGCGTCGGCGATTTCAGGATAACCTTCGCGCTCTGCGACGCGGCTCATCGCGAGGTACATTCCTACTTCGCAGCACTCGCCGTTAAAGTGCGCCTGCAGATCTTTTACGATATCCGCGTCTACGCCTTTCGCTACGCCGACTACATGCTCAGCCGCATAGCCGTTATCCGCTGTTTGTTCCTTGAATTTTGAACCCGGAACCTTGCACTGCGGGCAGGCGTCAGGCGCGCTGTCTCCTGTGTGGACATAACCGCAGACTGTACAAACCCATTTCTTCATATTGATCTCCTTCAAATTGGTTTTATTTTTATCAGTATATCATGAAATTCATGATTTATATTAATTTTTTATCGCACTGTTCATATATGTCATATTTTATTACTATAATCCATTTTTCTTGTTAAAATAAACCATTATTTATAAATCGCCGTTCCGGTTGTTTTTTTTTCGATTATCATGGATAATTCATTCTATGATAAAGACGATTTTTGTGTTCATTTATATCGGGTTTGCGATGATAACGTTTCTTCCCATCGGAATTGTGGCGTTTATTTTATATTGTCTTGGGCTGCGCGCCCCCATGAGGCAAGTTGTTTACCGTCTGGCTCAAGCCTGGGCTATATCGATTATTCATGTGGCGGGCGTAAAAGCGGAGGTCAGCGGAAGGGAAAATATTATAAGAAAAGGCGGAGTTTGCTTTATCAGCAATCACTGCGGATATTTTGATATAATCCTGCTGCTTGCCTATGCCAACCGGCCGTTCGGTTTTGTCGCAAAGAAAGAACTCACGCTTGTACCGGCTTTAAACTGCTGGATTTTTATGCTCGGCGGCTTGTTTATTGACCGTAAAAATATCAGAAAGGCAATTAAGACGATAAACAACGGAGTACAGAGGATAAAAAATGGAAGCGGCATGGTAATTTTCCCCGAGGGAACGCGTTCAAAAGGACATGAACTTCTGCCATTCCATCCGGGTTCATTCAAACTCGCGACAGCTTCTGCGGCGCCTGTTGTACCGGTTGCCATTGTGGGGAGCTACGACATCTTTGAGAAAAACGCCCGTCTTACAAAAGCGCCTGTCAAGCTCGCATTTCTCGAAGTTATCGAAACTGCGAACCTTTCCGCCGAAGAAAGAAAGAAGAACCTCCCCGATAAAGTTTTTCAAGTTATAAAGGAACAACTTGATAAATTCAATTCTTCAAATTGTTGACATTTTACCGTAGATTATATACTATACGGTGTACACGATCCCCGGTTGTGTAATGGTAGCACGGCAGACTCTGGATCTGCTTGTGGGGGTTCAAATCCTCCCTGGGGAAAAATAGGTTTGTGGTATAAAGGCAAATCCTTTTAAGGAAATGAAAAAAAACGCGCCTGTATGTGAACAGGAAATTAAACACACTGAACTTGTAAAAAAAATCCGCAGGGTAATGCCTAAAGACGAGGATTTTTACGATCTTGCGGACCTTTATAAAATGTTCGCGGACTCGACGCGTGTGCGTATTCTGTGGGCGCTTTCCTGTCAGGAAATGTGCGTGTGCGATATCGCTCTGCTTCTTGGCATGACAAAATCCGCGATTTCCCACCAATTACGCGCCCTCAGGCTTGCCAATCTTGTAAAATATGTCAGGCGCGGGAAGGAAGTGTATTATTCCCTTGCCGATGATCACGTGAAGGATATTTTTGATAAGGGGTTTGAGCATATACATGAATGATGAATCGGCGGCTTTCACTTTTTAAATAACAATTTTTCACATACATGGTGAATTAAAGTTTTGATGTAGTATGCTTCTTCATTTTATTTTTTGAACAAAAACGCCGTCCCATTCTTTTGGCGGCGGATTTTTTCTGTACATAAGGCATCTCTCGCGCATAATGCGGCCGGGAGCGTCTTTCGGGCGGTATTTAATTACAGTGTTAAAATATTTTAACGCTTCAAGCCAGTCCTGTTTGAAGTAATATTGTAAACCCAGTTCGTAATATTCATTTATTTTCTTTTGATTTCTNTTTATATCATCTTTAAAAGCGATTAGTTCATAAATATCCATTGCCTCAAACCTGCCGAGAAGGTATACGCGGTCGATATGGCGGAACTCAAAATCATCCGGGCATTTTTTATATACGCTGTCGCTTACGATGATCTCCGTTCCGTATATTTTATTAATTCCTTCAAGCCTGCTTGATACATTCACAGTATCGCCCATAACGGTATAGTTAAGCCTTTCCTTGTAACCAAGATTTCCTACAAGCACGTTGCCCGTATGGATTCCGATGCGGGTATGAAACGGAATTTTTCCCTGATGCTCCCATTGTTCAAACAAAATTCGCAGGCTTTCCTGAACGGTAAGCGCGGCATAACAGGCTTTTGACGCGTGATCTTCCATCGGAACAGGCGCGCCCCAGAAAGCCATTACAGAATCTCCGATATATTTATCAATGGTACCGTTGTTTGCGAGGATGGTTCTGGAAATATTTTCAAAGTAAACGCAGAGATCCTGAACAACTTTTTCGGGTTCCATCTTTTCCGTAATGGAAGTGAACTTGGCAATATCACTGAAAAAAACCGTCAACTCCTGCTGCTCTCCGCCTAAGTCCGCAATTATATTTTTATTAATTAACTGGATTACAAGATCCGCCGGAACATAACGTTTGAAATTTTTAAAAAGGCTGGTTTCTTCGTATACAAGAATTCCGTATATAATAATTACAAGCATAAAGAAAGCATAAGGCGCGAACCAGAAAAGCGGCTGAGCGGCGGCGCTTAAAAGCAGCATATCGCGAAGGCTGGCGCCGGCGACTATCAATGTTGTAAACAGTATTAAAACAATAAGTTTATTTTTATTAATGATGATAGAGATGACAGGAATGACAACGCAGCATAACAGCGAAGGTATTAAATAGATATTTGTCATAAGGGAAAAAGCCACGCTTACTTCATACTTGTTCCTTTGAACGGCTATAAATACCGCGCATATAATGCTGTATATGATAAACGCCGTGTTAATATATTTTTTCAGTTTTGGAAATAATCCCGTCGATTCAATGATAAATAATAAATAAAAACCAACAGAAAGAAGCTGTCCGCACCGCGTTAATTTTACAAGCTCTGTATAATATTTTGAGTCAAATGAAAAACCGATATTTGAATACGCGCAGACAAAAAACAGGGATAATAACGAAAAGAACAGGTATTTTGGATCCTTGCATCCTCTTGATATAAATGATCCAAAATGGTAGATCGAAACGAGAAGACCCAGAAGCTGGGATGCGAGAACAAGATATACAATCAGAAAATTTTTAATAAATACTTTATACACATTGTGTTCATATTCGGCTATCGATATTTCAGGCAGAGAGCTTGTTTCGTATTGAGGAAAAACCTCGACAACTAAAATATTATCAGCGTTATATTTTAAAAGAGGGGATTCAAGCGGCACATGAGTCGCCGCCTGCTCGCCCGTAGCGTACGCGTTGTCCTCGTGTTGTCTGTAACCTTTATGATAAACAATGACATCATTAAGGCGTATTATTACAGGCATGTCTAAACGATTTATATATAGAGTAAGATTTTTATCCGCGAAATATTCTGATATTGTAAAAATAGTTTTAAACACATGGTAGTTATCGCCTATTGTTTCGTTAACCAGTTTTTCCCGGTTGTAGGGTCTAAACCCCGGTACATTGAAATTACCTGCCAGCATCCGTTCCCTGTCCGCGTTTCTGCCTGAAAAGATGAGAAATTCCCCAAAATCCAGCTCGCTCATGCCGGAAGTTAAATCATTTGAGGCAAATACATATGAATTTATAAAAATCAACAAGAAAAAAAAGGCTTTTTTGAAAAAAATCATGCTACCCGGCCGTTTAATAAAATATTATATTTAATGTTGAATTTTATACCCTTTTGGCTTGATTTGTCAATTTTTTTATATATTATTGACAACCGCCCTAAGCGTGATATAATTTCATTTATATATTGGAACATTTTTAACAGAGGGTACAAAAATGGTAAATGTAGATGCTGAAGTAAGCAAACACAAAAACTGTAAAGACAGGGACGAACTTTCAAGGGTAATTAAAGATTATAAGGACCTTGCGTTCCAGCATGCGAGCGATATGATTACGGCGGGGCAGTATAATATGGTGGCGATGAAATTGCAGGAAATATGCGATAAAATGCCGGCGCCGCGTCTTAAAAGAATTCCCGGACACACAGACGGCGCGCCGACTAAAACAACCTCAATATCAAAGGAAGAAAAAGCCAGGATAAACGCCGACTGGAGAAAAAAAACCGGAGGCTCAGCGGCGCCTAAGCGTTAATATTTTCCGCACCCGCGGGGACATTCCGCGCATGCGCCGGGTTTCTTTTTATCAGATCTGAAAAACAGATACATGAATCCGGCGGCCGCTAGAAGCGCGACGGCTGTCCAGAGTCCGAAAGAACCTGAGAACATCATCCCGATTTGATAAATGCACAATGATGCCGCGTACGCGAAACCGCATTGGTAGCCGATTGCCGCCCAGAACCATTTAACGCTGTTCATTTCCCGTCTTATCGCCGCGATTGCCGCGAAACAAGGTGCGCATAACAGATTGAAAATTAAAAACGAGTACGCGCTTAACGCGGTAAAGTGACCCGCCATTGCTTCCCACAGATGCTGTCCGCCTCCGGCGTTATGCGCAATGTCGGAGTTGTAAAGGATGCTTAAAGTTCCGACAATATTTTCTTTCGCGGCAATTCCGGTCAGCGCGGCGACGGCGGTTTCCCATCTTCCCCATCCAAGCGGAGCGAACACAGGAGCGATGATGCCGCCCGCGGCCGCCAGAATACTCGCGTTCATATCTACCATGCCGAAGCTCCCGTTCTCCCATCCAAAGTTGGATGCGAACCATATGATAATTGACGCGAGTAGAATGATAGTTCCAGCTTTTTTAATAAATGACCAGCCGCGTTCCCACATGCTGCGCAGTATATTTTCGACGGTCGGCAGATGATAAGACGGAAGCTCCATTACAAAAGGCGCGTCATCACCCGCGAAAAATTTTGTTTTTTTAAGAACAATGCCGGAAACTAAAATCGCGGCGATGCCTGTAAAGTATGCGCTCGGCGCGACCCACCACGCTCCGCCGAAAAGCGCGCCTGAGATTAAAGCGATAATCGGCAGTTTCGCCGCGCATGGAATAAAAGTTGTTGTAATAATTGTCATTTTACGGTGGCGGTCGTTTTCGATTGTTCTTGACGCCATTATTCCCGGAACGCCGCAGCCTGTGCCGATTAATATCGGTATAAACGATTTCCCTGATAATCCGAATTTTCTAAAAATCCTGTCCATAATAAAAGCGATACGCGCCATGTAGCCGCACGCTTCAAGAAATGCAAGAAAGATAAATAGAATAAAAATCTGCGGCACAAAGCCGAGTACGGCTCCAACGCCCGCTGTCATACCGTCAAGGATTAAACTCTTAAGCCACTGAGTGCAATTAATTGTATCAAGAAAATTTTCTATTATGACGGGAATGCCCGGAACCCATAGACCAAAAAATTTCCAGCCTTCACCGAAAACTCCGTCGTTTGTCCAATCTGTGACAAGAGATCCAACTGTTGTAACTGAGATAAAATAAACAATAAACATGACAGCGGCGAAAATCGGAAGTGCTAAGACGCGGTTTGTAACGATTTTATCAATTTTATCGGAATAGGAAAGCTGTCCTTTATTTTTAATTTTTACGCAGTCTTTAATAATCGAATCAATATACGCGTAACGCTCGGCAGTAATGATGCCTTCGCTGTCATCGTCAAGTTCCGCTTCCATACATTTGATATCTTCTTCGATATGCGCTATTTGTTCAGGAGTAAGAGCGAGTTTTTCCGTAATTTTTTTATCGCGCTCGAATAATTTAATCGAATAAAAACGCTGCATCTCCTGCGGCAGATTGTGAAGAACGGCTTCCTCGATATGCGCGAGTGTATGTTCAATGCCGCCCGAAAAACTATGCCCGGGAACTGTTTT
>WQRT01000050.1 GCA_009786625.1 Treponema sp.
TTCAGGTGATATTGATATTCGGGATATTGTTTGGGTAACAGGCAGAAAAGTCACTCCGCTTGATACAGAAATATCAGCAACAGGAAAAGTAATAAGGGTAAATTCCAATGAAAATTAAACAATTAATATTTATGGTAATTATTTTTTGCATTTTTTTTACTCAAACAATTTCAGCAAGTCATGCAAATAATTATCCCAATTCATTTAATATATTTCGAGATACTGTCTATATGCAAAACAGAAGCCTGTTAGAAACTATGCGCTTATATACAGTCGCAAAACAGGAAATAGAAATTTCTCTTTCCGGTGTAGATAAATTAATATTGCTTTCACGATGTGAATATCTAATGGGTATTACTTTCAGAGTAGAAAACAGAAATAATGAAGCGGCGGCATATTTTGAGCAGGGAATAGTGTGGGCAGAAGAATCTATTAGTATCAACGATACATCAGAAGGTTATCGTTTATTAGGAACAAATATTTCCTTTTTATGCGAAGTAAGAACATCTTACGGACTAAGACATTATAAAAAAATTGAAGAAAACGCCCAGAGAGCTCTAGAATTAAATCCAAACAATTTAATGGCGAAATATTTGATAGCCGCGTTTTATATTTCCGCTCCCTGGCCTGTTGCAGATGTCAGGAGAGGTATGAGAATACTTGAAGAAATAATGCGGCAAAATTATTTAAATCTTGATTGGGAAGACCAATTTAATATATTACTAATGCTTCAAGCAGCTTGTATAAAATTGAATAGAAATCAAGATGCACAAATATGGCGTGCAGGCGGTGAAGCAATATATCCTACAAATAATTTTATCAGGTTCTTGGTAGAATGAGACGAAAAATAATAGTCATATTATCAATTTTTTTAATCTCTTTACCTTGTCAAGCACAAACTAATAATAGAGAGTTTTTTTCATTAACAGCAGAATCAACAGATTGAAAATTTTGAATGTTATCACGGATATAAACAGAGTAATAGCTTCTTTTCCCGTTATATCTTTTACGGTTTTATATTCTTCAAGGCAATAGGCAATAAAATCGGCATTATCGCTCATTTGCTCTCCTGCCGCCATGGACGGCGGTTGTAATAAAAGTTTGAAGTTTTGCCGGCGAAAACTTCTTAACATAAAACCAGCATGGAAGTTGATTTTATGTTATGCCTCTTCAGGAAAAGTAATAGTTCCTGTTTTAATTTCTTCGTTTAAAAGATTTACCAATGTTAATTGGCTTAAATGCCATAACTTAGTTTCTTCCATTTCAAGTTTACTGTACAGGAATGAAGAATACAACAACTCAAAGGCTTCCTGCTCAGATATGACGTATTTTTAGCTTTCCATTTTTCCAGAGTTATTGGAACCCAAAGACCGTATGTTCCTGTAATTCTTATTATTTTTTTGCATTATAACCTTCAAGAGGAACAACATGCCCTGAGGCGGTATATTGATATAGTTCAGTATATTGATCCTGTCCAATGAGACGAAAACGAATATTATTAACATCTACATTCTCACCGTACTGCATCACAGCCGTCTCTAATAAAACCTCGTGCGCGGCTTCGGTTAATCTTCTCCGTATCGACGCATTAACGGCATCGATAGCCGCCGCTTCCAATATACCCGCTCCGACTGTAATTGTATCTATTCTTCTGGAACCGGCATTACCGCTAATGATATTTCTCAATGCCCGTTCCATCGATTGATTCGAACTTGAAGACTGCATTCTTAACAGTTCATATGATTCAAACCCGGCTTCTACTTCGCCCAAAGAAGAATTTACAGGAGAGGATGAAACACAGGATAAAAACGAGACAGTTATGATTATGAATGTAAACGCCAATTTCTTCATTTTTATCCTGTATACGGTATTAATGCCGCTGCTAATATTCGTTAAATGAGTATTACATACGGTATACAATATGGTTATATCACTATCTATCGTTTTTGTAAATACTCAGAATACCAAGACCAAGAGAGCCGCCGGTACTTTAATAATTACCATACAAAAATAAAAAATCAATTAAGGCTGTTCCAAAACTTCAGCTTTTGGAACAGCTTCCTTAGAATCATATGAAAAAGCGGGCTTTAGTCTGCTTTTTCAAGAGGTTGTTCCGAAACTAACCGAGTTTTGGAACAACCTAAATCAAAAAGAAATCTTCCGCTTAATTAATTTTACGATAAACCTCTATAGGAGAAAAGAAGCCTTTTTTAATAAATATATAAAATGTTTCGCCTGGTAATGCGTTATTTGTTAATATAAACCATTCATTTGAATTCGTATCGCGGACAATTTCCCCGGAATTAATACTTCGAGTGCAATAACGCCCTATTGCTGCTGCTTCCCTGTCCCTTATGTTATAACTTCGTCTTTCCAGTGTATCAAGTGGAGGAGCTGGCGCAGCTTCCATACGCCAGCCAAATTCTAGAGCGAGAAAAGCGTTAAGTCCTTCAATAACCGCGCTCTTGGAGATTTCCATCCCGCCCCATTGCAGCGATCCTTCATTGGAAAGATTATAAATCATTGGTCTGTTATTAACGTCATTATAAAGATAATAATTTCTACCTGCTATGAATTCTTCATTTGTAGTATTGGTGCCGATAAGCTGGCTGTTTTCTAAAAGACCGACGGTATGTTGCCCAGGAGATAAAATACTAATATCTCTTTCCTGGACAAATGACTGATATAAACTAATACCACGATTTGCATTTGGACCGGTGCTAAATTCCGAAAAAATCATATCATATCTGGTCACACCTTGTCTCATATTGAAGCTTCCTAAATTAACTATGAAACAAAGTCCATCAATATTATTAGAAGCAACACGATAAACAGAATTCAAAGTAAAGAATTCCCCTTTAGCAACATTTTCATTATTAAAAATCGGTTGCGGCGGCAATGTGTACACTGCTCCATCCCACCTTGTCGCGCATCCAATAGTAATAAATCCGAATAACAGTGTTAAAACAACTACTCCCATCAACTTACCAATAGTCTTCATAAAATCTTCCTTTTACCCAGCCTAGTAACTGGATTGATATATAGCCAATAAAGGCTCCCCGTACAGACGGGGATAAAGCTGTTATATAACCATTTTAGGATTACATAGCATTTTGCTCTATAATTATATTATTATAGCTTTACGCTATTTGTGTCAAGAGCCTTAAGCCACATATAATGTCTTTATTAAGCATTAAGATTAATAATATGACAGAGCTTAGGAAGATACTTAGCGCCAATATGAAGGCATATAGATCAGAACTTGGCTTTTCTCAGGCCAGGCTGGCTGAGCTGGTCGGTACCGCTGCCAATTATATCGCTCAAATTGAGAATAGAAAACGCTTCCCGACTGATACTATGCTGGAAAAAATTGCTAACGCGCTTCAGAAAAGAGCGTTTGAATTGTTCCTCATCGATCGTTATGAGGAAAAAGAGGAACTGGATTGGCAAATAGAAGTTTTAACCGACCTTGAACAGTTTATTCACGAACGAATCACAAAGATCAAGAAAGAAAAAGGCGTAAAACAACCGCTTGTCCATTACAATTAATCATCTCCGCTTCATTATCTGAGTTTATACCAGCAGCCAAATTCTGCGGCAGCCAGTAAAAATAATTAACGAAGCGGCTTTTTATTAATACACTTGTTTATACAGATTGTCCGGCAACAAGCGCTGTTTCGATCAGCCGAAACAGCGCATGATGCGGTTCCGGTTACCTTCTGGTTAAAATGAACTCAACCCTTCGGTTTTTCCAGTTATTTTCGTGATCGTCATGAGGATATAAAGGTCTGGCTGTACCGACGCCGGTAACGGTTTTACGGTCGGTTGAAACGCCGCGCTGAGCTAATTCATCAAGTACTCTCTGAGCTCTTTGTTCGCTTATCCGCTGGAGCGCGGGTTCTTCGCTGTCGCGCTGAGGTCCAAGCGGACTTGTTGGATTCGCGTTTCCTTCGATTGTGACATTGTAATGATTAAATCTGTGCAGTATTTCCGCGACGTGATCAAGAGCAAGATTATTACTTGCAATTACATCAGGGTTTAAACCGACAAAGTCTGCGTTATTGGCGCGGAACACAATGGTTACAACAAGGCGCATATTTCCCGCGCTGTCGAGTATGAAGTCTATGTTCTCGTCTTCCCATTCTTCGATCAGTTCTTCGATGTCATGGACAATCACTGCCTGCGGTTCATCAACGTAGTGCGGCCTGTTATCAACAGGCGGCGGCGGAGTGCCGGTACAGGAAGAGATTAATAAACCTAGTGCCAATACTATTGCAACCGGCAGCCCTAAAAGCGTTCCATTTCTCATAAAATGCCTCCTTTCTCGGATATTATACGGTTGTAATAATTTTACAACCCGTTGTGTATTATTGCTTTTTATACGCGGAAATGTCAAGTAGATATTAAATGATTTATGTATATAATTAAAATAACTACTATGATGACAGATGTCCTTCCTTATGCTACCATTTACGAATGAAACAACCGCTCTATCTTATCGACGCTTATGGTTTGATTTACCGATCATATTTCGCTTTTCTAAATCATCCGCTGCGCAACAATACCGGAAAAAATGTATCGGCGCTTTTCGGGTTTGCGCGTACTGTGGTTTCTCTTCTTAACGACGGCGCGCCGGCGGCGGATGACAACGGCAAACTTTTAAACAAGCCGCAAACGCCGCTCCGCCTTGCNGCGATTTTTGATTCGCGTTCCCCGACATTCCGCCATAAAATGTACGCCGAGTACAAGGCGAACAGGCAGAAAGCGCCCGATGACCTGCATGAACAGGTTCCGTTAGTTGAAGAATTTTTAAACGCGCTCGGCGTTAAATGCTTAAAGGTTGAAGGTTTTGANGCTGATGATATAATCGCGACCCTTGCGGAAAAATGCCGGAGCGAAAAACGNAAGTGTTACATTTTATCATCCGACAAGGATCTCCTGCAGCTTGCNGGCGGCGGCATTTTTGAACTGCGTCCTGTTAAAATAAACAGAAGTGAACCTTCCGCCGGNTCAGGTCCTGTATGGGAGCTTGTTGGTCCTGAAGAAGTAAAAAACGAGTGGGGNGTNGAGCCGTTAAAAGTGCTTGATCTTCTCTCCCTTACAGGCGACGCTTCCGACAATGTTCCCGGCGTNAAGGGGATAGGCGAAAAAACAGCCGTGAAATTAATGTCGCGTTACGGTTCGTTAGATGAAATTTACAGAAATCTCGCGGCGATAGAAGGTTCGGTTGGAAAAAAAATCGCCGAAGGAAGAGAAAGCGCGTATTTTTCGCAGTCGCTTATCCGCCTTAGAAGCGATGTTGAATTGCCCGTAACGGACATTGACGAATTATCTGCGGAAAATCTTGATAAGGCAGCCGGAGCGGGCATATTGATGCGCGAAGGCATCAGGCAGAGCGCGAAGCAGTTGAATCCGGAGACTGCGCCGCAAACCCGCGCCTCTGACTCAAACCAGCACGAACAGAATAACGATACTGAGCGGGATATCACAGATCAAATTGATGACATGAATTTTGGAACAGCCGATCCTTCATTGATTGGGGACGGCGTTTATAAAATAATTCTTGATTTAAAAGAACTGCAAGTTGTTTTGAAACAAGCGCAAAAACAAAAAATACTTGCGCTGGATTTTGAAACTGATTCGCTGGACGCGTGGAACTCCCGCCCCATCGGGATTTCGCTCGCGCTAAAGCCAAAGGAAGCGTTTTATGTGCCTGTCGCGCCTCACGGCGTTACTAATACGGAAAACGCTGACAAATCAAAGATCGTTGAAAGCGAACCATCTCCTTTTATCAGCCCGGAAAAAGTGCGCGCCCTGCTCGCGCCGCTTTTAGAAGACAACGAAATGACGATTGTTGCGCATAACTTAAAATTTGATTATAAGGTGAGCAGGGGCTGGGGCATCAGCCGCTGGCAGTGCAGAATATGGGACACGATGATCGCGGCGTGGATTTATAATCCCGAGCGTAATAATTATTCGCTGGATTCTCTCGCGTCGCACACGTTTAACTGCGTTCCGATTAAATACAATGATATAGTCCCAAAAGGCTGTACGTTCGATGTTGTTCCGCTGGAAACCGCCGCGCGTTATTCCGGCGAGGACGCTGATTTATGCATCAGGTTAAAAGCGCACCTTGAACCGTTACTCGAAAAAACTTCTTCCGTCGATCTTTTTAAAAATCTTGAGATGCCGTTACTGCCGATCCTTGCCGAGATGGAAGGCGAAGGAATTAAAATTGAACCTAAAGCATTAATCGAATACGGCGCGGAGCTTGCGAAAGATCTGGATGAAATTCAAGCGGAGACATGGAAAATTGTTGGACATGAGTTTAATCTTTCTTCCCCAAAGCAGCTTCAGGAAGTGCTCTTCACCGAACGAAAGCTGAATCCCGGAAAAAAAACAAAGACCGGCTACTCAACAGACGCGGCGGCGCTGGAAGAACTCGCGCGGGAAGATCCTGTTCCCGCATTAATTTTGCGCCACAGAAGCCTCGCAAAATTAAAATCAACCTATGTCGATACGTTAGCTGACATGGCAGACAGCGAAGGGCGCCTGCATACGAACTTTGTACAGACGGGAACCGCCACAGGACGGCTTTCCAGCCGTGAACCCAACCTGCAAAATATTCCGATACGCGCGGAGGAAGGACGGCGTATACGCGAGGCGTTCACCGCGAAAAAAGGATGCCTTCTCATCTCCGCGGATTACAGCCAGATAGAACTTGTTATCCTCGCTCATCTTTCGCGCGACGAAAATTTAATTTCAGCATTTAAGGATAACCGCGATGTTCACACGCGCACAGCGTCTTTAATTTTCGGCATTGATGAAAGCGGCGTTAAAAGCGAACAGCGGCGCATGGCAAAGACAATCAACTTCGGAGTAATTTACGGAATGAGCGCGTTCCGTCTTGCCAACGAACTTAATATCTCAAGAACGGAAGCGCAGAATTTCATTACCGCCTACTTTAACACATATTCGGGAGTCAGAAAATTTATCGAAGAAACGATTAAGAAAACCGAAAGCCAGGGTTATGTCACCACAATCTCAGGCAGGCGGCGTTACATTCCAACGATCAATTCGCGTAACAAAACAGAAAAATCCGCCGCTGAGCGGATAGCGGTTAACACGCCGATTCAAGGATCAGCGGCGGACATCGTTAAAACCGCCATGCTCAATCTTGATAAAAAACTAACAGACGAAAAAAGCGGCGCGCGTCTTCTTTTACAGGTTCATGACGAACTGATACTTGAATGTCCGAAAAACGAAGCGCAGGCCGCCGCGAAACTTGTTAAAGCGGAGATGGAAGAAGCGGTTTCACTGAGTATTCCGCTTCGCGTGAGTGTGGAGACAGGTCTGCGCTGGGGCGATTTTCATTAATTGATTAGACGCGGCCGGTGTAAAGCGGCGTTTAACGTTAACAGATTATATTTTAACTCGTCCGCGGAAGCTGCGCGATAACGTTAATTTATCGATATACTCAATATTTCCGCCGACAGGCATTCCTGACGCAAGCCGCGTTATTTCCACAGGATAACCTTTAAGCGTTTTTTGTATATAAAGCGCGGTTGTATCGCCTTCGACGGTGGGATTCAAAGCGAGGATCAATTCACGCGCATTATTTTTTCCGATGCGTTCGATCAATTTGTCAATTGTAAGATTCGCCGGGCTTACTCCTTCAAGCGGCGCGATTAATCCGCCTAAGACATGGTACACGCCGTTAAACTCGCGGCCTTCTTCGATGATCCGCAAATCCTGCGCGCACTCAATGACACATATTAGCGAATGATCCCGCGCCGGATCGGCGCAGATTGGGCATGGATCTGTCTCGGTGAATGCGCCGCAAACGCCGCATCGTTTAACAGCCTGATGCAGATTGGAAAGTTCTTTGGCGAGCGCGGCGGCGAGCGCGGGGTTGTCAAGAATGTGATAAGTGATTCTGCCCGCGCTTTTTTTCCCGATGCCGGGAAGTTTGGAAAATAACGCGATCAACCTGTCAAGGGCATTCACATAAGCCTCTTCGCGTTTTATTGAAGCCCCGGAAAACCGGGAATGTTCATGCCTGTCATCGCCGCGGCTTCGCTTCCGATCAATTCTTTTACCTTTGTCATGCCGTCGGTGAAAGCCGCCATGATCAGGTCTTGCAGCATTTCCGCGTCTTCCATCGCGACCGGCGAAATTCTCACGGCAAGAAGTTCAAGTTTCCCGTTGATGTCAATTTCCACAAGGCCGCCGCCTGCGGCTCCGGTTGAACTTATAGCGCCAAGTTTTTCCTGAAAGCCGTTCATCTGTTCTTGTATTTTCTGCGCGTTTTTTAAAATATCGAATGGATTAATATTCATGTTTACTCCGTTGATTGAGATACGATGGTTCCATGTATTTTTGATACAAACTTTTCTACTTGTTCGGGTATCTCTTCTTTTTTACCATGTACCGCGCCGTTCCAAAGCGGGACATCTTCCTCTTCCTGATCTTTTACAGATCCTCTGGCGGATATCACGCGCTGAAAGTCGGCGGCCAGCGTGCTGCCGTCGCTAAAAGACATTTTCGCGGCAGGAACTGCTCCGCCCTGCGGAGTTGACGCGTTAGGTGAAAACGGAGCTCTTTGATTCGCGCCCGCAGATGCGCCCGCATTTGCGCCTGCAACTGCACTCATGGCTGCACCCGAAGAAGCGTTCGCGGCGCCCGCTTTAAAGCCGCCTATAACGCCGCGGGCATCATCAATCGCGGCTTTGAGTTCCGCGGGCGACACCCATTTTGTCAGCCAGATCAATTTTGAAACGGCTGTCTCAAGCTCGAAACGCTCGGACACCGAATAGCGGATTCCGCGGTAACAGTTAAGCATTATGTCAACCGCNTGNTCAAGACGGATAAAATCGTAAGTGTTAAGAGCCTTCGCGGAAAATATTTCCGGGCGGTAACCAAGAATGGATTCCCTTGTTATNCCGTTTTTTATAAGAAGGAGGCTGCGGTAATATCCTGCCAGATCGATAATAAATTGTTCAATCGCNACGCCGCTGTCAAGAATTTCGTCAACTAACGCAAAAGAAGCGGCGGCGTCATTTTCCGCGCAGGCTTCAGCTAACGCGTTTAATTTATCAAGCCCGATGATGCCGAGTTTTTCCCGGATCACTTTGCTTTCAATTTTACCGCCGGAAAAAGAGACAACTTGATCAAAAAGCGTAAAAGCGTCGCGCATGGAGCCTGTGGATTCACGCGCGATCCAAAACAACGCGTCATCCTCAGCTTGAATTTTATTATCTGCGCAGATTTTTTTTAGTATTCCTTGAATCACCTCGACAGTTATCAATCTGAAGTTGAACTGCTGGCAGCGGCTTTTAATTGTAGCGGGAACCTTATGAAGTTCTGTCGTGGCGAAAATAAAAACAATGTACGGCGGAGGCTCTTCAATCGTTTTTAAAAGAGCGTTAAACGCGCTAGAGGAAAGCATGTGAACTTCGTCGATTATATAAACTTTGTAACGTCCGGCTTGCGGCGCGAAAAGAACCTCGTCCTTGATCTGGCGCACATCATTAACGGAATTGTTGGACGCGCCGTCAATTTCAAGCACATCCATACTGGAACCCGCGCTGACAGCGCGGCAGTTATCGCAGACGCCGCAGGCTTCAAGGCCGCTTTCCGGTTTATTTGTTGTGCAGTTGAGGGAACGCGCAAGAATACGCGCCGCGCTGGTTTTGCCGCATCCCCTCGGCCCGGAAAAAAGATAGGCGTTGGCGATATGGCCGTTTTTAAGCGAGTTTTTTATGGTTGAGACAACAAATTCCTGACCGGCAAGTTCGTCAAACGTTTTTGGCCTGTATCTGGAAGCGGTTACCTCGAATCTGCTGGATTCGCCGAATCTGTCTGCCATTCGATTATGGTATTATTATATAGGAAGAGGGTCAAGCGTATAAATCTATCCCGCGCCAGGAGTGCCGCGGCGCAGCAGGCTTCCGCTTACCGTTGCTTCCTTCCGGACCTGGCGGGGTTGGGCGGCGACGGCTCGCACGGTTCCTGACACGGGACGATTCATGTTATTACGTTAAAAGAGCGCAAGTCAAGCCGAAAGAGTTAAAACAATATCAAATAATCGTTAAATAAGCTTTTCCCGGTAAAATTAAATATTGGTTTTTCCTGAATTTTGTGGTATAATGGAATTTGTAGATAAAATCTAAACCCGCCCAGGAGGAGTATATGGGNAAAATAAGAAAAATTGTAATTACCGGCATGGTTATTCTNTTATTAGCCGNAANCCCGGCGTTTTCACAATCGCTGGATTATTCACTTGATGATCTGAAAAACGCGGTAGAGAATTTCGCTGACTCAATGGCAGAAGCGCTGCCGTTCAATGCAACGATGGGGTTAAACTGGTCCAACGCCTATATCGGAAAGGTATTTCCGAGTATGCCGCCTCATTTCGGCGTGGGTATATCCGCGGGCGCTACATTTATGAACATAGGATCGATATCCAGTTTATTGGAAATGTTCGATGCTCCGTCACTTGATATGCTCAGCGGCGTAGGGCTTCCGCTTCCGGGTTACACAATAGAAGGCAGAGTCGGAGGGTTATTCTTCCCGTTCGACGTCGGGGTTAAATTCGGCGTAATACCTGCGGGCAGTATTCCCCTTCTTAACGCATTCGATCTTGATCTGGATTACCTGCTTGTAGGCGCGGATGTCCGCTATTCCGTATTGCCGGATATTATTCCGTTAAAAGTTTCAGTCGGACTTGGTTTCAATTATATGAACGGCGGAGTTTCCGCAAGCGTACCGGTTGGAACTTCCTTTTCATTCTATAATCCGCTTATAAACGATGATAGCGTTTTCCAGATCACCAATCCTTTGTTAGAATTACGCTGGGAGACGACAGTTATTGAATTGAAAGCTCAGGCTTCCTTCCCGCTATTAATCGTTACTCCGTATCTCGGTCTGGGTGTAAGTTATTCATTGTCAAACGCAGGATACAGAGTTTCTACATCCATAAAGGTTGACGGTGATACAATTACGCATGATCAAATGGCGGTAATAAACGAACAGTTCAATATGAATATCAGCGGTGAAAATGGTTTTGAGTACATAAAAAATGTAGACGGCAAAATAAACGCGCGCGTGTTCGGCGGGCTTTCGTTCAACATAGTTGTTATAAGAATTGATTTGACGGGAATGTATAATTTCATGGACGGCAGTTACGGAGCNACTTTCGGATTAAGATTCCAGCTCTAACATGTAAAAAGAACCCCGCTTTNCGGCGGGGTTTTTNATTTACAGACGAAAAAAAAACCTCCCGGGAAAAGGAGGTGAGGAAACCCGGGAGGCTGCTGATATACGCCTTCTGTGAAACATAAGATGTACGATTGCGCAGATGATTGCTGGAACATCAGCCGCCACTGATCCGGCCGCCTGTAGAAGCCGGACTGCGTTCAAACTTTATGTTAATTTCATCCATATCACAATCACAACACCGTATTATCAGTCTACTTCAAACATAATATTATTCAGATCGATGGTCAAGTAGTTTATTGCCCATTTTGGTATTTTGTGACATAATTGAAGTAATGGATAACGTTTCAAAAACATTTCATTCAGGCAGAGCCGTTTTTTCCCTGATGGTTTTTATCTGTATCATTGCCGCGGGNGCGGTTTTAAAATTTACAGCTTCCGTCGTCCTCCCGTTTACAGTAGCNGTGCTGCTGGCGTTTGTTATGTANCCATTAATGAAATCACTTGATAAAATACGCTGTCCCCGCGCAGTGTCGATTTTATTAATAGTAGTAATAATTATCTCAGGTTTGTATCTTTTTGGAGTTATTCTTTTTACATCCGGTAAAGTTGTTATCGATCAATACCCAAAATATGAAAATCGTTTTACGGAAATTTACAATTGGGCGTCTTCATTACTGGGACTTCCGAATGATGTGGAATTGAGCTTCTGGCAGAATCTTTGGGGGCAGCAGTTGATACGCACATGGGTGCGCGATTTTACGTTTACGCTTTCCAATACATCGTTAAGATTCATTTCCAACGCTGTGTTAGTTGTCATTTTCGTTGTTTTCCTGCTGCTGGAAGCCGGGTTTTTTAAACTGAAACTGGAAGCCGCGTTTCATAGTAAGTTGAATCGAATAAATCAGATGGGGCATGATTTAATTTCGCAGGTTACAAGATACCTTGCGGCGAAATTTCTTATCTCGCTTGCGAACGCGGTAATTTTTATAATCGCGTTTAATCTGGTCGGACTTGAGTTCGCGATTGTTTGGGGCGCTATACAATTTATAATGAACTTTATCCCGACGCTCGGAAGCATTGTCACAGGCGTTGCGATATCGCTCTTCGCGCTGCTTCAATTCTGGCCTGATCCCGCTCCGGTAATCATTGTGGTTATTATTGTATTCGCCGTTAATATGATACTTGGGAATATGATCGACCCGAAAATAATCGGCGATAATGTGGGCATATCACCGCTTGTTATATTAATTTCGTTAGCGTTGTGGGGTTACATCTGGGGTTTCGCGGGCATGATTCTCGCTGTTCCCATGACGGTTATTGTAAAAATAGCCTGCGAAAATATTCCGATTCTGGAACCCGTTTCTATATTGATAGGATCAAAAAGGGCTGTCCTCGCTAAAATATCGGAAAGCGAGAAACGTGAATCGTAAATATGCCAGTTCCGAATTACCCCGATTTTACCCCGCTGGGTATTGAGTCAAAGGAATCATTACATCCCCGCCTCTCTTTAACTTTTGACGGTGTGTCNGAATTTACATTTTCCGGTCTTTATCTTTTCAGGAACAGATACAATTACCGCATTTCNCGTAATGTTATGGCAAACGGNGAAAGCGGCGGCTTTATTATCTCCGGCATACAACCAGCGAACGGAAAAAAGTTTTTTATGACTCCCTGCGCCGCGCCTGATTGGGAAACGCTTAAATCTTTATTCGCGTCGCACGATTACTGGAAAAATATTTCAGAATCGGTATTATCTCCGGTAAAGGAAGAATACGAAAAGCGCGGAATCGTTTTTACGGAAGACAGGGATAATTTTGATTATCTTTACAGCCGCGAAGAACTGTCTCTTCTCGCCGGGAAAAAGTTTCACAAAAAGAAAAACCATGTTAACAATTTTTTAAACACATATTCCAACCACGAGCAAAAAACGTTAAACGCAATATTGATTCCCGATGCGGCGGAAGTGCTTGAACGCTGGCGTGAAGACGCGATTATAAAAAATAACGGCGATGACGGCGACTACAAGGCGGCAAAAGAAGCTCTTGAACTTTTTGACACTCTCGCGCTGAAAGGCTCGATATTTTATGTTGACGGTAAACCGGCCGCCTTTTGCCTTGGAGAGAGCATCGCGAGGGGAAAAATGTTTGTTACTCATTTTGAAAAAGCGGTTGACGAATACAGGGGCATATATCAATTTGTAAATCAGGCGTTCGCCGCTTCCCTGCCCCGTTTTTTCACTTTGATAAACCGCGAACAGGACCTTGGAAACGAGGGCATGCGTCANGCTAAAATGACTTATCGTCCCTGCGGTTTTGTGCAAAAATATACAGGGTTACTTAACAGNTAAGGAAAAATTATGTATTTAACAGGCTTTCACGCCATCGAAGAAAAAATTAAATCAGGACAGNCGTGCGGGCCTNTGCTTGTCGCNAAAGCCGGGCCGCGCGCGAAAGAAATTGTATCGTTAGCTGTCAATAATAAAATACGCCTTGAAAGAACAGGGACATTTGATCTTGACAACATCGCGCCCGATAACCGNGGCATCGCTCTGAGCGTTGAGGATATNGATNGCGGCGCGGAAATCAGCCTTGAAAATTTTATCGCCGGTTTGAACGACAGAAAAAACGCGCTTGTTTTAATCCTTGATGAGATAACAGACCCGCACAACTACGGCGCGATTTTGCGCTGCTGCGATCAATTTGCGGTTGATCTTGTACTCGCGCGCAGCCGCCGCAACGCGAAACACGCGGCGGTAATTTCGCAGACATCGGCGGGCGCGGTTTCATGGGTAGCGCAGGCGGAAACGCCGAATCTCGCGCGGGCGATGGAAGACCTGAAAGAAGCCGGTTTTTGGATCTACGGCGCCGACATGGAGGGCGATCCTGTTTACGAAAAAGATCTAACCGGCAGAACCGCGCTTGTACTCGGCGGCGAAGGCACAGGCATTTCGCGGCTATTACGCGAAAAATGCGACGGTTTTGTGGGAATCCCCTCGTCAGGCCGCATTGACTCGCTGAATGTCTCGGTAGCGGCGGGCGTGTTGTTATACGAAATTAGAAGGCAGCGTAATAAATAATTCCCGAGTTCAAAATAAAATAAATTATGTCGCGTAACAATATACGCAGTGCGCCTCGCACATATTATACGCGCCGATGTCTGTGCTTTTACAACAAAGACAGTTAGAACGTTGATTTTTATCTTTACCGCCTAATTTTATGCCAAATAATCTTTCGAGTAACGCGGCATCAATACACGCGCCCGGTTTTATCCCGATTAAAGTGAAATCTTCTTTTCCAGCGCAGCTTTGAATTTCAATATTATTCGCGTGTGCGATCTTCGCGATATCAGCGAGCAGGTCATGAATATTACCGCCTATATCCAGCATTTTAAAGTCGGAAGATTTCTCCATTGCATCAAAACGTTTTTTCGGCGCGTTGTATTCATCATAAAGACTGATAATAACGCGCTTTACAAAACCCGCGAGATTCCGGGCTAAATAATCAAAATTCCGCCTGTGAAAATCTTCGTCTGTAACGGTGGTAAGGATAACAGGATCATACCGCCATATCACTCTTTCCGCTCCGATTTTTTCTGATAAATCTTTCATTACGTTTAAAACATCGGAAGTTCGTGTCAT
>WQRT01000051.1 GCA_009786625.1 Treponema sp.
CAGTGGCTTAACATACCAATCGAAAAATTAGGCGTTACTGTTTTTAAAGGTGAAGGAGAAGTCCCCAGGGATGATGATTCGGCGGGGATCTGGAAGAGTGTGGGTATCAATAGGATTTCTTATCTTCCGCGTGAAGATAACTGGTGGGGTCCTGTGGGAACCACCGGCCCATGCGGTCCTGATTCTGAAATGTTTTATTACATGGGGGACGCTCCCTGCGGGCCTGATTGCAAACCCGGCTGTTCGTGCAATAAGTGGCTTGAGATTTGGAACGATGTTTTCATGCAGTATATCAAGAACGCGAAAGGCGAATACGAGCCTCTTTCGCGAAAATGCGTTGACACCGGCATGGGCATCGAAAGAACGATTACTGTTCTAAACGGAAAATCAAGCGTTTACGATACGACGATTTTTGAGCCGATTATAGCCGCGATAGAAAAAGCCGGTAATTGCAAATACACAAGCGGAAAGAATATCGAAACAGATCGATCGATACGCATTATCGCTGATCATGTGCGATCCGCGACATTTATTTTAGGCGATCCAAAAGCGGTCACGCCTTCCAATGTGGGCGCAGGATATGTCCTGCGCCGTTTGATACGCCGCGCAGTAAGGCACGGGCGGAAACTATCAGGCGAAGGTATGGAACTCTCCCCTATCGCCGAAGCCGTTATCGATCAATTTAAAGGACCGTACCCAGAGTTAAATGAAAAACGCGGCTTCATTCTTGACGAGTTTATTAAAGAAGAAGCGAAATTCATGGAAACGCTTCAGAAGGGAGAACATGAATTTGAAAAACTGCTTCCCAATCTATTAAAAGATCCGCGAAAGATAATGTCCGGGCGGCTTGCGTTTAAATTGTACGATACATACGGGTTTCCCATCGAACTGACTGAAGAACTCGCTGCGGAATGCGGAATGACTGTAAACAGGGAAGAATTTGACGAGGCGTTTAAAAAACATCAGGAGCTGTCCCGATCCCAAAGCGGGCAGTCATTTAAGGGAGGTCTTGTGGATCAAGGGGAGATGGCAGTAAAGTACCATACCGCTACCCACCTTATGCACAAGGCTTTAAAAACAGTGCTTGGGGATCATGTCGCCCAAAAAGGCAGTAATATTACTGCCGAGCGTTTAAGGTTCGATTTTACCCACGATGCGCCGATGACTGAACAACAGATTAAAGCGGTTGAGGATATTGTAAATGAGCAAATAAACAGGGATTTGAATGTCTTTATGGAAACGATGGGTCTTGAAGAGGCGAAAAACAGCGGGGCAATCGCTCTTTTTGGAGAAAAATACGAAGCGCAGGTGAAAGTTTATACAATAGGATTATCTCCTTCCGATTTTTTTACAAAAGAAGTCTGCGGCGGCCCGCATGTGGAAAAAACCGGAGTATTAGGAAAATTCAAGATCCAAAAAGAACAATCATCATCAGCAGGAATAAGAAGAATCAGAGCCGTCTTAGAGTGATTAGTAATTAGACACTATCCCCTAACCCCTAATTCCTAACCTCTATCCCCTACCCCCTAATCCCTATTCCCTAAAAAGATTGCGGTTTTGAAAATTAATAACCTTTCCCCTTATCATTTGTTTAAATAAGTGATATATTAACCTTATAGAAGGATTTTTATGAAAAAGACATTATTTGTGATTTTGGGAGTAATTACTACTGTCTCGCTTTTCGCGCAGGCTGGATTGCAGCCGGCGGCGACAATTAACCTGATCAGGACGGAACCCATTACAGTTGGGCAACTTCGTACGGAAGTAAGCCGTATAGAAAGCCAGCCGCAGCAGATGCAGGCGTTTTTGGCGCAGTTAACCCAGGAGATGGGGCGATCTCCGACAACCGCAGAATCGCAAAGACGCCTGCGTACCCATGTTCTTGACATAATGATCAATGAAAGGCTCGTTATACAAGCAGCCGAACGTGACAGGGTTAATTTAACTGATAATGAATTAAACCAGCAGATTCAGCAGTACCGCGCCGCAGTGGCTCAACAGTTGGGACGCCAGCCGACAGATGCGGAATTCAGCCAGGTTATTATGAACGAAAGCGGTCTTAATATGAACGATTTCAGGGATCAACTGCGCAAGCAGATGTTAGTTCAAAAATATTTAATGCACAGAAAAGGCGAATTGATTAACTCGGTACAGCAGCCCTCAGAAGCTGATATTCTCGCTCAATTCAATCTTTCAAGAAGCGAACTTGTCCGTCCTGAGACTGTCCGCTGTTCTGTAATACAGGTTTCATACGGCGCTGACGCAGCTTCAAGAACGGCTGCAAGGGCGTTGACAGACAGACTGTTTCAGGAGATTGGCTCAAATCCTTCCAGATTTGACGAAGTTGCCGCCCGCAGCGCAGCACCAAATTCGGGTTATCAAGCCGGGGATTTTGGTTTTGTTCCGAGGAACCGCGAAGCCTTTTCTTCACTCGGCCAGGAGTTTATGAATGTAGTGTTCGGCCTTCAGCAGGGACAGGTATCAAGAATTATAGAAGGGCTGCAGGGTTTTCAAATCGTTAAAGTAACCGAAAATTACGCGCACAGAGTCCTTGAACTTGACGACATCCTTCAACCCGGAAGAAGAGGAACTGTAAGGGAACATATCGGACAGATGCTTTTTGCTCAGAGACAGCAAGCAATTCTGGCACAGGCGACCCAGGAATTAATTACAGAGCTGCGGACAGGAAATCCTTTTCAGATATTTGAAAGTAATCTGAACTGGTGATATAAATGGCGTCCAGGCGTAAAGGCCGTATTCTTGCATTTCAGGCTCTTTACTTCTGGGAAGCCAACCAAGTCCCGGTGGATGAGCTTCTTTCCTTTGACTGGGTGGATGAAGATAAACTTGCCAAACTTGATGAAGGTATCGCTGTTTTTTCGCGTAACATGATTGCCGGAGTAATCGAAAATATCACGGAAGTCGACAATCTTGTTAAAAAGCATCTTGATAACTGGGATATTACACGTCTTAACCGTGTAGATCTTGCAGTTCTAAGAATATCCGTTTATTCATTTTTGTATCATGATATTTCACCTTCTATTATAATTGACGAAGCTATCGGTATATGCAGAGAGTTCGGCGCGGATGAGTCCTTTAAATTTGTAAACGGCGTTCTTGACAGCGTCCGAAAAACATTACAATCTTCCGCAAAAGATAAAAAATGAAAATTTCGGGTAACAACGGCGGCTTATTGCGCATAACGATGCTGTCAGGCGCGATATTTTTAATAATGTCAGGCAGTATTTTTTTCTTTGTCACGTTAATCGAAAGAAACAACTCGTTAAAAGTAACTCATGAAAATTTTCATTATTTGCTGCGGGAATGGGATGCGTTAAAAAACGACATCTTCGGAACCGAAAGAGAGTACGCTTTTTTAAATGAGGAGCTTGACCGTCTGGAAAAAGCCGCCATCGGCGTTGAATCATGGCTTTCCATTCTAAAACGAAGGAGGGCTTTATCTCTTGTCCATCCGCCGTCTCTTTCCAATTACCATGAGTCCATCAACAGGGCGTTATCTGCATATCCGCTTTCACAGCCTGTTGCCGTTTTAGCGTCTGCCGCTCTGATAAAAGACAGCGCGTTAAATCCGCAGTCCGAAGAAAAACTGCGCGGCTGGCTGCCTCTTATGAACGATTTTAACACGCTTCGTTTAAGTATTCACGCGCTTCTCGGCGATTTTAAAAATCCTCAAGCGGCGCTTTCAATTCCGGACAATGTTCACTCTGACGGAACCGCCGCGGTTTCAATCGATCTTGCTTTATTAAAAATTCTTCGAGGGGACAAAAGAGGCGCTTCTTCCGATATCCAGACGATACTAAATGATAACACAATATCCGCGCTGCGTTTCGCGGCTGAGTATAATTACGATTTTGGAGATTTGATAAAGAGCGCACAGTATTTCGCGGATATAAATGATGATGCGGCGAATATCCGCCAGGCCGACGCGCTGTATCTGGCAGGTTTTATTGACAGCGCTAAAATAATTTGGTCAATGATGCCGGGATATACTTGTCTTTACAATATGGCGGTAACTACGGATGATCCGAATGAACAGAGAGGTTACCTTGAAAGACTTGTAAATATAGAAGCGGTTTCATCGTCTGTTCCGGCGAAACAATTCGGCATGATCAGGTACAGCCGTTTTCTTGAAAGAAGCGCCGCGCTTTCATTTTTGCAGAATATTTCTGATTTTCCGCCGGGGCGCTTCCCCTATATTGATTTAGAAATAGTAAGACGCACATCTCCCGTCTGGAATATAGACAGAAGAACCGCCGAAACATGGCTCCTTCTTGACAGGCACGGCGATGATGAAGAGTTATACAGGTGGGCGGCGTGGAATTTATTCATACACAGAAAATACGACGAAACAGCCATCCTCCTTGAGAGATTGGACAGATTGCAGATTAAAAGCCGGTGGGCGCAGGTCTTTTCTGTAGTTCAATTGATGTACAATGGTTATTTAAGCGATGCGCAGGAGATACTCAGTTCAATTCCCGATGAATCGGCGGATTGGTCCGTATACGCGAATTTAGGCAGAATTCTTGAAGAGATGAGGATGTCATCCCGCGCACTTGAGCAGTACGAGCTTGCTTCCGCAAAAGTGCGTGATAACAAGACCGCCTCGCTTGTCCAGATGCGTATCGCAAGATGTTTTACCGCCATGAACCGCCCGATGGAAGTGATCCGCGTTCTTCAATATGCCGCCGATCTTGACCCTGATAATATGAGCGCTGGTCTTGAGTTACAGAGACTTGGGTTGTAAATGCCGCTTGACTGTTATCCGCGGTTTTTGTATATTGAACCGTAAATATTATTAAATTTGGAGGAGATATATGAAAGTAAGGCCTTTGGCTGACCGGGTTTTGGTTAAACTTGAAAAAAATGAAGCAAAAACCGCCGGAGGAATTATCATTCCTGATACAGCTCAGGAAAAAACCCAGCAGGGAACAGTCGCAGCCGTCGGACCGGGTACGGAAAAAGAAAAAATTACCGTTAACGCCGGTGACAGGGTTATGTATGATAAATATGCCGGAACCCAGATTAAGATTGACGGCGAAGAGCACTTGATCTTAAAAATCGCGGACATTGTCGCTGTAGTTGAGTAACCGAGATATCAGAAGCGGATTAACACAGATTAGATTTATTTAAATCTGTGTTAGTCCGTTCAATCGTGAACCTGCCGGTTCACTAATATTTGGTTCCGCAGAAGTCCATGTTCCATGTTGCAAGTTTTTATGGTACAATATCTTCCTTGATGGATAGAAAATTCCGATCAATATTATTATTTTTACTTTTCTCAAGTTTTGCGTTGGTTTCATGTTCGCGGATGGGGTATGGAGTTCTTTTATGGTCTATTGATGATCCTCCCGTTGATTCCGGCACTGTTCTGCCTGTTTATATCAAATCAAATATCGAGAAAATCTGGGTTATCGGTCTTCCCGATACCGCAAGAGGGAACAAAGATTATAAACTAGAGATTCCGCTTGCGCAGCTTGAATTTATCGGCAGCAGAAGCAGCGCAATAAAATGGGCGCAGGAATTTTCGCGGTTTGCACTTTATTACGGTGAAAATTTACAGGACGGTCTTCCGATTCGTGATTTCCCTGATAATAACTCTCAACGCGTGTACCGTCTTCGTCTTGGCGAAATTATAAAAATACTTGATATCGCGAACGGCATCCCGCCGATAAGCACAACCGGCGAGCCGCTTCCCGGCGACTGGTACAAGGTTATGACAGCGGACGGCGCGGTCGGATATTGTTTTTCGTACCGGTTAAGAATATTCAATCAAAATGAAGGATCTGTACAGTCCGCGAATACTTCTAAGACGGACACAGCGCCTGATCCCGATCTTGAAAGAGTTTTATCAAGAAGATGGTCGCCTGAAATTTATCTTCAAATGATCAATACAAGGCGTATTAACACTCAAATGCTTGAAAGAAACTACCGTTTTGATCCCGGTCAGGAAACAGGAATCGCGAGAATTATTCTGCCTGATTTAGAAAGAGAGTTTTCTTACGATAGAATTGTTCCCGACGGCGAGCGGGTATGGCGTTTTGAAGGAACAAATTTACAAATGGTTTTACGCACCAATACAACTCTTGCCGTGCAGTTTGCGGAAGGGACTGGGAGCAGGCGCACAATTTTATTTGTTTCTCTTTCAAGGGATTTGAATGATATAATTCTTCAGGAGAACGAACGCCGTAACGGGCAGTTTGCCTCCATATACGATCAGGGACCCGCTTTTACAAGCAACAATTATGGTACCATTACATTCCTCCGCACCGGAGATTTTGTCTGGAAAGGTTTTGAGCTTCTTGTCCCTCAGCATTTATCCGACGAAACAAAAGGTAATGGGCGCATCAACATGGATCTTTTTATTTCTCCGTCATATGAAGATCGATATAACGGCGCTTTCACAATGCGCTTTACCGACGTAAGACAAAAAAATACAGTTTATTTTATGTACAGCCTTGATAATCAGGGGCTCCGCCTGGAAATAGTTCCGGATTACGGAATCGAGGAATCAACTGTTATGCGGCGTTCCTCTACTCCTGTTGTTCTTTACTTTTTCAGAGATAACCAGTTTTAAAATGTCCTTTGTTCAATTTTCCCGTGTCAGCCTTGCTTTCGGCGACAGGGATATACTTAAAGATGTTTCTCTCCGCCTTGCTTCAGGCTCTCGTTCATGTCTTACGGGAGCCAATGGCAGCGGAAAATCCACATTGATGAAAATAATCGCAGGAAAATTAAACGCGGATTCTGGCGAGCGGGCTGTGCAGAAAGATACACGCATCTCGTATCTGCCGCAATCCGGAATCGTTCACCGCGGAAAAAGCCTGCGTGATGAAGCGGAAACAGCTTATGCTTTTGTTCACGCTCTTCTTGATAAACTGGAAAAAACAGGAGAACTTCTGGAAAAAACAAACACAAAGGATCAGTCTGTAAATAATCTTTTGGAAGAGCATCATAACCTTCAGGAACTGATTGAAGAGACAGGATATTATATGCGCGAAGGAGAGATTTCTTCCGTCTTACGCGGTCTTGGTTTTTCACCTAACGACATGACCCGCGATACGGGAGAGTTCTCAGGCGGCTGGCAGATGAGGATTGCTCTTGCAAAGGTTCTTCTTGAAAAACCTGATATACTCCTGCTTGACGAGCCTACAAATTATCTCGATATAGAAGCAAGGTCATGGCTTGAAAACAGGCTTTCAGGTTTTACAGGCGGATATCTGCTTGTTTCGCATGACAGATATTTTCTTGATTACTGCGTGAACGAAGTATACGAAATTTTTAACGGAAACTTGAAACGTTACGCGGGTAATTACAGCGCATATGAAAATACACGTCGGATTGAACTTGAAAGTATCGTTAAACGCTATAATGAGCAGCAGGAAGAAATCGCAAGGACAGAAGCTCTTATCCGCCGTTTCCGCTACAAGGCGTCAAAAGCGGCGTTCGCACAGGAACTTATAAAACGTTTGGAAAAAATGGAACACATCGTGATTCCTGAGACATTCAAAAAAATCAATATTAATTTTCCTCCGGCGCCTCATTCACCTAACATCGCTCTTTCTCTTGAAGGCATCGGAAAAAGTTATGGAAAGCGCCAAGTGCTTTCGGGACTTGATTTACTGCTTGACGCGAAGGAACGCCTTGTTGTCACAGGTCCTAACGGCGCGGGAAAAACCACTCTCCTTAGAATCATCGCAGAAGCAGACAATGATTTTGAAGGAAATGTAAAATTGGGAACAGGAATAAAATCAGGATATTTTTCCCAGGACGCCGCTGAGGCTATGGATTCCTCTCAATCTGTAATAGAGTTTATGGAAGAAGAATCTCCTACAGCATTAATTCCAAAGTTACGCGACATGCTTGGAGCTTTTTTATTCCGCGGCGACGATGTGTATAAAAGCGTATCAGTTCTTTCAGGCGGCGAGAAAAGCCGTCTTGCTCTTTTAAAAATGTTTTTAAAACCTATGAACCTTTTGATTCTTGACGAGCCTACAAACCACCTTGATCTTTATTCAAAAGATATACTACTTGATGCTTTAAATAAATTTGATGGAACAATTATATTTGTATCTCACGATCGCGCTTTTATGGAAAAACTTTCGACAAAAACGCTTGAACTTACTCCCGGCAGCGGATTATCACCCGCGTGCGCGAAGCTGTTTTACGGTAATTATGGGTACTATCTTGAAAGAACGTCTGAAGGCATGAACGGAGCTGACAGCACGGAAAATGTAAACAATGATTTAAAATCCGCGGATTTGAATGTCAGTAATGAACAGCGAAGAATTATTGACAAGCAAAAGCAAACCATTTTACGAAGGCTTGAAAAAAAAGAATCCGAAATTTTAAAATCGCTTGAAGAGCTTGATAATAAAAAACGGCTGCTTGAAGCGCAATTGTCAAATCCCGGAATTTATTCCAACGGGGATAAGGCAAGGGAAGTAAAAATTAAGCTTGATGAGTGCGCTTCCGGCATTGAAGCAAAAACCCGCGAATGGGAAGAGACAGCAGCGGAAATAAAGAACATCTAGAATATTTTTTATGAATCGATGTATAATTCATACATGAATATTTTAATTATAGGCGGAGCCGGTTATATCGGCAGTCATGTTACGCGGGAATTCCTTGATTTAGGTCATAATTGCACTGTTTTCGACAATCTTTCAAGCGGATTGCGGATTAATCTTTTTAATGAAGCGAAGTTTATCCACGGCGATATTCACGATTACAGGGCGCTTCTTGAAGCAATGAAAAGCCTGTCATTTGACGCGCTTGTACACCTTGCGGCGTCCAAAGCGGCAGGGGAATCAATGCTGAACCCTGAAAAATATTCGCGTAACAATATCTCAGGCACTATTAATATTTTAAACGCCTCCTGCGAAGCCGGAATAAAAAATATCGTTTTTTCTTCAAGCGCCGCTGTTTACGGTTCTCCCCAGTATCTTCCGATTGATGAAAAACACCNAACGCTGCCTGAAAATTATTACGGTTTTACCAAANTGGAAATAGAGCGTTTTTTACTNTGGTATGAAAAATTAAAAGGCATCCGTTACGCAAGCCTTCGTTACTTTAACGCGGCNGGTTACGATACAAAAGGGCGCATAACAGGTCTTGAGCAAAATCCGGCAAACCTGATTCCNATAATTATGGAAACCGCCTGCGGTATAAGAAAAGAAATGCAAATTTTCGGCGATGATTACGACACCCCTGACAGAACGTGTATACGCGATTATGTTCACGTAACAGATTTAGCAAGAGGCCATGCCGCTGCGCTTGATTTTATCGTGAAAAATAATAAAAGCCTTACTGTTAACCTCGGCAGCGAAAAAGGTTTCTCTGTAAAAGAAGTGGTTGAAATAGGCCGTAAAATAACCGGCATGCCAATCCCCGCAAAAACAGCGGGAAGGAGAAGCGGAGACCCGGCGGTATTAACCGCTTCCTGTCAAACTGCGTCTGAACAGCTNAAATGGAAGGCTGAANATTCAAGTTTAGAAACGTTAATCGAAACAAGCTGGAGAGCTTATANGGGATAGGTTTTAGGNGTTATGAAAGATAAGATATTTAAATGGATTGATGATGCGGTTGAATTGGCTGTTGATCTTGAAACGGGGTTAACAAAGATACCCGCTGTTTCACCAGAGTCTGGGGGAGAGGGCGAGCTTGACAAGTTTGANTATCTTGAAAGATGGCTTCGTTCACACGGCATTACAAACATTGAACGTTTTGACGCTCCAGACAGCAGAGCGAAAGGCGCAGTGCGGCCAAATTTGATCGCGACGATTGAAGGCTTAAAAGATAACGCGCGTCTTTGGGTATTAAGCCACATGGATGTTGTTCCGCCGGGTGAAGAAAGTTTATGGGAAAGCGATCCGTGGACTGTTATACGAAAGGATGATGAAAAAGGCGAACGGCTTATCGGGCGCGGCGTTGAGGACAATCAACAGGGAGTTGTTTCTTCCACTCTTGCTTCTCTTGCTTTTGTAANACAAGGATTAAAACCGGTTCGGACAGTCAAGCTGCTTTTTGCTTCTGACGAAGAAGTTGGATCAAAATACGGGATTGAATGGCTTGTAAAAAATCACAAAGATCTTTTCCATAAAGATGACATGGTGCTTGTCCCTGACGGCGGAGACATAAAAGGCGAGTGTATTGAAATAGCGGAAAAAAATATAATCTGGGCAAGGTTTGCGGTTCACGGCAAACAAGCGCACGGAGCGCAGCCTGATCTCGGCGTTAACGCGATGATTGCAGGATCGGATCTCGCAGTTTGCCTTTATAACGGGTTGTCTTCAAAATTTAATAAAAAAGATCCGATGTTCGATCCTGACTACTCTACTTTTCAGCCGACTAAAAGAGAAGCCAATGTAAAAAATGTTAACACTATCCCCGGCGAAGATATTTTCTGCATGGACATGAGAATTCTGCCGTGTTACAAATCAAGCGACGTGTTAGCTGAAATCGAAAATATTATGCGCGGAATTGAAAAAAAGTATAATGTAAAAATTGAATATACATTGAGCCAGTTTATGGAATCAAAGCCGACAGAAGCGTCTTCTGTGATTGTAAAGCGGCTTGAGAAAGCTGTCAGCGAAATATACAATATTAAAACAAAAACAATTGGAATCGGCGGCGGCACAATGGCGGCATCGCTTCGCAACATCGGAATTGACTGCGCGGTATGGACAAAAACCGATGAAACAATGCACCAGCCGAATGAGTATGTGTTATTAAAAAATATTATAGGGGACGCGAAAGTAATTGCATTATTGATGATTAATGGGGAATAAAATCGACACCGGGCTTAAGCTTGATCATGACAGGATAATTAACGCGTTACGCGAAGGGGGAGACGTAGCATCCCGGCTTCCTTCTTATGAACCAAGACAGGCTCAGCTTGATTTATTATCTCTTATCATAAAAGGTTTTAACGAAGACGCTGTTGTTATGGCGGAAGCCGGTACGGGAGTCGGAAAATCATTTGCCTACCTTCTTCCTGCGATGCACTTTGCCGTTTTAAACAGCGGCAAAAAACAGAATAGGCCTGTTGTAATATCTACAGCCACTATTACGCTCCAGAGGCAGCTATATGAAAAAGATATTCCGCTTGTCGCGTCGGGAATGGGTGATGTTAAAATAAAATCTGTTATCATGAAAGGAAGGGGAAATTACCTTTGCCTTCGCAGGTTTGATGATGCTTTAAAAGAACCGCCGCTTTTTGATTTTGATTATGAAGAGCTTAAAAATATATCTCATTGGGCAGATAAGACAAAAACAGGAGAAAAATCAGAGATCGATTTTTTACCATCGGATTCAGTATGGGGGCAGATATGCTCGGAATCGGATCTCTGCCTGGGGAATTACTGCCCGTGGAGATCTCAATGTTTCATTCTCGCGCTTAGAAAAGAAGCAAATAACGCCCATATAATAGTTGTTAATCATCATCTTTTATTTGCTGACCTTGCGGCGCGTTTTCAGGGCGCGGGGTATGAAAGCACTGTCATTCTTCCTCCATTTGAAAGATTAATTATCGACGAAGCGCATACAATAGAAAACGCCGCTTCTTCATTTTTCTCCGCTGAATTCGCAAGGACAGGTATTTTCCGACAGCTTGGAAGACTTTACAGAAAAAGAAAGGCAAATAAACAGGGTCTTTTAATTAAGTTATGCGCAATGCTTCCCGGAAATAACGAATTAATTGACGAGCTGGCGGACGCTGTAAAAAAAATTAGAACAAGCGCCGAAGACCTTGATGATAACGCGCTTGAANTATGCGGCGCACAGGGNATATTGCGTCTCTCTCCNTCTTTGGATGAATCATTTTTAAAGAAAGCGTTTTTCCCTCATTTAAAAAAATTAAAAAACGAAATTACAAAACTTACCGGTATGGTNCGGGATATAATNGAAAATTTTCCCGAAGAAAAAGCGGCAGACCCTGTTGTGTGGGAAACACGGACGATTATGAGGCGTCTTGAAAATGTTGCGGAAATTTGCGATGTCTTCTGTAAATACCGCAAGCACGAGAATGATGTTTTATGGATGGAAAAAATCCGGGCTTCAAAAGAACCCTGGGTGGTTTTTTCGCGCACTCCTCTCGATTTAGCTCCAATCTTAAAAGACAGTGTTTTTTCCCCATGTAAATCCGTTATCTGCGTGTCCGCAACTCTTGCGATCAATGATGATTTTTCTTTTTGGCGCGGCCGAAGCGGAGTTGGTTTATTAAAAGACAGGAATATTTTATCCGGCTGCTTTCTTTCTCCATTTCCGTATTCCAACGCGGTATTACTCGCCTCCCCTACCGACGCTCCCCTGCCAGACGAAGAAGGATATCAGGATTTTATTAATCATGCCGCGGAGAACCTCGCGTCTTGTTCCGGCGGCTCTGCTCTGGTTTTATTTACATCCTACCAAAGCCTTTCAAAAGCGTATGATTACGCCAAAGATAAATTGACAGCTATCGGCATCCGCTGTTTAAAACAAGGCGGCGATGACAGAAGCCGCCTTTTAAAGGAATTTTTATCTGATAAAACGTCCTGCCTTTTTGCGACAGATTCATTTTGGGAAGGAGTCGATGCGCCGGGCGACACTCTGCGGATGGTTATTATTTGCCGCCTTCCATTCAGGACGCCGGGTGATCCTGTTTTTGAGGCAAGATGCGAAGCGGTGGAAAAAGACGGCGGCAGTTCATTCATGCAGCTATCACTTCCCCACGCTGTAATGAAATTTAAACAAGGATTCGGCAGGTTGATGAGAAGGAGCGCGGATCACGGAGTTGTTGTTGTTCTGGACGGACGCATTTTAAAGAAAGCATACGGCAGGTTATTCCTTGACTCTCTGCCTGAAACAAAGACAAGTTTTTCCTGTTTGGATAATATTTTAATTAACATGGAAAATTTTCTTTATTAATGTTAAAATATTACCTAATAGTTTTGGCATAGGCGGAAATTTACAATGCGCGGTAATTACATAAAATCCTTATTTTTTATATTTTTTTTTCTATGTCTTTCATATCTTTATGCCCGCGATGTAACAGTTACTGTAATGGATTCTGACATTGATCTTCCTCTGGAGGGAGCTGTTATACGAACAAGGGACGGAATTGAATATATATGCGGTGAAAACGGAAGCGCGGTAATTCAGGTTCCTGACGACAGGCAGACTATAATTCAAGCGGCTTACCCGGGATATGAAACAGGTTCCACGGCAATTCCCGTTACGGGAAATACGTTCACGATTTCGCTGCGCCTTTCGGGTTTAATCCAGGGAAGAGAACTAATTCTGGAAGCGTCCCGCCCCTTTGTAAGCGAAACAAGAACAGGCCGCAGCGTCGCGGTAACATCAACAGAATTATCGCAAACCGCCGAGATTGGAATTATAGAAGATGTAATGAGGACAATCAGCCTGCTTCCCGGCGTTCTTTACTCAGGNTTTCTTAACGCGCAGCCAAGTATAAGGGGCGGGCATCCCGGCGAGATGAGCGCCTCTCTTGACGGTTTTTATATAAACAATCCCTTTTTCTGG
Organism: Treponema sp.; assembly: GCA_009786625.1. Classification (GTDB taxonomy): domain Bacteria; phylum Spirochaetota; class Spirochaetia; order Treponematales; family Breznakiellaceae; genus WQXQ01. The sequence goes on from WQRT01000051.1 coordinate 13,540, forward strand.
GGAGGAGGATTTTCAATCTTTGACCCCAATGTTGTTAACAGCGCACAGTTGTCGCACGGCGTTTTTTCAAGCCGTTACGGGCATACTATTTCCGGGCTTCTTGAAGTAACAACAAAAGATCCATCCCATACGCAGATGATGTTTGAACTCGGCNTNAATACAAGCACCGCGAATTTTAATCTTTCAATACCGTTATTCGGCAGGGGCGGTATTATTTTTACAGGAAGGCTCACGTATTACGATCCTATAATTGCCGCCTTCAAGGAACTTGCATGGCTCGCTCCGGAACTTGAGATGCTCGATTATATTAAAACAGCGCCGTATATCAGAGCGGGAACAGCTACCGGAAATTACAGATTTCAGGATAATCTTTTATTAACGGCGACCGGTTTTTTTGGTATGGACGGAATGGGCGCGTACTTTCTTAACACCAGTAATACAGAGCAACTTCACAGTGAAACATCCGCCGATTTTGATTTTATAAATTACCAGGGATTTTTAATCACATCGTTATCATGGAATCCAAGGCATAATATGCTTTTAAGGTTAACCGCGGGAACAGGTTATGAAGACAGGATAATAAACGGAGAGATGTCGTATAACATTATTGAAAAATATTTTTCAAACTCTTTCAAGGCAACATATACCGATCTTGCGGGTATTAATGACAGCTACAATTATAAGCAGGACAGCCTTATCAATCAAAACGAGTTCAATTTTAACGCGCAGGGACGAATAGATTATGACTGGGAATTATCGCATAATTTTTTATTATCCGCCGGTATTCAGGAAATGTATAATCATTTCAGTGTATCAGGCAATCAAATGGTTCGAAACGAAATAATATACAGAAAATTAGACCTTGTTGAAAAGAGTATTATACTACCTATCATTATTGATATATTGGGTCACGAGCCTCCTAAAAATTCAATATTTCTTTATGATTTACGAATTGAAATCCCCGTAAGATATTCGCCTGAGACTCAGAACAATCTTTTTACAACTTCAGGATATATTCTATTTGATTTTAACGCATTCGACAGCCGTTTTAAAGCTGAACTCGGACTTAGAATCGATCATTTTTTTCTATCCGGCAGCGGATTTAATTTATCAAGCGATCCTGTGTTTAACCCAAGATTNAATATTGATTATAACCTGCTCAATGATTTTGGCATATTCCATTCATTTGATATAACCGCCGGAACAGGTCTTTTTTCTTCCATAAACGAAACTGTATTCATGGCGGAAGAAAGGTATGG
>WQRT01000052.1 GCA_009786625.1 Treponema sp.
GCTAAAAGCCCGTCAAGCCCGTCTGAAAAATTAACGGCGTTTGACTCTCCCACAACAAGAAGCACCGCGAAAGGAATCCACAGCCAGCCCATGTCAAACACAGGCTCTTTAAAGAACGGTATATATAGAGCCGTTGTTTTATCGCCGCCTGTAAAATAAATCACAAGAACTACGGCAATCGCGACAGCGAATTGACCTGCGAGTTTCCCCCACGCCGGAAGCCCCTCTGAGTTATGGCGCGTAACTTTAAGGAAATCGTCAATAAAACCGATTGCGCCGAACGCGATAAACGCGCCCATTGTTATCCATATCACTCTGTTCGCAAGATTCCCCCAGCAAAGCATCGCGATTATAACGGAAAGAATTATAAATATTCCTCCCATTGTAGGCGTGCCGCTCTTGGTAAGATGCGTTTTCGGTCCGTCCTCGCGGACAGACTGTCCGATCTTAAGCCTTGCGAGGTACTCGATTATTTTTCCGCCGAATAAAAAGCAGAATAAAAGCGTAAAAATCGCGGCGAACGCGCTTCTGAATGTCAAATATCCAAAAACACGGAACGGCGTGAAGATACTGTACAGGAATTCTGTTAATTCATAAAACATTACGCATCCCCCGTTAACATTCCGCTTAAACGCTCAAGCGCCATACCGCGCGAGCCTTTTAAAAGCGCGAGATCACCCGGCTGCACAAAACTGTCAACCGCCGCGCTTAGATCATTTATATCAGCGGTATAGTAAAATGTTTTACCTGTTCTGTTTAATTTTTCCATTGCCGCCATAACTTCTTTTCCGAATAAAAATATTTTGTGCGCGCCTGATGCGGCAAGCACGCTCCCAAGTTTCTGATGTTCGCGTAACGATTCACTCCCCAATTCCAGCATATCCGCGATTATGTATATTTTCCTCCCATGCCAGCCGACAGAATCGCAGAACTCTATGCTTTTTGCCGTCGACTGCGGATTCGCGTTATAACAATCGCGTATAACGACCGCTCTCTTTCCTTTTATTACTTCAAGCCTTCCAAAGACGGGTTTTACCGATTCAAGCCCCTGCTTTATGGCTCTATTGCTTACCATTAATTCCTTCGCTATCGCGATTGCGGTCATCGCGTCCTCAAGACTGTGTTTTCCCAGTAAAGCGAAATTTATTTTTTCTCCTGCCCATAAAATTTCAGTACCGTCAAGTCCAAGACTCCTGCTCCCTTCAAATTCGGCGAAATTTTCCGCGCTGTAGTATTTAACCTTTGCCGGAACGTTAAGCGAAAGCTCATCCGCGTATTCATCGTACTCAGGAATAAGAGCTGTATCACTGTCTGTCATAAAACTGAATATCGATTTTTTTTCCTTAACAATGCCTTCTTTGCTGCCGATGTTTTCGATGTGGGAGGAACCGATATTTGTTACTGCCGCAATATTTGGTTTAAGCACTTCGGCGGTTTCAAGTATTTCNCCCTTTCTGTTCATGCCAAGCTCAAAAACACCNGCCTCGTGATGCGCTCTTACTTCAAATACGGAAAGCGGAAGTCCTGTTTCNGAATTCAGGTTTCCTTTNTTCATAACGGTGTTTTTTTCGCACGAAATAATCGCCGACGCTATTTCTTTTGTTGTAGTCTTTCCCGATGATCCCGTGATCCCGATCTTTATCAATTTGGGAAATTTTTCAAGATANACACGCGCCGCATTNTGTAAACCTTTTAACGTATTTTCTGTTACAATTAAATCCCTTTCCATCTCTTTNGCGATATTTATAAGATTAAAATTTTCCAGTTTAGAAGAATCTACCATTGCCGCTCTCGCTCCCGAAGCGAAAGCCTCTTTTACAAAAGCGTGTCCGTCGCATGAAGCTCCGGGAAGCGCGAAAAAGAGAGAGCCGTTTTTTACCATGCGTGAATCTATCGATACGGACGAAAAACCATTATCGCGGGAATTTGAAACATGACGCAATCCGAGCGAAGCTGACAATTCGCTTAAGCTCATCAAGGGAGAACCCGAACATTCGCTAGTACTCATGCCCCTTCCCCCCCGTTATTCGTACCTGTAAAAAATACTCAGGCTGTATCTTCTGTAATTCAAGCTGGTTTTTNGCGATATGCTCAACTCTTTCAGGAGATGAATATTCGCTGATACCGGCAATCAGTCTTTTATTNCTTTCTATCCATTCCGTTTGAATNTGTTCAAGACGGACAAGATCCCTTGAAAGATCCTGATACCGGTGCGACTGCCAGACAAGCAATCCGAGAAAAAGNGGAATTGTGACGGCAAGGAAGTAGAGCAATAAATATTTTTTAATCATTGTCATCCCCGTCTAAAACTTTTTCCACNACGCGTAATCTGGCGCTTCTGGATGGAGGGTTTCGCTCAATCTCGTCTTTAGCGGGCGTTACNCCCTTTTTTGTAAGCAAATTGATTGAGCGATGCCCTACACATTTACAAATCGGCGCATTTTCGGGACAAGTACAGGCTTTATTCATCGATCTGAAGAAATTTTTAACAATTCTGTCTTCCAATGAATGAAAAGATATAACCCCAAGCCTCCCCTCAGGCGTGAGGACCCTCAATGCAGCCTCAAGGCGAACCTGGAGCTGTGAAAGTTCTCCGTTAACCGCGATACGAAGGGCTTGGAAAGTCCTTGTAGCGGGATGTATCGGNCCATGCCGGTATTGAGCCGGCACAGCNCTTTTTACCAAATCGGCAAGAGCCTTTGCNGTAGTAATTGCCGCTTTTTGCCTCTCGTTTACGATAAGAGACGCNATGCGGCGCGANTAACGTTCTTCGGCGTTATTATATAGAAGATCAGCAAGCTCGNGTTCAGGCAGCCTTGCGATTAAATCCGCCGCAGTCATTTGCAGNGAATCATCAAGGCGCATATCGAGNTATTCATCATTCTCGAAACTGAAACCTTTGCCGCTTTTTTTATAATGAAAGGAGCTGATACCAAGATCCATAAGGATTGTATCAGGCCTTTTATATTCGGACGGATATTCGGTGAAGAAATCATTTGTCCAGCCGTGGTAGTAGTGGACGCGGCCGTTGAATTCTTCAAGGCGTTTTTGCGCTATATCGAGAACCGTGTTGTCAGCGTCGATACAGATCATTTTTAAATCGGGAAACCGGGATAAAAATGCGTATGAATGGCCGCCTTCTCCTGTGGAACTGTCGACCATCAATTCATTCTTTCCCCTGGGACCAAGAAAATCGAGAGTATCATTTAGAAGTACAGGTGTGTGTACGTATTCGCTCATTCCGCGTTTACTCCCGAATTTGCCTTTAATTTGGTTCCCATTTCTTCGCAAACAGCGAAAAAGTCTTCTTTACTGTCGGAAATGTTCTTTTGATACCTTTCTTTATCCCAAATTTCGATATAATCGCCCTGACCAAGAACTACGCAGTCCTTATTTAACCCAGCGAATTCGCGGTATTCCTGGACAATCGGAATACGGCCGGCTTTATCAATCTCCAGCGGATGGGAATCGAAAATACGGCGCCTGAAATCGCGGTCTTTCTTGGAAAGCATATTGGTATTCGCGCTGTACTTCTTTAAAAGGTCCATGTAGACATCTGTGGGAAACAACCACAGGCAATTGTCATAATCGCACTGGGTAAGCGTCAATTTAGAGTCGTCCAGCACTCTCCGCAGAGGCGCGGGCAGGCTGATTCGGCCTTTTTCATCGAGTGTAACATTATGTCTTCCTGTCAGAACATCCATACCACTTTATCCTACTCTATCCCACTTATTCCCATTCAAAACCAATTTTACCCAAAAAAAAGTTTGAGTCAACCACTATTCATAATTTTTTTTCTTAAAATAAAAAATAATATTTTAAATTCGCTATACAACTATGTGGTCATTATTATATTTCACTTAACAAGTGTATAGGCTTTAGGTATAATTGTCCAGTTTTAAAGTAATTGTTATGATTTAAACATGTATATAACCGAGTATTTCATTGTTTTTCCGGAAGGCGACGTGCAGGAAATCCAAGGGAGGCTTCCTTTTAACGCCCTTGTTGATATGAACGGCAATGTTCTCTACCCCCCCCTGCCTACAAACAAGATGATTGCTTTTAAGGTAGCCGCGATTAAAACCGATGAGAAGAAAGGTTCAAGCGAAACGTATCATTTTCTGGATTTATTAAGCGCGGAGGAACTCCTTGAGTATGTATAATGAAGATTTTATGCCGCAAACCAGTGTAAATTTACTGGATTGGAAGAATTTGCCGCGAACCACACTAACTGCACGAACTTTTGCAGACTGGATGAATTTGCTACTAACCACACGAACCACGCGAACTTTTGCAGGTTCGATTTTGTTTTTGGGGTTAGTGTTAAAATAATGGGGAAAAAGTCGCTTTTGGCGCAGGCGCAGAGGTTCAGGAGATCTATCGGGACCAAAAATGAAAGCTCTTTGCACCGCGCGTTGAAATTCCAATATACGGGTACCGGCGGCAAGAACGAAGTTCAGGTCGGCGAGTATGTTGCCGACGGAGTTCGGAAAGACGGCGAGTACATTGAAGTTCAAACAGGCAGCTTTGGACCTCTAAAAAAGAAAATCGCGGAATTTGCTTCCCGGGGCAAAGTGCGGATAATTCACCCCATCACCGTTACAAAAATAATTGAAGTCTATGATACCGAAGGAAAATTTCTTTATAGGAGAAAAAGCCCTTCCCGCGGCACTCATTGGGATCTTTTTGAAGCTCTCCTTCACGCTCCAGAGCTGCCGCTTGTAAAAGGCGTTACTATAGAAGCAGTTCTTATTGATACGATTGAAAAACGAGTCAAGGACGGCAAGGGCGCGTGGCGGCGAAAGGGGATCAGCATCCGCGACAAGGAATTATCCGCATTTCATGAAAGCATCGAATTTAAAAAACCCAAAGACTATCTCCGTTTTATTCCTTTCAAAAAAGGCGCAGAGTTTACAGTCTCTTCCCTAGCTGATGAAGCCGGGATCAGTAAATGGATCGCAAGAAAGGTTTTATACGTTCTAACAAAAATGAAAGCGGTAAAAAGGATTGGGAAAAAAGGTAATGCGTGGGTATATGTGCGGTAATTGGATTTTTAATGCGGTTTTGGAATTAAAAATGATTAAGAAGAATTCAGCCGCTAACCACACTAACCAACACGAACCGGAAGAATTTAGCCGCTAACCACACTAACCAACACGAACTGGAAGAATTCAACCGCTATGTTACCTATCCCCTAACCCCTATCCCCTAAATCCTAGCCCCTATCCCCTAACTACTCCTAACAAGTTACCTGACTTCTGCCGGTGTGTATGTTACACCGGGGACATTGCGGGCGACACGGAAGCCGTTATTTTCGTACCGGCCAGTTGGAGTGCGGTTACCTCGATTCGCGGAACGGATGCTCAAAAGTGAAAGGTTCCAGCCGCCGCCGCGCACCACGCGATTATACCTCGATGATGCGCCCGTGGGATCACTCTGCGCTCCCGCAGGATATGCTCCATAAAAATCCCAGCACCATTCCAATACATTTCCATGCATGTCATAAAGCCCCCACGCGTTTGCCGGTAACTGCCCTACAGGTCTTGTTGCATTCCCGCTGTTACCGCCATACCAGCCTGTGTTATCGCTAATATTCGCTCCCGTATTATAAGCTGTGGTTGTCCCTGCCCTGCATGCGTATTCCCATTCTGCTTCCGTGGGCAGCCTATACCCGTTTGTGTTTCGGTTCCATGTTACATTATTTCCGTTTATAGTATATGCAGGGATTAATCCCTCTCTCTGGCTTAGTCTATTGCAATATTCTACCGCCTCCAGCCAGCTTACATAGTACATGGGATAATTATCTCCTTCTCCTCTCATCAGCCTCGGCTGTGATTGATCAGCTCTGTCACGCTGCTGTTGTAATGTTGTACTCATTACTTCTCTCCACTCTCTTTGCGTTACTACATACCTGCTCATTATAAATGAACTTACTGTTACCTGCCTCTGTGTTCCTTCATCTGCATTGCGCCCTGCCTCGTTCTCGGGGCTTCCCATAATAAACATTCCGCCCTGTATTTGTACAAATCCAGATGGAACAGCCGGTGTCGGCTGCACCGCTGGTGTCGGCTGCGGCGGTACAACAGACGCTGGCGGCGCTGCGGGACGCGCTCCCAAATACGCTTCTTCAAAGAACTGACTGTAGATGGCGGGAATCTGCGCTCCGTTGCTTGCGCGGCTTACGGCTGAACTTGTGCGGCGGAACAGCTCGTATACTTCAAGACCGGGTGTTCTAAGCTGTGTTAAAAAATGGCTTGTGAAAAATCCGTTCCTGCCGGTTCCGTCGTCCGCTGTCGACCCGGCGCTGGTCGCGTAAACGATGATGCTGTCGGCGGGCTGAGCCGATACAACCGAAAGCCCGCGGCTGCCGCTTCTTGCTCCCCATCCAAAGGGATTGTCGCGGCAAGCGTCCAGCACCACAACGTTAAGACCGTTTCCAGCGGAATTTAACTCTCTTAACATTGCTTGCACGGAAAAACTTCTTTCGCGTAAAAAACTCTCGCTTGGTATATTAGCATTAGCCGGAATCAGGAAATTTATGCCGTCTGATTGAACCGCGTGTCCGGCGTAGAAAAATAAACCGTAAGAATTTCCGGAACTTGAAAGCCTTGTTTTAAGCCTTATAACACCGTTTTCCATTTGATCGAGGCTGGCGTTTGTTAAAATCTCGACAGTAAAGCCAAGACTGCGAAGCGCCGTTCCCACATCATTGGCGTCATTTACAGGGTTATTTAGCCTGCTTAAATTGGTATAAGCGCCGTTACCGATAACAAGGGCGAATTTCTGCGGTTCCTGCGCGGAAAGTACGCAAAATGATATAAGAAAAATGATCGTGAATATTATAATCCTTTTCATGATATCTCCAAATTTTAAAACATTTTATTATAATATATACTAAATTATTTTAAATATCCATATGGACAAAAAAAAGCCCGGCTGTTAATCAACCGGGCTTGAATATTAACTTTTTATTTCTACCAGCCGTCAACCATGTCGTCTTCGTCGCGGTGGTGTTCCGCGAAAAGGTCGGTTTCGGCGCGGAGATCATCAAGGTAAATGTAGTAACTGCCTCTTGATTCCAGCGGATCGCAGTTAACCCTGAAACCCATCACCTTTATGCCGAAATGGTTTGAATAGTTGTAGCTGCGTTGAACAACACCGCTAACACCGTCATCCGGCGCGGGGGGAATCGCGACTACAAGCCTCTGCCAGCCCATGAAGTTGAGTTTACCCATACTGAACTCATAATTCCTTCCAAAGAAGTCCTGAATTATAAGAACAAGCTCATGGTTAAAATTACGGCCTGCAACCCAAACCGAGACGGTTTTTGTAATGCCTTCTATCGGGATTGGGCGGGTCGGGTAGATCGTGAAAGAATTATGACCCCTGCGGAGGAAGTCTACTCTGGTGCCGAGTACATAGTTATCGGGAATATCCATCCCTGCTTCACCGGGAGCCGGTCCCCTGCCGGGACGATCCCGTGAAGGACCGCCTCTGAACAACCTCGATGTCGCGTAACCTTCGTCGCTCGACATGGATGATCTCCAGAAACCGTCAAACTCGAACCTGTCAACAGATATTTCCTGTATCATCTGCTGAGCGGAATCGATACCAAGCCTCTCAGCGTTCGGATCGCCGATACTCTGCTGAGCATAAACAAACGCGCCGGTAAAAAGCACTATTAAGGTTAAGATTAAAAACTTTTTCATTTGCCACTCCTTAATTGCTCGACCAAAGTCTTTCTACATGAGCGGGATCCGCTAAATCGTTCCCGTCAAACAGACTTTCGAACATATCTGTTAAAACTTTTAACTGCCGGAAATATACATAAAAATTATCTACCCTCTCAACAGGTTGAGTCCAAATCCTGAACTTAACAAAAGACAAACCCGCGTATGACGGCAATGTCCGCCTTGCCTGAGCTATATTGTTGGGAATATTTACGCGCAGATTTCTCCATCCGCGGTACGAAATATCGCCGAGTCTAAGCGGATAAACAACACCCCGGTAATCCCTCAGATAAATCTCGATATAGTACCTTAGATTCGCGCCCCACACCCAAACGTCAATATTATGAACTCTGCCCGGAATATGGATTTCATAAGGCGTGTTTTCACTATCGCCCGCAAGCGTCGGATATAAATCGATCCAGTTGTAACCCCTTCGATCAAACTGACCATGCACTCCGAGGCTTCGTAATGTACCGCCGTCCCTGTTATATCCGAAAGCTGCAATCGGCCAGGCTTCGACATAATTTAAAAGCGGGTACCTTGCTTCATTTCCGTTCGAGTCCTGCCGNGTTTGACCATTCGCGTCTCTGACNGGCGAACTGAATCTGCTTGTCTGTGTTCTCCAAACATACGGAGCATCATCGTCTCCGTTNAATGTTTCCAGAATTCTCGTTTCAAAGCTATTGGTTACATCGTCACCAAATCCTGAAAATACCGCTATACATGCCATCGCAATCAGGCAGATAATTTTGAAACTGGCTTGTTTCATCCCTAACTCCTTTGATAGATCCTTGTCTTAATTATAAATTGTTTGCCTTGTATTTGTCAAACTATCTTACTTTGTTTGTTTATTTTACCATGAATTTTGGATTTTGCGCAATGTCTTCCTGTCAAAATTTTCGTTATTTATTACATTGAACTCGGATCTGATAAGCCCGCCTTCCCCCGCGGCAGCCATCCTTGAAGCCTCTACAGCCTGAACCCAGGGCGAATCATTGATAATTACAGCCACATCTTTCGGTTGAAGCAGCGGATCGAGCCAGCTAAATGAAATAACTGGGATGCCCGCCTTCTTTTCAAGGAATTCATGACCGATTCCAGCCAAAATAACGCATGAAAGATCGGGAGTTTCAGAGAATGACGACCAGTTCGTGTAAAATGACGTATTGAGAGTAATTGATTCTTCCTCCTGAACTTGCGTGAAAGCTTCCCTTACCTGTGAACGGTAACCGGATTCGTAAAAAATCATGATTCTGCCGTTTTTACCCTCGTCTAAAACGGATGCCGCTAAAGCCGCCCTTCGGAAATCAATATTAATATCGGTAAAACAATATAAAAGCCCGGAACTATCATCACCGGCGGAAGCAGAAGCGGTTACATCGCCAGGCCTCCTTCCCCTTAATAAAACTACCGGAATATTAGGATTTTTTTCCTTATAAATCCTGGCTGACGGCGTATATCTCGATGGAAATAGAACGCAATAAGGTCTTGAAGACATTTCAGCGACAGCAAGGGGAATAACATCATCAGCCGCGCTTGCGGAAATAACGACAGTTTTGACCGGGCGGAACAGAGTAAGCGATGAGTTAAACGACTGGCTGCGAATCCTGTCTTTTCCATATAAGGTGATAAAACTTTCTTCCGATACAATCAAAACAGGATCCTTTAGATTGAAAATCAAAAGCGGAATAATCAGCGCAGCCGCGGTTGAGGCAATTATTACAATTTTTAACGGAGTCAGTTTCATTGTTAATTTCCCGGAATGAGGTGTTTATTATAAATCATTGATTGCAAATTTGGAACTGGTTACCAATTGACCAAACTGTAAAAATACCATTATCATTAAACAAGATTGTTTTAAGGAGTAAAAAATGACAAGTTATAAAGAACTGGGCCTTGTGAATACCAAGGAACTTTTTAAAAAAGCCGTTTCCGGCGGATATGCGCTTCCGGCGTATAATTTTAATAATATGGAACAGCTTCAGTCTATCATCATGGCGTGCGTCGAGACAAGATCGCCTGTAATANTGCAGGTCTCAGCCGGTGCGCGTAAATACGCNAACCAGAATATCCTCCGTAATATGGCGAAGGGAGCTGTGGAATACGCGCATGAGCTTGGTTGTGATATTCCCATCGTTCTGCATCTGGATCACGGCGATTCATTTGAAATCTGCAAGGATTGCATCGAGACGGGGTTTTCGTCTGTAATGATCGACGGCTCGCATCTGTCGTACGATGAGAATGTCGCGCTTACCAGAAGGGTATGCGAATTTGCCCACTCGCAGAAAGATTATGTCACTGTCGAGGGCGAACTCGGAGTGCTTGCCGGAGTTGAAGACGATGTTTCCTCCGAACACAGCCATTACACGCTGCCGAGCGAAGTCGTCGATTTTGTCGGTAAAACAAAAGTTGATTCATTGGCGATATCGATCGGCACAAGCCACGGAAGAGCGAAGTTTAAACCCGAGCAATGTACAAGAGACGCGAACGGCATCCTCATTCCACCTCCGCTGCGCTTCGACATCCTTGAGGAAATCGAGAAGCAAATACCGGGTTTCCCGATTGTTCTCCACGGATCATCGTCAGTTCCGATTGAATATGTTCATATGATCGAGAAATACGGCGGAAAATTGACCGATTCAGTCGGCATCCCCGAAGAACAGCTCCGCAAAGCGGCAAAAAGCGCGGTTTGTAAAATCAACATCGACTCAGACGGCCGCCTCGCGATGACAGCTTTAATCCGAAAGGTATTTATGGAAAAACCCGATGAGTTCGACCCGCGCAAGTACCTCGGCCCCGCAAGAGACGAGCTTAAAAAACTCTACTCGCACAAGAACCAGAACGTACTCGGATCAGCCGGACAAGTTTAATAGGGGTTAGTGATTAGGGGATAGTTATTCAATAACATTATCCCCGTTTTAAAGGCTTATAGAAACGTAGAAGCAAAATAAATTACTCAGTATAATTATTTAAAAAATATTTACTGAACAAATACCGTGTACGTGAGGGGTTTGGGAACTCTGGAAAACATTTTCTGGAGTTCCCTGCGGAAGAGACCTTGAAGAGGGCTCTGCAGCAGATTCCTCCAGAGTTTTTCGGAGTTCTCAAACCCCTCGCGTACACAAGATTTATTTATTATAATATATTTTTAAAAAGGGACACCGTGGAACAAATAATTTGGGTCTGGAACTACATGAAAGGACGCCGCGCCGTTTTTTTATTCGGGCTTCTTCTTTCTATTATTACAGCGGCAATTCGCGTAATAAACCCCATGCTGGGTTTAAGAATAATCGATGAAGTTATAGTACCGGGAAATCCGGAACCTTTAATTCCTTACTTAATCGCGATGATGATCGTTCAGGTTTCGCGGCTTGTACTTTACTATCTGATGATAATAATGATGGAACTTGCCAGCACTGATGTTATGACGCGCATCAGGCGCGATATGTACGAAACTGTCCAGTGGCAGGATTTCCGTTTTCTGGGGCTTTTCCCCACAGGGAATTTGATGACGAGAATGACGCAGGATCTTGACAGGCTTCGTCATACCGTAGCGTGGGTAACCTATCAATTTATCGGAGCGATTGCGCTTTTCGCGTCCACTTTTATTTTTTACATGATCATCAACTGGCGTCTTGCATTGTGCCTTGTCGCGGTGACGCCTTTTATTCTATTTATCAGCCGCCGGTTCATAAAAAAAATAAGGCCGCGTTTTATGCTGCTAAGGCAAAAACTTACAGATTTGGGAACCGCGGTGACTGAAAATATCGACGGTAACCGCGTTGTCCGCGCGTTTGCGCGTGAAGAACACGAAAAGGAAAAAGTAGAAAAACATAACGCCGAGTTCCGAGATATAAGCTGCGAAAATGCGCTAATAGCGGCGAAGTATCAGCCTTTTTTGGAAACCTTCAGCCAGTTTTTAATGGTGATAATGCTAGTCGCGGGCGGTTACTTTTTGATCAGGGGATGGATGACACCGGGTGAGTACATGGCATTCTCTTCCCTTACATGGGCGCTTTCCATGCCGATGTGGATGCTCGGTCCGCTTCTTGCCGACTTGGAACGTTATACGTCAGCGGGACAGATGATCCGCGAAGTCGTGGAATCACCCAAAGGCATAAGCGATATGTCGGGCGCGGTAGAGCTTTCCCAGAGGCCTTCAGGTAAAATCGAATTCAGGGATATCAAACTTTCTATAAACGGAGCGCATATACTGGAAGATATTAATTTTACTGCGGAAGCCGGTTCCACAATCGGCATACTCGGAAGCACAGGTTCGGGTAAAACATCTTTAGTTAATCTTCTTACGCGTTTTTACGAGCCTGACTACGGCGCGGTTCTTCTTGACGGTGAAGATATCAGGCGGTACACATTATCTTCATTAAGGCGTTACATTGGACTTGCAATGCAGGATGTTTTTTTATTTTCGGAGTCCGTTAAGGGAAACATCGCTTACGGAAGGCCGGAGCTTGACGAAGAAAACATTATTAAAAGAGCGGTTCAGGCGGACGCGGACAGTTTTATTAAAGAGATGACAAGCGGCTACGACACTCTTGTCGGGGAACGCGGCGTCGGGATTTCAGGCGGACAGCGGCAGAGGATCGCGCTTGCGCGCGCTCTTGCGATTGAACCCGCCATCCTCGTGTTAGACGACACGACATCGGCTGTTGACAGCGAGACTGAGCAGTACATTCAACAGCAGCTTGAAAAACTAGATTTTCCATGCACAAAGATCATCATCGCTCAGAGAATTTCATCATTCAGAAAAGCGAACTTAATATTGGTTATGGATAAGGGACGGATCATCGAACGCGGAACTCATTACGAACTCCTTGCGGCGAAAGGATTCTATTACAAAATTTGGTCATTGCAGTATAACGCAGGCCTTGACGCGATGGAGAGTGAATAATGGCCTTTTTCAGTAAAAAACATGAACAAAAAACCGCGAAAGAAAGAAACCGCTACGATGTCGACGAATATCTTGACGAGAAAGTCAGTCTGTTTAATGTTAAACGCGTTGTAGGCTATCTAATTAAGGCTAAAGGACATTTACGGCTTTCGCTTATTTTCAGCATTCTCGCTTCAGTATCGGGGCTTATAGGACCGCTTTTTGTAAAAAGAGCGCTCGACGAGGCGGTGCCGAATAAGGATCTCCGTCTTTTATTACTGATGGGAGCTTTTCTTACAGCGTCGATTATTGTAAGCGTCGCGTTAAGCGCCATACGAAACATTCTTGTCGCGAAAGCAGGAGCCGCTATCATTCATGACATAAGATCTGATCTTTTTTCGCATCTTCAAAAATTATCCTTTAGTTTTTTTGACAGCCGTCCTCACGGAAAAATTTTCGTGCGCGTAGTGCCTTATGTAAACAGCGTATCTGACGCTCTGTCAAACGGAATCATCAACTTTGTGATAGAGGTTCTTAACATATTTTTTATTATTTATTTTATGTATCTTGTAGACCCTCATCTTGCAACAGTGACCGTTATCGGTCTTCCGCTTCTCGCGCTTTTTATCTGGACGATAAAACCGGCTCAAAGAAGAGCGTGGCAGGCGGTTTCCAACAAGGGCGCGAACCTTAACGCCTATGTACAGGAGTCAATTGACGGCGTGAAGGTAACTCAAGCCTTTGACAGACAGAAAAAAAATCTTGATATCATGAACGATCTTACGGACGATCGAAACCGCGTATGGATGAAAGCGATTTATATATCCAATACGGTCTGGTTTTCCACGGAAACAATAAGCCAAATTGTGTGGTCGTTCGTTTATATAATGGGTGTTTACTGGATGAACCCGATGGCGAGTTTCGGGATGCTGCTTGTTATGGGAAACTACGCGTGGCGTTTCTGGCAGCCGATTATAAACCTTGCGAATATCTACAATACATTTATAACAGCGATGGCGTACCTTGACAGAATTTTCGACACAATCGCGGAACCTGTGGCGATCAAGGATGTCCCGAACGCGATCGATTTTCCGTATGTGCGCGGGCATGTATACTTTAACAAGGTGAGTTTCAGTTATGACGGCGTACGCAAAGTGCTTAACAATGTCAGTTTTGACGCGCATCCCGGGCAAAGCGTCGCGATTGTAGGGCCTACAGGCGCGGGAAAGACAACAATCGTTAATTTACTTTCGCGTTTTTATAATATCGAGGAAGGCGAAGTATTGATTGACGGCCTTGATATAATGAAAACTACCATTAGATCCCTTCGAAGCCAAATGGGAATTATGCTTCAGGACAGTTTTTTATTTACCGGGACAATTGCAGATAACATCCGTTACGGGAAACTTGACGCGACAGACGAAGAAATCCGCACCGCCGCAGAATTAATCGGCGCGAATCATTTTATAGAAAAGCTGCCCCAGGGGTACGACACTCCGATAACGGAACGCGGCGGCGGCATCTCATCCGGGGAGAGGCAGCTTCTGGCTTTTACACGTACGCTCATTTCCAACCCGCGTATTTTAATCCTTGACGAAGCAACAAGCAGCATCGACACGGGAACAGAGCAGCTTGTACAGGAAGGAATTCATACTTTGATGAAAGGACGCACCTCGTTTATTATCGCGCACCGCCTTTCCACAATAAGGCATTGTACAAAAATTATGTTTATAAATGACGGTGTAATTGTTGAGAGCGGCACGCACGAAGAGCTTATGGCTTTACGCGGCAGATATTACGAGCTGTGTTTGGCGCAGTACCAATAGTGATATTACTAACACAAACAAGACAGGCTGTTACAGAAAATAGACTTTTGTTGTATTTCCGCGATTTATCTTGTTCTTTTCTTTTTTTCATATTATATTTATTTTACAGATATTGAAATGGGAGAGAAAGAATGACAGAACGCGCCGTTTTAATGCATGAAATAGAAACGCTTCCGGCAGCTTTTGTAAGTGAAGTAATAGATTTTGTTTCATGGATAAAACAACGAAAAATTTCTAAAATACCTGAAACAATGTTGATGAGCGAGGCTTCCTTAGCA
>WQRT01000053.1 GCA_009786625.1 Treponema sp.
ACAAATGTCGGACAGCAGTATGACATCAGCCGCGATATGCCGGCGGTTCAAAAATTTTTCGAGGAGCATCTTCGTCTGTGCGGCGGGCATATCGATTTTGGGATGCTGTTCTTTATCGACTCCGAAGATGATTACAAAAATGTTTTTGATATGGGGATTGCTGGTTACGCTTTAAAACTGAAGGAGAAAGGCGATATCTCTCACATCGGTTTTAGTTCGCATAACCCGGTTACCGCGATCAAAGCTGTAAACACAGGGTTGGTCGAATTAATGATGTTCAGTATCAATCCGGCTTTTGATATTATCCCCACAGAAGAATATGCGCTTAACGTTCTGGAAAAAGGTTTTAACGCAGATATTTTTGCCGGAATCGAACCGAAACGCGCTGAGCTTTACAGATTATGCGAACAGAAAAATGTCGGCATAACGGTGATGAAAATGCTCGGCGCAGGAAAATTAATTTCGCCGGAACATTCGCCGTTCGCAAAACCGCTTACTGTCACTCAGTGCATTCATTACGCGCTATCAAGACCGGCGGTTGTCAGTGTGCTTCCCGGATGCAAGACACCGCAGGAGTTAAACGAAGCTGTAAAGTATCTTGACGCAAGTGAAGAAGATCGCGATTACACCGCCATTTTAAGCCAGGTGCGCGGAACTAACGCGGCCGGTTTAAAGGGTAATTGCTTTTATTGTAATCATTGCCAGCCGTGTCCTTCAGGGATCGACATCACGGCCGTTAATAAATACCTTGATATCGCGCTTCTAGAGAAGCGAGCGCTTCTGGAGAAGCGAACTCAACTTGATGCCGCAGATGTTCCTCCGTCGATCCGCCTTCACTACAACAGCCTTGAGCACAAAGGCGGCGAATGTATTGAATGTGGTAATTGCGAAAGCCGCTGTCCGTTCGGCGTAAAAATTATCGAAAATATGAAGAAGGCGCACTCTCTTCTTTTTATTTGACAATCCGGATAAATCAATTTAAAATTTTCAACTGTGAATAATCAATGTTATGTTACTAATAATCTCGCCGCCAAAGCGGTGAAAGGATAAATATGTCAGAGTTAAAAATTCTTCCGGAAGCCGGAACAAAACACGATCTTCTTGCGTTAGGCGCAATTATCACGCGGCTTGATCCGGGTATTATTCCTTTTAAGGAAGCGGACAGCTACTCACTCCATGTCGCGGGCGGTGAGTACAATGTCGCGAAAAATATTTCCTCATGTTTCGGGATGCGTTCCGCTGTCGCTACCGCAATGGTGGATTACCCGATCGGGCAGCGCATCGAAGCTGATATCCGCAGGGCCGGAGTAACTCCTTACTACAAACGCTTCGCTCACGATGGTGTGCGCGGCCCCAACATGGCGATTGTTTGGAGTGATCGCGGGCAGGGAGTTCGCGCGCCTGTTGTTTTTTACAACCGATCTGACGAAGCGGCTCAGAGGCTAAAGCCGGGCAGCTTTGATTGGGACGCGATTTTTTCAAAGGGTAATGTCAGATGGTTTCACTCAGGCGGTATTTTTTCTTCACTTTCGCCGACAACATCCGAGCTTGTTATCGAAGCGATGGAAGCCGCGAAAAAATCCGGCGCTGTTGTTTCATTTGATTTAAATTACAGGGCGAAACTCTGGGCAGCGGCGGCCGCAGAGCGCGGACTTTTATCTTCTCAAGCTGAAGACGAAGCAGCGAGAACTCTTCGCAAAATCGTCTCTTATGTTGATGTCCTTGTCGGCAACGAGGAGGATCTCCAAAAAGGTCTTGGTCTTAAGGGGCAGGACGTTGAAACAACAAGCAAGCTTGATCCGTCCGCGTTTTTCGCCATGATTAGCAGCGTAACAAAAGATTTTCCAAACATCAAAGCGGTCGCTACTACGTTACGCGAAGTTCATTCAACTAACAGGCATACATGGGGCGCGGTTCTCTGGCTTGACGGAAAAAGTTATGTTTCGCCGGTGTGTGAACTTGACGTTTTTGATCGTGTCGGCGGCGGCGACGGGTTCGCGTCGGGCTTGTTCTACGGGCTTATGTCGGGTAAAAGCCCTGATGAATCGCTGCGGCTTGGCTGGGCTCACGGCGCGATGCTTACGACAACGTTAGGTGACACTTCAATGGTCAGCGCCGATCAAGTTGAGGCTTTCGCGAAAGGCGGCTCGGCGAGGATACAGCGTTAACGTTTTGATATCAACTGTCTGCTTATTATCGTGCCTGTTATCTGCACAGTCTCGACAAATATCAATATGATAATAACAGCGGCGATTGTCACATCAGTTCTAAAGCGGTAATAGCCGTAGCGGATCGCGAGGTCGCCCAAACCGCCGCCGCCAAGTGCGCCTGCCATTGCCGAGTAACCGATTAAGTTGATTATCGTCAGCGCGAAACCGGAAACAAGCGCGGGCATTGATTCGGGGATAAGTACTTTACTGATAATTTGAAAATTAGTGGAGCCCATCGCTCTTGCCGCGGTNAGAACGCCTTTTTCAACTTCNGCGAGCGCGGATTCCACAACACGCGCGACAAACGGAGCGGCGGCGATTGACAGCGGAATGATCACAGCGGTCGGACCNATGCTTGTTTTTATAATCAATCTTGTTAACGGAATTAAAAGTATCATCAATATNATAAAAGGGATGGANCGGAACAGGTTTACAATGCGCGAAACAACGTTATACGCAATTGTCTGCGGCGCAAGACCTGCCGGAGAAGCGGTGAAAAGATATGTCCCGAGCGGAAAGCCCAGAACCGCCGCAAGTACCGCTGACGCGAATGTCATGAAAACAGTTTCCCATGTCGCCTGCGGAAGCATGGACAGTACTTCCATCAATCTTTCGTTAGACATGAATTAAATCCTTTGCCGCCTGTGTTTCCGGGGCGCTGAAAATTGATTCGACGGTTCCGCGCTCGGCGACAGTCCCCTTGTCTAGTACAACCACCCGCTGGCAGATTTCGCGGATAACTTCCATCTGATGCGTGATCAAAAAAACCGTGATATTAAGCCTTGAGTGCAGATCCTTTATAAGCGTTAAAATTGAGCGCGTGGTCTGCGGATCAAGCGAGCTTGTCGCCTCGTCGCAGTAAAGCACCTGAGGATTTGCAGCTAACGCTCTCGCGATTGCCACCCTCTGCTTTTGTCCGCCGGAAAGCTCGCTCATCCGCGCTTTGCGCTTGTCCTTGATGTCTACNATGTCGAGAAGTTCATCNACTCTTATTTGAATTTGCTTTCCGTTCATTCCGGCGATTTCCAGGGGATAAGCGATGTTGCCCGTAACGTTACGCGATCCAAGAAGGTTGAAGTTNTGAAAAATCATCCCCATCTTTCTTCGCTGTACAAGAAGAGCATGCCCTTTTAANGTATCGACCCTTTGCGAATCGTAATAGACNTCTCCGGCGTCAGGTCTTTCAAGAAGGCTCGTGATCCTTAGTAATGTAGATTTTCCCGCGCCGCTTTTCCCGATAATGCCAAAAATTGTATTATCGGGAATTTCCATATCAACGCCGCGCAGGACGTTGATACCGGGATAAGCTTTGCAGATTCCTTTAAGAACGATCATTAAAAAACCGGAACAACTCCGCCGTTGTAGCTGCTGTTGATATAATCGCGCACTCTCTGGCTGAGTAATACATTTCTGAGAGCGACGATACGGCTGTCCTGCTCGGTACCTCTGCGCACAACAATGATGTTCACATACGGAGATTCTGCGTTTTCAATAATCAGAGAATCGTTTACAGGGTTAAAACCCGCTTCCAGAGCGTAGTTGCCGTTGATTGTAGCGGCATCGACATCGTCAAGAGAGCGCGGAAGAAGAGCGGCCTCGAGTTCGCGGAAACGGAAATTTTTCGGGTTGCCTGTAATGTCACGGGGAGTGGCTGTAAGATCAACTCCGGCTCTAAGGGTGATAAGCCCGTGCGCCTGAAGCAGAAGGAGCGCGCGTCCGCCGTTTGTCGGATCATTCGGGATTGCGATAGTCGCGCCGTCCGGTAAATCCGCAAGGCGGCTAAACTTTGTTGAGTACAAACCGAAAGGTTCTACATGCACGCCGAAAGCAGAGACAAGTCTTGATGACCAGTCGGCATTTGAATTCAAGTAGGGAATATGCTGAAAGAAGTTTGCTTCCAGATCTCCGCTGATCAATGCCATGTTAGGCTGTACATAATCGGTAAACTCTATCACTCTTAAGGTGATTCCCTGAGCCGCCAAATCTTCCCTTACAAGATTGAGAAGTTCCGCGTGAGGAACAGGCGTTGCTCCCACCCTGAGGACAGATGAAGCTGAGGCGGGTGCGTCCCTTCTTGGAAAGGCATCGGCATCATGGCTGACAGTCACGATCAGCGCACACGCAAGAAACAGATAAAAAAACATTTTTTTCATTATTTTCCTCCAATGAAATTATGTAAACATATGTGTTTACTATGTGTTAGATTAGTAAGTTGCTGGTTATTTGTCAATAGGGTTTACCATATTAAGGCAGTTTTTTCCAGACAGCACATCGATTAGATTTTTAACCGATAAATCCGCCATGGCCTCGGTCGCTTCTTTTGTGTGAGCGCCTGTATGCGGAGTAACAACGACATTATCCAGTTTAAAAAGCGGCGGACTGCCTGGAGGCTCGGTTTCAAACGCGTCAAGCCCAAGCCCGCCGAGATGCCCGGATTCGAGAAGCTCATAAGCAGCGTTCTCGTCGATAAACCCGCCGCGCGCCGTATTGATTATGACCGCGCCTTTTTTCATAGACTTCATTACATCCGCGTTTAAAATATTTTTAGTATCGTCTGTAAGCGGCAGGTGCAGAGAGATGAAGTCAGCTTTCTTTATTACTTCATCAAATGGAACCGCTTCGATCCCGTTTGCTTTCGCGTACTCAAGGTTGATAAGAGGATCGTATGCCATAACGCGCATAGAAAATCCCGCCGCGCGTTTCGCTGTCAGTTTACCGATTGCCCCGAAGCCGATAATTCCTATCGTTTTTCCGAAAAGTTCAAAACCTGTGGAGCGCGTCCATTCACCCTCTTTGGTTTTTTTATCCAGAAGCGGGATCTTACGCGCAATGCACAGAAGCAGCGCGAAAGCCAGATCTGCCACCGCGTTCGCGTTAACACCGGGAGTATTGCAGACAACAATACCCTTTTCTTTCGCCGCATTGATGTCCACCCTGTCAACACCGGCTCCGTAACGTGAAATTACCTTGAGCTTCGGCGCGTTATCGATCACTTTTTTTGTAATAAAATCCAATCCGGCGATAAAACCTTCGCACTCAGCGGTAAGCGGAAGCAGTTCATCTTCGGACAGCGGCTTTCCATACGGATTAAAAATAAGATCGGACGAGAAAGAGCGCAGAAGTTCCATGGCGGAACCTTTATTATCCGGTTTAAATGATGTCGGCGTAACTAAAATTTTCATTTTTCGTTCCTTCATGATACTATAGAAGTTGTTCATAAACTTCAATTCATGAACAAGCTCATTATACACATGGGAGACGTAAAATGACAGTAAAAGAAAAAATTGCCGAAAGCTACTTAATCCCCGTAGTGGTAATAGATGACGCGGAAAAAACAGCGGACGCGGCTCATGCTATTCTTGCGGGCGGAGTTAATATTATAGAGATCACTCTCCGCACGGAAGCTGGATTAAAAGCCATAGAAAACGCGTGCCGCGCAAGCGGAGGCATACTGGTAGGAGCGGGGACAGTACTTACTTTGGAAAAATGCAAAGAGGCGGTTTCCCGCGGAGCGTCATTTATTGTATCTCCCGGCTTTGACGCGGACATTGTTGAGCACTGCCTTAAAAATGACATCCCGGTTTTTCCGGGCTGCGTAACGCCCACAGAAATCACAACCGCCCTCAAGGCGGGTCTTGATGTTGTAAAATTTTTCCCCGCTCATGTCTACGGCGAAGCCGCGGGAATGAAAGCGCTCGCCGCTCCGTTCCCCATGATCAAATTTATCCCCACAGGCGGAGTTGATAATCTGAACCTTACGCAGTTTATAATGTCACAAGTTTTTGCGGTAGGCGGCGGCTGGCTTTGCGACCGCAAACACATCAACTCAGGCGATTTTGAGGCAATCACAGACGCTTGTAAAACGGCGGTTAAAATTGTGAACGAAACAAGGAAATGATTCGGTTTTTATCTCCGTAGATTGATTTGATTAATCTTTCCAATTTTTAATTAAAACTTCGTTAACTGCGCCTCTTCCGGCGGAATTTGAATTGATGGCTCTATTTGCCTGTACTGATATNATTTTAAAGGAATTATTTTTATANANATCCTGAATGTAATCCGTATCGGAATTACTCAGCAGGCATTTTACNCCCCGGTCTGTCANTTTCAAAATAACATCACGAAGCCGTTCCTGCTCGCCTTCATCAAAACCATCAGCCTGATACCCTGTAAAATTTGTTTTATCGGGACTGTGATAAGGAGGATCGAAATAAACAAATGATTTTTTATCCGCNGTAGATACCGTCTTTTCAAAATCGCAGTTTGTAATATTTATGCTGCCGGAGTTTAAATAGCCGCTGATATGGCGCAGCACAATTTCTTCGCATATTGCAGGATTTTTATATTTTCCGTAAGGCACATTAAAAAGTCCCTGTGAATTAACTCTGTATAAACCATTGAAGCAAGTTTTNTTTAAAAAAATTAAACGCGCCGCTTTTTCAATATTTGACAACTTATTAAATTTTGCAGGTTCACGATCGATATTTCTGATTGAATAATAATGCTCTTCATCATTCTTTTTTTGATATTTTTTTAACATGATAATAAGTTCGTCAATTTTTTCTTTTATTACGTTATACGAATTTATAAGCTGTTCATTCAAATCATTAATGACGGATTTTCTAGGCTGCAGATCAAAGAAAACAGCGCCGGCGCCGACAAACGGTTCATAGTAGGTGTAACTATTGATACCGTTCGGAAGATTTTTTTTAATCTCCGTCAATAATTGCCTCTTACCCCCCGCCCATTTTAAAAACGGTTTGATAAGAAGGTTGTGATTCGCCATGGGGATCATTGTATATAAACTTCATTGAAAAGTGAAGTGTGTCCAATAGGTTATTGGAAACCCGCCTCGACACCGGCGGCTTTGTCAGTATGCTTGTATCGGATATGGCGGTGTAGGATGCTTAGAAATGATGGTTTGGCGGAGAGATTTACTTAAAAGGTAAATTTATCTTTTATTAAAACATGACATTGCCATTTAATCATCAATATTATCTTTTCTTATGTCGCCTTTTATTCCTTCCATTGCTCTTATTAAATGGATTTCAGTAATCCTGTCAAATTTTTTAAGAACGTTATCATCGTATATATTTTCATTTTCTGTACAAAATAAACGGGCTATTGAAACACCGAGATAATTAGACAATTTTTCAAGAAGATCAGAAGAAACAAAGGTTAAACCCCTTTCGATTTTGCTTAGATGTTTTACCGAAATGTTTACTTTTTCTGACAGTTGTTCTTGTGAAAACTGTTTTTCCTTCCGAAAACGCTTTAAATTCAATCCAAAAAGAATCTTTACTTCCATACAGGTGCAGTATAAAAGACATAAAAACCAATAAAAACAGCCTAAAATGCCGAATAAAGCTTAGAAACATATAATAATAATCATAATAGGTCTTGTTTTGCTTGACAAAACCACATTTTAATATAATAATCCAATAATAATGAACCTTATATGGCGATATTTCATTTCATCGTAGGATAAATGATAAATTAAAATTTTAAGTCGAATATCAATTGAAACTAAAGGAAATCAATAATGAAGATCGGTGTAATAACTTTTATTTCTGCCGTTTTTCTAATAAATATGTCTTATGCACAGACAGCAAATGAATTTATACATAGAAATTCAATTACTGTAGATTTTGGTCCAACTATTACAAGCGCGTTTATCGCAGGAATCTCGGCGCAATATGAAGAAGCGGCTTTCTTTGGTTTGGGAGTTAATTATGAAAGATTTTTTTCAACATATTACAGTGTAGGCGGAGATATCCGATTTTCCTATATGAATTTCCCTGTTTCAGATGCCGTTTTTTTCTCTTTTCATGCTGTTTTATATGGACGATATTATTTTTTATCCGGATCTGAGAAGTTGTTTATAAATATTAATTTAGGCGGCATGCAGCATAATTCTCCCTTTCAATACAGTTTCATGTTTTCTATTGGTTCAGCAATAGGATGGAGATTCCTAATACAAAATCATTTCATCATTGAACTTTCCATGGGGTGGACTGTTTTTACCGGTGATAAATATCTTGCGCCTTGGTCAATGATGTCTCTGTCAGAAATTTTAATTCCCGGTCTTTATTTTAGTATACCTATAGGCCTGGCTTTTTAGGATAAGATAGTGATTCATGTAAAACAATCTTTTTTTATTATTACTTTATTGATTATATTTCATTTATCGTGCAGCGTATCTTGCGGTATAGATATTAATTTACTTAATAATAATTGGCAAATTAATAACTCATATAATTATGATGATTATCCTGTTCTTAGGAAAACCGGCGAGAATTTTTTAATTTTACTTTTAACTGACACTCAACTGGAATATAGCTCCTACGGCCAGCTAGACTTTTCCGCGATTTCTCAAACCTTTTCCATGATTCACGCGGATATTCAAACATATAAACCGGATTTAATTATTTTATTAGGGGATAATGCGGCGGGCGCCGGTTTTTTTAATGCAATAGAAGGCGAACGGCTTATCACTTTTCTTGATAGTTTCAAAATACCTTATGCGCCAATCATGGGTAATCATGACGGCGAAGGTTTCCTTTGGAGCAGCGACGATAACCGTAAAGAGGTTATTGCTAAAATTTTTGAGAAAGGCCGGTATTCGCTTTTTAAAAGAGGTCCTGTGAATCTTGGAGTTGGAAATTATAAGATCAATATTGTTGATGAAGAAGGATCATTATTTTTTAATTTAATCATGATGGATAATTCCAGAGACTATTTTAATCATGATCAAGTTGAGTGGTATAAATGGATCGTCACGGGAGTAAATTCGAAAACCGGCATCATTGTACCAAATATGTTATTTTTCCATATCCCATTGCCTGAAACATCTGATTTATATAAGGAGCTAAGCGTTTCAAATCCCGAACTTGCTTCAGAATATTTTTGGGAACCGGTATCAGGAGAAAACAGCTTGAATTACGGCATGTTCGAAATGATAAAAGAAATGCAAAGCACAACGCACCTATTCTTTGGTCATGATCACTTGAATATTCTTAATAGCGAGTATCAAGGAATTCGTTTTGTTTATGGCTTAAAAACCGGAACTTGCAATTATTGCGATAAAGACAGAATAGGAACAACATTGATTACACTCAAAGCCAATCAGGATGATGAAAATACAATTGAAATTTTGATAGAGTATTTATTTCATTAATATGATGTTTTTCCAAAATTTGGTTAGTTATGGAAAAGGCTCAGACGATTCATTAATTTATGCTTTTTAATTTAGAAACGTGTTTATATAGTCATGGAGTTTTACGAAGTAAAACTCCAAAATAAAAATCCGAAGGATTTTTATTATAGCAAGGACAGGACTCGCCTTCCATTCAGCAACATCCTGTTGCTTCATTTCAGACCGCCTACGCTGCTAAACCGGCCTCCGTGCCGGTTTACCTCGAAGACGCTTCTGCGTCTTCGAGGCCGCAACTCCGTTTCGAGTCCTGCGTCATTTGCTCATAATAATCTATTAGCTTAGGAATGTTTACTGTTCTTATTACTAATTAGCAAGGACAGGACTCGAACCTGCGACCTCCGGGTTATGAGCCCGACGAGCTGCCAACTGCTCTACCTTGCGTCGTATTTCTTAACCTACAGATTTTCGGGAGGTTTGTCAATAGCGGGTTNTGCGGGAGANGGTTCTGACCAGCCGCCTCGGATTAGCATTATTGATGTGGCGAAAGCGGATANGGCTATGATGATTGCCGCAAGCGCCGGCAGGCCGGGGATGATAACCATAAAATTGTAAACACCGTGGATGGCGACGGCTGTCAGGACGCGTAAAAATGACTGGCCTGGATTTTTACGAAGCAGCACCGCGGCGGCGCCGATGCGGGAACCGCAGGCTCCGTGCAGAGCCGCTGTGAAGATACGCAGAAATATCACGCTTATGTCCGATGCCGCGTAGATCGCGCTTTCAAAGAGTGCAAATCCCAATCCGGCGATTAAACCTGTCGCGGACGCTTTTTTAACGATGTTAAAATTAAGCGGTNCGGCNGAGGCTTGCGGTTTCAACCGGGATGTTATCCAAAAGAACAAAACAAGTATTAAAAGGCGGCTCGCTTCCTCNGTAAGGGCGATTCGGATAAAAAACTCATAAAAAAGCGCGGCTCTGTTGTTCAGTATACGGAATGATAATAAATCCTGCAGAATGATAGCCGGAAGGAACGCGGCAGCCCCGGCGAGCAGCGTAAATAAAAACTTTGTCAGGGAATATTCGTATTTTGCGATTCTGAACCAAATGTATACGGCAATTACAGGGATCGAGGAGATTAATATCAATATTATTATAACCCAAGGTCCTGACATACTGGTATTTTAACAGATTTTCAGGCAGGTTAAAAGAGTGACGGTCACTGCTGCCGCCGATAACGCCTTATTATGACGGTATGAGCCTCATACAGCGCAGGTGTCTGCCGTCAAATTATTTGACTATTCCCGGTTTATGTAGTAACCTGATAAAAGGGGTAATATTATGGAGACCAATGCTTTAAGTATATCGCTGACGAAAAATCCGATTATAACCGTGAAAATAATTCCTGGGCATTTCACGACCAGCAATTTGCACACAAACAGTTATCTGGATGTAAGCGGCTTAAAGAGCAACGCAGCCGTTGCGCGGGATGTCGCGCGGGAGATGGTAATTCCTTACCTGTCGACATCTGTCGATACAATCGTATGCATGGAAAAAATGGAAGTTATCGGCGCGTATATAGCTCAAGAGCTTGTTCAGGACAGAACATCCGTAGTTAATACCGAGAATAAAATCCATGTCGTATCTCCGCTTAATAATATGTACGGAAATCTGGTATTCCCAAGCAACATGATTGAATTAATTTCCGGGAAAAATGTCCTTCTTCTTATCGCCACAATTTCCAGCGGCAAAACCCTTAAAAGCGTGCTTGAGTGTCTTGCTTACTACGGCGGGAAGCTGGCCGGAGTCTCGGCGGTGTACCTTGCTTCTGATGTAATGT
Organism: Treponema sp.; assembly: GCA_009786625.1. Taxonomy (GTDB): domain Bacteria; phylum Spirochaetota; class Spirochaetia; order Treponematales; family Breznakiellaceae; genus WQXQ01. Next base: position 11,204 of record WQRT01000053.1, read on the forward strand.
CAGGACTTCAGATTCATTCGCTGTTTACATCGGATGACATTCCGGGTTATAAATTATTTAATGTCGGCGACTGCGAAATGTGCAAGAGCGGACAGAAGCTAGACGCCATCATCAGCAGTGAAGGCTACACAAAAATCGAATAAAACAAAAAGTCTATACATAAAGGAGAATTAATAATGACACTCGGTCAAAGTCTAATCGCTAGTTTGGGTATTTTAAACCTGACTATGGGGCAGGCAATAATGCTGCTGCTCGGCGTGTTTTTTCTGTATCTTTCGATAATTAAGAAATTTGAACCGCTTCTTCTGCTTCCACTTGCGTTCGGAATTATACTGGCAAATCTTCCAATCGTCGGTCTTGACGGGTATTATTTTAACCCCAATAAATTCGCCGAGCTTGACGGTACCGTTCGTGAAGGCATGGAAGGCACATGGATTCCCGGGCTTATGAACTTCCTCTATTCCGGTATCAGAATGGTTATCTATCCGCCTCTAATCTTCCTTTGCATCGGAACGATGACCGACTTTGGTCCTCTAATCGCGTCTCCCAAAAGCGCGTTTATCGGCCTCGGCGGGCAGCTCGGCATTTTTATCGCGATGGGCGTTTCTTATGCTGTAAGCAGAATACTTCTTCCGGCTCTTGCGCCGTTTTTTCCTGATTTTCACGCGTTTACCTTAACAGAAGCCGCCGCCATCGGTATTATCGGAAGCTCCGACGGTCCGACCTCGATTTTTACCGCGACGCGCCTTGCGCCCGATCTTCTTCCCGCAATCGCGATTGCCGCCTTCTCCTACATGGCGCTCGTTCCATTTATTCAGCCACCGATCATGAGGCTGCTTACCACGCCGAAAGAACGCGTTCTCGTAATGCCGGAACCCAAAAGAGTAACACAAAAGCAAAAAGTGCTTTTCCCGATAATTCTCGCGCTCGTTGTCCTTCTTCTGGTTCCGGCTGCCGGCGCGTTGGTTGCGATGTTATGTCTAGGAAACTTAATCAGGGAAAGCGGTGTAGCGGATCGTTATGTCAGAGCGTTCCAGAATGATTTCTTGAGCATATTGACATTCCTTGTGGCGTTAAGCATTGGATCATCAGCAAGCGCGGACAGGTTCCTGACACCTCAGACATTGATTATTCTCACCTGCGGTCTTCTCGCTTTCGCGTTCGGTACTGTCGGCGGCGTTCTTGTCGCGAAGCTGCTCTGCGTTATCACCAAAGGCAAGGTTAACCCGCTTATCGGCAANTCNGGCGTTTCCGCCATGCCGATGGCAGCGCGTATCTCCCAGAAACTNGGACAGCAGTACAACCCCGATAACCACCTCCTGATGCATGCCATGGGTCCGATTGTTTCCAGTACCATCGGCTCTGCGATTATCGCGGGTATCTTTATCTCTTACTTTAGATAGTTGTTTTAGAACTTCGTTTTAAAATTGATTGAGAAACTGCCTGATCAAAAACGGTCAGGCAGTTTTTTTTATATCAGCTAACGCGATTATTTCGATAATACTTTGTGCAATTCCTCTCCAAGCGCGATTGCTTCTTCGCGCGTCGGTTTTGATGTTTGAATGAATACACCCTTCCGTCCGAAGAAGTCGATTAATTTTTTAGAGTACGCGGCAAAATCCGTCACGCCGTCATCTAAATGATCCCAGTAAAAGTGGCGCAGGCAAAGCGGCATTTTCCCCGATACAACGTCGCGTACTTTTTCCCAGCTCTGCACCTGCGGAATTGTAAAGTCCAATCCCTTAAGCCCCGGAATTTCCGTCATCGCCTCGGCGACATTTGAAACATCGCCGCAGGAGTGAACAACAATGCCTCCGAATTCTTTCGCGATCATCGCGTTGTACTTTACGCCGAACTCGCGGTAAAGGTTCGGTGATAGAAGCGCCGCTGTATCATCGCTGACGCGGATGCCCATCTCCTTTGGAACATACCAAAACTCGTGGCTTACGCCGTAAAGGTTCGTTATGCGCTTAAACATTTCTTTCACATAACCGATTGTCGCTTCGGTGATTTTTTCCATAAGCGCGTGAACTTCGTCGGGGTAAACGAGCGTGGCTTCGATAAATGAAGTGTATTCCCAGACAAGCGATGCTGTGACAAGGGGCGATGGAACATTGACAACCCTCAGCGGAATTTTAGATTTTGCCTGCAAGGCTTCAATATGTTTCCATGCCTGCTCAAAGTAAGGATTATTAACAGGATCGGGGATTTTTAATTTATAAACATCATCGACATTTTCTTCGCGGATGATGCACTCAACCCAGGGGTCGGCTTCATCGTTGGGTTTACACGCGCAGCCGAACGCTCCCGCTACAATATTAATCCCTTGATTTGGTTTAATGTTGGGGAAGCCGTAATCATAAACGCCTTCTCTTTTTCTTGCGTGATCTTCCGCCCACGCAATCTCCGCGTCGGGATTATTGTAGAACTCTTTTGTCCCCATATGCATCGGGCCTACTTCTACGATAAAAGGAACCTCATTTAACTCTTCCATGCGCCAGTTTGCTTCTATCAATCTTTTTTTTGTTTCGATGTTCATAATATCCGCCATATTTTTCTCCTTTTATAGAAAAGTGACTGTCACCATTTTTTTCCGCTTCAGCAATTATATATGATTAAAAGACGGTTGTCACCACGAAAATTAAAAATAGCCGCCGCCGCAAAAATCATCCTCCTAAACGTGCCGATTTCGCAACGATTTCTTTGAAATACAAACCTTCTTTCGTTGAAAGCCCGGCGCGTGAAATTATATCGCGCAGAAAACGCGTTTGCTCTTCTCTGTTCGGTTTTTTGTAAAAACCAAAACCGGCAAGCGTGTCTGTAATTGATTCTGTCAGCGCGGCTATCTCGGTCTGGTTCATCGGAGTCCATTCTCCCTTGACGGGAAGCGCGTTCCCCATCGCAAGAAAAAATTCGTAAGCGTAAATCTGTACAGCGTGAGATAAATTTAACGACGGATGCGCTTCACTCACAGGAATATGTGACGCGAAATTACAAAGGTTAAGCTCATTTTCCTCAAGGCCTGTGCGTTCATTACCAAAAACGATAGCCGCGGGTCCGGGGCGTTCCGCGAGCCATGCCGCAAGATCGCGCGGCGTCATTGAAATATTCTTGCGGTTGCTGCCTCTTCTTCGTGTTGTGCCGACAACAATGGAGCAATCGCTGACAGCTTCGCCGAGGCTTTTGAAAATGCGCGCGTTTTCCCAAACATCCAGCGCGTTAACCGCAACTGTCAAAATTCTCTCAAGTATAAGCGGCTGCGGAGATGCGAGGCGGAGCCCGCCAAGCTCCATATTTTTCATTACGCGGCATACCGCGCCCGCGTTTCCGCCGTCGGAAACATTTGAAAGAATTATTTTAATGTCATGTAATTGCATGAAGAATTATAAATTCACAGGTATCTGTTACCCATAGGGTAAATTCCCTATAAAGAATGG
>WQRT01000054.1 GCA_009786625.1 Treponema sp.
AAGGTTTTTGATTTTTCACTTGGAAACCCTGACATTGAACCGCCAAAAGCTTTTCATGATTTATTTGTAAAGCTCGCGAATGATGATGAAAAAGGCTCTCACGGATATATGCCNAACGCAGGTTTTCTTCATGTCAGGGAAGCGTTATCAAAAAAGGTCTGNAAAGAACATAATGTAAANATAGACGGCTCATCCGTTGTAATGGCGGCTGGAGCGGCGGGCGGTTTGAACGCGGTTTTAAAAACCATATGCAATCCGGGCGANGAAGTGATTGTAAGCCGCCCGTTTTTCATGGAATACCGTCCGTATACCGCAAACCACGGCGCGGTACTTACAGAGGTTGATTCACTTGATAACTTCGATTTAGACATAACGGCAATAGGAAGAGCGTTAAACGAAAAAACCACCGCTGTAATTATAAATTCACCTAACAATCCGACGGGGAAAATATATTCGGAGAAGTCGCTTGCGTCCCTTTCAACGGTTTTAAAAGAGCACGGAAAAAAAACAGGACGCTTTCCTTATCTTGTATCGGATGAACCATACCGCGAGATTGCTTATATATGCGAAGTTCCGCCTGTATTAAGCTGTTACCCTGAATCCATCGTTGTAAGTTCTTATTCAAAAAGCCTGTCGCTTCCGGGAGAACGCATCGGCTTTATAGCGGTAAACCCCGATATTTCAAATAAAGATGATCTTGTAAACGGCCTTATTTATTCAACGAGAATACTCGGATTTGTTAACGCTTCGGCGTTAATGCAAAGAATTGTAGGCTCTCTTACAGAAGAACGTGTCGATGTATCAATTTACGCGCGAAGGCGGGATGCTTTCATGAAAGTGTTAGATGAAGCCGGAATTAAATACGCGCAGCCTGAAGGCGCGTTTTATATGTTCTGTAAAGTGCCGGAGAGAGGGAATAGAGGACAGGGGTTAGGTGATAACGATGACAAGGCGTTTGTTGATCATTTAAAAAATTATTTAATATTAGGAGTGCCAGGGTCGGGGTTTGGGAAACAAGGCTGGCTTCGCTTCGCCTATTGCGTTGATGAAAAAATTATTAAAGGGTCAGCTCCGGCGTTTAAGGCGGCGGTGGAAAGCTGGTTAAAATCAACAACCCCGCTCTAAAGGGACGGGTTTTCAACTTCAACTTTGTCTCCGTCAGTGTAAGGCGCGAGACTTGCGATCATGCGAACAGTTGAAGATGATCTGTTTATCACATAATGTTTTTCTCCGGGTTCTATGTGAATAAGCTCTCCAGGGTTTAGGTCGTGAGGTTTCCCGTCAACGACTATTGTAACATTTCCTTCCAATACGAAAAAATTTTCTTCCATTTTTTCATGGTAGTGCGCTTGAAAATCCTGCCCGGCTTTAAATTGAACAAGCGCGAAATTCATTCGCGGCCCCTGCATTAAATACTTAGGACCCCAGTCTTTAAAGCGGTATTCCTTGTCTTTTTCATTTACTATAAACATATTTTCTCCTTATAACCCCGGTGCACACCACATATAGTTTGTAATTTTTTCGTCGCTTAATTTTAACATCGGCTGATACACTTCCTTCCAGTTATGATATGCCTTGTCATACACTTGCCTGTTTGCCGCGTTAGGTGTAAATGTTTTCTCGATTTTTACAAGACTTGAAGCGGCTTCCCTGATGCCGGAATAAATTCCGATGCCTTTTCCCGCCATAATCGCGGCTCCCAAGGCAGTCGCTTCTTTTACAACAGGGACATCAACCTGTACACCGAGTACGTCCGCCAATATTTGCGGCCATAATTTACTTTTAGCGGCGCCGCCTGCGAATACTATTTTCTGCGGACGTTTTCCTGTAACCTGCTCGACAAGGCGGAGATGGCCAAGCGTTACAAGACACGCGTTCTCCATGATGGCGCGGTAGAATACAGCTTTGTTAAATTTTTCACTGTCAAGTCCGAAATTGACAAACGAAGGAGATGCGTGTTTCCAGTTAATATAATTCATTACATCTGAAAAAACACAGATAATTCCGTTACTGCCTGAGGGAACGGATAAAGCCTGTTCGTCTAATAACATATATGGATCGATATTTTTTCCGGCTGCAATTCGTTTTTCTTCACCGCAAAAAGCGTCCCTGAACCACCGCATAACAAGCCCCGGGTTAAAAGCAAGAGCTTCGTATTGCCATAAACCGGGAACTGCATGACAGTTAACGCGGACATCGCATTTTTGGGAGCAGAGTGCGCTGTCAGTATTAAACTCGTACTGCCAAAAACTGCCGCCGAAAATAACAGCCTCGCTCTTGCCGGTTACGCCGACGCCTATTGTACCAAGCTGGCAGTCTCCGCCGCCCGAAACAAGCGGCGTGCCTTCGGCAAGTCCTGATTCCTGTGCGCCTTTTTTGGAAACTTTTGCCGCGGCGGAAGCGCACTCTATCACTTCGGGAAATATATCATCGCGAAGACCGCATTTACGCGCGATATCAATATCCCACTTTCTCGACTTTAAATCGAAAAGCCCTGTAGTAGAGCCGTTACTCGGTTCAACCGCCAGTACGCCGTCTGATAAAGAATCTCCGGCTGAGAGTTTAAAAATAAGCCAGTCGTTGATCATACCCATGCGGAAAATTTTTGAGTAGATATCAGGCAGTTTGTTTTTTATCCATAAAAGCCGCGGAAGAGCGCCGAGCGCGAATGTTTGCCCGGATTTTAAATAAAGTTCTTTTTCAAGATTTGGATCAATTTGTTTTAATTGTAATACTTCGTCTTTCGCGCGTGAATCTACATTGGCGCATGCCCAGAGTTCCCTGCCGCGTTCGTCGTAAAGAACGATTCCCTCCCTCATGCAGGTTGTGGAAAGGGCGGCGATCCGTTTCGAATCTATCCCCGTTTGCGAAAGAACTTCCCTGATACACGAGCGGGCTAGATCCCAATTCGCGCCGCAGTTAAAATCCATGCTGCCCGGAAAACGCGGATCTTCAGGATGTTTCCATTCTTTCTGGACGCATCCTTTTTGAATCCCCTCTGTATCAAAAATAACCGCCCTTACACTGCCGGTGCCGGCATCAACCGCCATTAGGTAATCTTTCATGTTTACATTCCTGAAATTTCTATTGTTCATTATATATTTCTGTTGTAAAATTAGCAAATAATATTTGAGAGGAAAAAAATGGCTGATAAAGACGGCGATAAAATCGAAAAAAATTATTATGCTGATGTTCCCTTTAAAACAAACGGGAATTTTCATGTAAAGGGAGCGGCGAATCTTGATTGGGGAATGAAAAAACACCTGACCAATATCTTTAATCCAAAAAGCGGAAACACTGTAATGTTCGCCTTTGACCACGGTTATTTCATGGGATCAGTTTCCGGCTTGGAGAGGCTCGACATTCTAATCCCTCAGTTAATAGATCATGTTGATGTGCTGATGGCGACGCGCGGCGCTCTGAGAACCTGCGTAAAACCTAATTTCAGAAAAGGCATCGCTCTCCGCGTTTCCGCAGGTTCCTCGATGGTTAACGAAGATCTCAGCCGCGAAATTGTTTCTGTTGATATTGAAGACGCGATCCGCATGAACGCCGACTGTATGGCGGTTCAGGTTTTTATCGGAGCGAGAGGACAGCTATTAAGCATTAATAATCTTTCCAAAGTGATTAATGCGGGTTCCGGCTACAGTATACCCACGCTTGGAGTTATCGCTGTCGGAAAAAATATGGAGAGGACAAGCCAGTACTTTAAACTCGCTACGCGCATTGCAGCCGAGCTTGGCGCGAACATTGTTAAAACATACTACTGTGATGATTTTGAAGATATCGCGGCGGCGTGCCCAGTTCCCATTGTTGTTGCAGGCGGAAAAAAACTGCCTGAAAAAGACGCGCTTGAGATGGCGTATAAATCGATACAGGGTGGAGCGAGAGGACTCGATATGGGAAGAAATATTTTCCAGAGCCATAACCCGGTAATCATGGCAGACGCTATTGGAAAAATTGTGCATAACAAATACACCGACAAGGAAGCATGGGAATATTACAGCGATAAGATAAAATCTAATAAATAAGGATAAGAATATGAATATTGAACACAGAAAAGCATCGGCGAAAGTGCGTTTATTAAAACAGGACGGAACACCGGCGGCGAATCAGGATGTAAAAGTAAATCAAAAGAGCCACCAATTCCTATTCGGTGTAGGCGGTTTTGAAGCCATTGAACTTGCCGGCGGACAGCCTGACGGACAGAGCGCAGGTGAAGAAAGAAAAGCAAAACTGCGCGATAAACTGGGTAAACTTTTTAGTTTGAATAATTACGCGACTCTTCCTTTTTATCTGGGGCGTTATGAGCCGGAAGAAGGTAAGCCCGATGAAGCGCGTGTCAAAGCCGGCGCGCGCTGGTTTGAGGAACGCGGCGTTGCGCTTAAAGGTCATCCATTGTGCTGGCACACAGTATGCGCTCCGTGGCTGATGAACTACTCAAACGCGGAAATACTGCGAAAGGTTATCGCGAGGATTGAGCGCGACGTATCAGCCTTCGCGGGTCTTATCGATAAATGGGATGTAATAAACGAAGTTGTCATCATGCCGATCTTTGACAAATACGATAACGCGATCACGCGGATCTGCAAGGAGTACGGGCAAGTTCGCATTGTCAAAGAAGTTTTTGAAGCTGCAAGACGCGCGAATCCAAACGCCGTTTTACTTTTAAACGATTTTGATGTTTCAAAAGATTATGAAGATTTATTAGAAAAAGTTTTAAATGCCGGAATAAAAATTGATGTGATCGGCATACAATCACACCAGCATCAAGGTTATTGGGGAGCGGATAAAGTCCGCGATGTTCTCTCGCGTTTTTCACGCTTCGGACTGCCTCTTCATTTTACGGAAAACACATTAATCTCAGGCGATTTAATGCCGCCTCACATTGTTGATCTTAACGACTGGCAGGTAGAAGAATGGCCGACCACACCGCAGGGCGAAGAGCGTCAGGCGAGGGAGATCTGCGAGATGTACGACATTCTGTTTTCTCATCCGCAGGTAGAAGCCATCACAACATGGTCAGGAGGAGACAATGCGTGGCTTCACGCTCCCGCCGGATTTCTGCGCATCGACAACAGCGAAAAACCGTCATATAAAGCGTTAAACGAAAAGATCAACAAGGAATGGCACACGGAATTTTCCGCGCGTACCGGCGCTGACGGATATTTGACCATCGAAGGCTTTAAAGGAAAGTACGGCATCACTTGCATGGATAAAACAATTAATTTTACACTCGATAAAAATTTAGATAAAATTGATTTGGTTGTAAAATAATTATTTCAGTCTGAGCCTTTTGGTACATTTACATTATTGGGTCCAAAACCCTTAATCATCACAAGCGGTTCTACCGGGCTTGAGTTCGTGATTGTGATTCCTTTTTTCGCGGCACCTTCCGATACGAAAAACTCATCCGCGCTCTGCTGTCCGAAACGAAGCATACCGGGCGCTTCGCAGTGGTGAGCGCCGAATTTACCGTGGCCCTGAATAAAAATCACGCTGTAGGCGGCGGCTTCTTTTATGGTAACAGATTTACCGGGATTGACCGAAAGTTCTTTCGCACTGAAGTAACCCTCGTTGGCATAGGAGATCCACTTTTCTTCGTAGTCCGCGTTTTTTACAATTGAAATTGGCGGGCGGCCGAATCTTTTTTTATAATGCGGATCGATATTCTTTTCCCAGTCAAGCAAGCTGAAGATATAATCAATATCATCTTTTTTGCCATTAGGACATTCGCCGTTTAAAAATTCGCGCGGGTATGTAACGCCCGATACCACATTCTCGTGGACAGAGTTTACATCTCCGTTCCAGTTAAGCTCGTACGTCATTACAGAACCGGGCGCATGAATAACACCCGCAGGTGAGTACCAGCCCGAACCAAGCTCAATCCGCCATGCGCGTGAAAGTTCTGTTATGCGCGTATCGCCTTTATTATAATCGCGGAGACGCTGCTTTACTTCCTCCGGCTTTGTGTCGGGGTCGTAACCGAAATACGTCGCGTTCATCTCTCCGGTGTGGCTTGCGAATTGGTGCGGAAAATAGTAACATTCAGGCTTGCCGAGTTTACCGACTCTGGCTGCGGCTTCCATATCAAGGTGAAGATGATGGAACAGCGGAGTTTTAAGATCATAAAATTTCGAGAAAACCGGAAATCCTTTATACTTGTCCATAAGCTCACTGCCGATAACACCCGCGCCTAAAATTTCAATCGCTTCTTTCAAGCTGAACTTCTCATCATTTGCGTAATCAACAGCGATAAAACTGAGTCCTTCTGTAGGACCTGCAAGAGGACCGTTCTGGGCGATATTCGTGGAAGCCATCCAGCGTTCTTTTATCGATCCGCGGGCAAGACCATACGCGAAATAATCATCGGGATGAAGCCTGAGTCTTCTTCCCTCAACGCCGAAAGGCCTCGGAATAAAATTCGGATTAAGCCTGAAAACCCCCTCACCCTTATTCAATGTTTTTTCGATTAATTCTCTATTTGCCATAATGATCTCCTTTATAAATGATGATCAATAATACCATGTATACATGATTTTTACAAAAAATTTAAATGTCTTCAAACCGTATTCCTTCCCCCGCAGGTATAAAATTGCGCGCTGTTCTGCCTTCTATTTCTTTTTCCCAGAATGGTTCAAGACCAGGACGCAGAATTTTTTCTGTCCGCAGAACAGCGTAATCATCCCTTTTAATTATTCCGCCTTTTTGAATGTCGCGTAACGCGTGAATCGATCTGTTTGTAAGCCTGTAATTCGCTCTTTCAGAAGCGGCAAGTTCCTTAACGCCGTTTCCTAATATTTTCTCTATAAATGACGAGCCTCTTTCTTCGTTGTAACGGGCTATTGTCTTTTCCGATCCGTCTTTTGCGGCTTGTTTTACAGCGTTTACCATTTTTCGGAAATCGTCAGGTTCAAGCGCAATTGGATCATCAAGACCCGGATCATTTTTGGAAAGACAGAAATGTTTTTCAATAACCGATGCGCCCATGCTGACAGCAAGAGCCGGAACCAGTTCCGGGTCAAGGCTGTGATCGCTTACCCCGGCGGAGACTCCGAAAATAAAAGATAAATTTTTTATAACTCTTAAATTATATTCGATTTCCGGCGCAGGGTAGGATGTTACACAGTGTAATAAACAGATTTGGGGACTGCAGCAGCCATTGTCCCCAGTCCTCGATCCCCAGTCCCCATTCCTTTTAAGTATAAAAATTGCTCTCTCAATATCCGCGAGCATCGAAACACCTGATGATAAAAGAACAGGCAGCTTCCATTTCGATATTTCATCTAGTAAACCGGTAAAATTCAACTCAGGTGAGGCGATTTTTATCATTTTTAACTGCATTTCTCTTAAAATTGAGGCGCTTTTAATGCCAAACGGCGTACAAAGGAATAAAATTCCGTTTTTTTCGGCATATTCTTTCATTTCAATATAGAATTCTGGAGGCATTTCGAGCGATTTAAATCTGTCGTACAATTTTATCCTGCCTCCGGGGAGAGGGACAGTGCCTGTATTGGGGTGAAGAATCTCATCGGCATATACAATTTGGGTTTTTATACAACCGGCGCCGTTTTCGACCGCCGCGTCTATCATTTCTTTGGCTTTTTTTATATCGCCGTTGTGGGAAGTGCCTAATTCCGCGATAATTAACGGGTTTTCACAGCCGTAATTGATACCGTCAATCTTGATTTTTTTATCATTTTCATTCATAGGTACTCGACACATTGTAAAAGTTTTTGTATACTATAACAAGATAGGNACTTTCGTACAACTTCGAGGCACAACCGATTCGAGAATATGAATGAAGTTCCATTAAAATCAGGAGGCTTTTATGATCACCTTTACATGTGATGTTTGCAAGAAAAAACTGGACAATCCCGATGTAGATAGATTGTTCTATTACGCCAATCACAGCATCTGCGAACCGTGCAAGGATAATTTTGAGTTAAACGTTAAATCGCAGATCAGAGCAAAAGAACCGTACACGACCGACTGGTATGAACAGTTCATCGGTGATTCACTTGATAAGGCAGTTCAAAAAGGAAAAATTTAATTCCGCCGATTTTCAGCCGGAATGAATAAATTTCTCATTTTATATAGTAAGGAGTAGCCATGTCGGGCCACAGTAAATGGGCGACGATTAAACACGCGAAAGGGGCCGCCGATGCAAAGCGCGGCCAAATGTTTACAAAGTTAATAAAAGAGATCTCAATCGCCGCGAGAATGGGCGGCGGAAGCCTTGACGGAAACCCGAGGCTGCGGACGGCTATTTTAAAAGCAAGATCAGCCAATATGCCCAAGGATAATATCGACAGGGCAATTAAAAAAGGCACAGGCGAGCTTGAAGGCGTAAGTTACGANGAATTAATCTACGAAGCGTTTTCTCCCGGAGGTGTCGCGATTTTTATCGAAGTTCTTACCGATAACAAAAACCGCGCNGCCGCCGATATCCGCAACATTCTGACACGCGCNGGCGGCCAGCTTGCCACATCAGGGTCTGTTTCAAGGCTTTTTAAGCGAATGGGTGTGATAACGCTTGACGGCGAAAAGTACACGGAAGACGCGATTATGGAAATTGCGATTGAAGGCGGCGCAGAAGATGTTTCCGGGTCAGACGGAATAATCGAAGTTACGACCGCGCCTGAAGACTTTGAAAGCGTACTTAACGCGCTTACAGCCAAAGAAATAGAAACAATGAGCGCACAGATAAGCATGGTTTCCGATGCCGAAGTAACTCTTGACAATGATGGAACAACCAAAGCGTTAAAACTGATTGATAAGCTTGAAGATAATGAGGATGTTCAAAACGTCTATACTAACTTAGCAATTCCTGAAGGCTTTGAAGCGCAGTAAATTAAAATCAGTCTGTACAAGAAGGATTCTGGGAATTGATCCCGGTCTTGCCAGCACAGGCTGGGGCGTGCTTGATGATTTTAACGGGGTTATTAAGTATGTCGATCACGGAGCTATTATAACAAAGGCGGGCTGTCAGAGGGCGGACCGTCTTTTTTTTATCATGCAGAGTGTACGTTCGATTATTGAAAAATACCGGCCGTCCGAAGCCGCAATTGAAATGCTTTTTTTTGGAAAAAATGTGACAAGTGCAATCCCCGTAGCAGAAGCGAGGGGTGTAATCTCAGCGTCTCTTGCGGAGAAAGCTATTCTGCTTCATGAGTTTTCACCTAACGCGATTAAAAAGGGTGTAGTGGGAAGCGCGTCCGCTGATAAAAAACAGGTTCAGGAGATGGTGCGCATCATCCTAGGTCTGGATAAACCACCAAAACCGGATCACGCGGCGGACGCTCTGGGAGCGGCGATCTGCGCGATTAATTGCGGGATTCTCTAAAAATATTAAGAGTCATCCCATGGATTCAAAAGATTAATCCCGTCAATCCCTTCAAAATCTTTGATATTTCGTGTAACCAGAATCATATTGTGATAAATTGCGGCAGCCGCGATTAATGAATCGTTAATTGGAAGTGTTCTCTTTGTTCTGGCTTTAAGCTTTCCCCATTCAAATAATACTTCGGTGTCAAGGATTATAATTCGCCTGTCAAACCAATTAGGTATTTGTGTGTATAACCATATTGCTAAATCATGTTTTCTTTTACCGGCCGGCAGTCTTTCTATACCATAACATAGCTCTCCCATCGTTAAGGTTGATAAATACAAATTATTCAATCCGACGAGATCAACAAATTTCCTTACGCTCTCTATACAGTTTGATTTTTGCAATTCTGATATTACATTTGTGTCTAAAAGATATTTCATAAATTTAAATCCCTGGGCGGCTCAATTTCTCTTGGAGGCAATTCAAGAACAACATCACGAAATGGTGAATTCTGGAAAAAATCGTAAATTGATTGTTTTGGCGTAGACAGCTTTTCGTACTCTTCAAAAGAGAGAATTACCGCTGTTCTCTTGCCGTGAACCGTGATTATTTGCGGTTCATCGTGTGATAATCTGATTACTTCGCTGAACATTGCTTTTGCCTCCTGTAATTGCCATTCTGTTTTTTCCGGCTTACCCAAAAAAGCCTGTATTTCATCGGAATATCCTTGTTTCTGCCTTTTTTTTCTTGTTGCTTTTACACTCATAGTTACTCATCCTTTATAATATAGTCTGACTAGTATGACTATATTATAATTAAACCAATTTGTCAATAGGTTTATTCATTTTTTATCGAAAAAATGATAGGATAAAACCATGTTTAACAGTATCCGCGGTTTCGTAAGCGAAAAGGCTCAGGATGGCATTTTTATCCTTTCAGGCGATGTGGAATGGGATATAGCCATGCCCGGCAACGATATACAGGAACTTGTTTTAAAAAGTGAATGCAGGGTTTTTACATGGCTGTACCATAGAGAGGACCAAATGAGGCTTTTCGGTTTTTTGAATGAAAGACGCCGCAACACATTCCTTGAACTTTTAAAGGTTGAAGGAATCGGCCCGAAAGGCGCGGTTAAAATAATGAGCGGCATTAGTCANGATGATCTTGAAAGGGCGCTTGAAAACGGCGATCTTACNCGTCTTGAAGCAGTCCCNGGGCTTGGTAAAAAGACAGCGCAGAAGATGCTTCTTTCGCTNAAAGGCAAACTGATCCAGTCTCAAGCCGCGTTCTCTCCTTCTTCGCCTTACAACGATCTTGTAGAAGCGTTAGCTGCAATGGGCTACGACAGAAGATCCGCTTGTGAAGCTCTTGCGAAAGCGGAAGCCGCAATCGAAAACAGTGATCTGGCGGCTGCGGAAAAGGAAAAACTTCTTTTTAAAGAAGCGATTGTTTATTTAAGCGGCGCGTAAAATGGGAAAAAATAAATCAAGCTTTCAATCGGAAAGCGGCGTTTCTTCAGAAAGCAAATTTCCGAAAGAAAGCGGTAATCCGGTTAAAAACAGCTCCGTCCGGCCTGAAATGACAGGTGATGATTCCCATGATATGGCTTTGCGTCCGCGTTATCTGAAAGAATTTCTCGGACAGAAAGGAATGAAGGAGAATCTTTCGGTTTTTATTACGGCCGCAAAGCAGCGCGCGCAAAGTCTTGATCACATTTTTTTAATCGGGCCTCCGGGACTCGGAAAAACAACTCTGGCGCAGGTAGTCGCGAATGAACTTGAAGCGGGTTTTATTCAAACGTCCGCTCCCGCGCTTGATAAACCAAAAGATCTTGTAGGGCTTTTAACAAACCTTAAAGAGCGCGATGTTTTTTTTATTGACGAGATACACAGGCTAAAACCCGCGATCGAAGAGCTTCTTTACATAGCAATGGAAGATTACGGGATCGACTGGGTAGTAGGGCAGGGGCCTATGGCAAGAACTATCAGAATCGCGGTAAAACCTTTTACACTAATAGGCGCGACAACAAAAGCGGGGGTTGTATCAAGTCCTCTTATAAGCCGTTTTGGAATTCCGTGCCGTTTTTCATTTTACGAACAGGAAGATCTTGAAGCCATTGTCAGAAGGTCAGCAGGGCTTCTTAAAATAAAAATTGATAATGACGCTGCCTGTTTACTGGCGAAATCTTCGCGCGGCACTCCGCGTGTTGTAAACCGGCTTCTAAGGCGCATGAGGGATTTCGCGCAATTCGCCGGAAATTCATCCATCACTTTTAATGTTGTAAAAAATGGTTTATCGCGGCTTGAAATTGATTCTCTCGGTCTTGAGAAACAAGACAGAGAAATTCTAGAAATTATAATCAATCGTTATAAAGGCGGCCCTGTGGGAGCGGAGACGCTCGCGATATCAATCGGNGAATCCGTAGAAACTCTTGAAGATTATTACGAGCCTTATCTTATTCAAACAGGACTTTTACAGCGCACTCCGAGGGGAAGAGCTGTCACAACTCTTGCATACGGTCATTTGGGAATTGCACATTCAGGCGAAGGCTCTCTTTTTGAATGAAAACGGAAGATTTTAATTTTTACCTCCCTGAAAATTTAATCGCCCAATATCCGCCAGCGAAAAGAGGACAGAGCAGATTGATGGCTCTAGATCGCGTAACAGGAAAGATCATACATTCGCGAGTATCTGAATTATCTAATATATTATGCAATGAATATTTTTTAAGCCCGCGCGGAGAAAAACCGTTATTGATATTTAACGATACAAAGGTAAGGAAGGCGAGGCTTTATGGAAAAGCCTTGGAATCAGGAGCCTCTGTAGAGTTTTTACTGCTGGAAAAAGTTCCTGTTAATATGGTTGATAATATTTACTGGAAGTGTCTTGTGCAACGCGCCAAACGGCGTAAAATTGGCAGCAAATATATTTTTAATGATTCTGATGATAATGAAATTGCCGGAGCGGAAATTACAGAGGAAAAAGGAGAGTTTCGTTATCTGAAATTCGACAGACCTATTGATGATGATTTTTTAGACAGGTATGGACATATCCCATTGCCGCCATATATAAAACGCGCCGATACATCATCTGACGCACAGCGTTATCAGACGATTTACGCGCGGAATACAGGTTCAGCGGCCGCGCCGACAGCGGGGCTGCACTTTACAAGCGGTATATTAGATGAACTTAAAAATTGCGGAATAAAGAGCGCGTTTGTTACTCTGCATGTCGGTCTTGGCACATTTCTTCCGGTTCGAAGCGTTAATATCGAAGATCATAAGATGCACGAAGAATCATTTTTTATCTCGGAAGAAAATGCCGCTTTAATCGAAAAATCTATTGAAAAAAAAATAAAGATTATCGCTGTGGGGACAACAAGCCTTCGTACTTTGGAAAGCGCGGCTTGCGAAGGTTCGCTAGAGCGTGCGCTAAAGCGGGGATGGCAAAAAACTTCAATTTTTATATATCCCGGGTATAAATTTAAGGTAATAGACGCGCTTTTTACCAATTTTCACACACCGCTTTCCACCCTGTTGATGCTGACTTGCGCGTTTGCCGGCAGGGAATTGATTCTTGACAGTTATGCCGAGGCGGTCCGCGAAGGATATCGTTTCTTCAGTTATGGAGATGCGATGTTGATTTATTAATCTTTTTTTATTATGATAAACGGATAGAATATAATTTAATACCATAATTAAGGAGAAAAGTATTATGAAAAAAGCGGTTTATTTTGCGTTGGCGGCAGTTCTGCTTGTAAGCCTGTTTTCAGCTTGCGGCGGTAAAAGCGCGGGAAAACTTGTATGCGGCGTTACAGAATATGAACCAATGAATTACAGAGACGCAAGGGGAAACTGGACAGGTTTTGATACAGAGTTCGCTCTTCTTGTCGGTCAAAAACTCGGTCTTGAAGTACAGTTCCAGTTGATCGATTGGTCAAATAAGTTTATCGAGCTTAACTCAAAATCAATTGACGCGATCTGGAACGGATTTACAGCGACAGCGAATGAATCTGACGGTACGCCGAGAATGAATCTTTGCGACATGAGCTACAGCTATATGACAAATACCCAGTGTGTTGTAATTAAATCAGATCGGGCTGCGGAATTTACATCAACGGACAGCCTCGCAGGAAAAACAATTGCGGTAGAAGCGGGATCGGCAGGCGAGTCGCTGGCTCAAGAACTAGTCGGAGATAACGGCAGAATTGTAGGCGCGCCTGCGCAGATCAACACATTCATGGAAGTTAAATCAGGCGCATCGGACGGCGCTGTCATTGATGTGATTCTCGCTCGTCAGATAACAGGTTCCGGCGATTACACCGATCTTACAATCGCGAATATCAGCCTCGGCGATGAAATATATGCCATTGGTTTTAGAAGGGGAGACACTCTTCGTAACAGAGTAAATCAGGCGATGGCGGAATTATACGATGAAGGTAAACTGCAGGAGATTGCGAGAAAATACGGTCTTGCGGAAAGGCTTGTTGTAGATAGAAATTTCGGAAGATAAATAATCATTTTGCGGGATATCCCTGACGGATGTCCCGCGTATTCAGGAAAATATATTGAGTTTTTTTGGCGTAACATCGGTTCTATGGAACGGGTTTAGTACAACACTTCTTTTGTTTTCACTGACATTATTGTTCTCGCTCCCGATGGGGCTTGTTATTTCGTTCGGTTCCATGTCAAAATTCACTCCGCTTCGAATGTTTACAAAAGTTATTGTCTGGATTGTCCGCGGCACTCCCTTGATGCTGCAAGTGCTGATTATCTTTTATGTTCCGGGACTTCTTTTCGGCACGCCGATATCGACAAGGTTCAACGCGGCGATTATCGCTTTTTCCATCAATTACGCGTGTTATTTCAGCGAAGTTTTCCGCGGCGGCATTGAAAGTATTTCACGCAGCCAGCACGAAGCCGGTCTTGTTCTTGGTATGACAAGGACTCAGATTTTTTTCAAGGTAGTTCTTCTTCAGGTGATAAAGCGCATAACGGCGCCGATGTCTAACGAAATTATTACACTTGTTAAAGATACCGCTCTTGCGCGTGTTGTCATGGTTGTAGAGATTATAAGAGAGGCTGAGTTTATGGCAGCCCGCGGATATATCTGGCCGTTATTCTACACCGGCGTTTTTTATCTTGCCTTTGTAGGCATCATGACGCTGATGTTCGGATATCTTGAAAAAAGATTAAGTTATTTCAGGGCGTAATAATGGCAATTCTTGAAGTTCAAAA
>WQRT01000055.1 GCA_009786625.1 Treponema sp.
GTTAAACGGCCTTGTACATCTCTGAAATCCGCCATTTCCATAATTTTGGCAATTTCGTTTCTGCGGTTAAACATTTCCGCCTTGTAGATCAGATAATTTTCTTTGTCGATCCAAGTAATTGTTTTTGAATACTGATAAGAGCTGTCATTCGGAATAGATTGAATTATATAACAAGACCTTCCATTTATTATTTCTTCACCTAAAAGTGTATGGCTGTCAAGCGAAACATCTCTGTCCATAGACGAGATGTCATCGTAAGAAAAATCTGTCCCCATGAAATTTCCTCCGCTCTCGGATGCCGCGATACGGCGTACTCTGCCGAGACTTGGCAGAAATATCCATTGATCCGATCCGCCGGAAGCGTTATCCATTGTCAGGAAGCGCGTTCCTGCCACATTTGCAGGCCGTTGAAAAACAATTACAGTGCGCGCGCCGTTAGGACCGTCTTTTGAATATTGATCGATAACACGTTCCGTAGTGCTTCCATCCCGCGCGGTAATCACCATACGCGAGCGTGAAGAAACAGTTTCCGATGTAACGCGGTTTTTAGCGGCAAGAATAATCGAATTCGCGGTCTGCTGCGCGTATAGCGAAATTGCGCCTAACAGGAACAATGCGATTAAAAGATTTTTTTTCATTTCTTTCCTCCGTATATAAATTTAGGTTTTATTACGTTTAACAATACAGGAATAATTGTTAAGCTGACAAGAGTTGTCGATAACATGCAAAGCGCGGTAAGCAGTCCGAATTCCGCGATAATTTTAAATTTTGAAAACGCCAATACCGCAAAACCGCCGCCCACAGACATTGCNGTGATGCAGATCGCTTTACCGCAGGCAAGGAATGTTCTGCGAAGAGCGCCTGTAGCCTCAACAGCGCCTTCTACTCCGTTTTTAAATTCACGTTTATAGAATTCAAGAAAATGGATCGCGTCGTCAATGCCGATGCAGACGGTAAGGCTTGCGATAAGCGCCGTTCCAAGATTTAATCTGATCCCCAAAAGCCCCATCACGGTAAAGTTACATAAAACAGCAAGTATCAGCGGAACCGCGCTTATAATACCGGCTACAAATGATTTATTAGCAATCGCGACAATAATGAAAATCATCATTATGGAGATCATTATGGATATGATCTGCGAATTGAGAATTAAATCCGTAACCGCGATTTCCTGCGTTACTCCGCCGCCAATCATTACGCGCACATTCGCGGGAAAATTGACCTCGATATATTCATTAATTATTTTAAGTACCTTATACGTATCGCCGCTTCCGGTCGTGCGAAGCTGCATCATCATTCTAATCGCCGTCGGTTCAAGCGGATCATTGGAATATCCCGAATCATCTCCTCCGGCAAGTAAAACCAGATAATTCGCGATTAGTCTCTGTAAATCCTCAGGCGTTTCTTTTCCGTACCGGGCGGGATCCGCAGGTATTTCATAATAAGACGCGCCTTCATAATTTGTAAGACGTTTTAATTCTCTGACAAGATCATTGCCGCTCATGTTAGGTGACATTCCGGACGCTGTGTCAAGAAACTTTAAAATATCAGAAACGCTGTATTGCTCCAAAGCAGGATTTTCATAACTGATTCCGGATTCTTGAGGCGCCGCGATATCATCATTAAAACCAAAATTTCCGAATCCAAAATCATCATTATCAAAACCAAAACCACCAGTGCCGGACTGCATAGCCGGCGGCGTTAATCCATCGGGACTTTGATCAACATTAAAAACCTGATTGATTCGTTTTATCACATCAGTAAAACCGACTACCTTTCCTACCGCCGGAACATTATTGGTCAGATAAACAGAAAGTCCGTCAACGGCTTTTAAAACATCAGGATGAAGCAGTTCTTCCGTTGTGTCCGCCTGAACCACAAGATTCACATCTTTCGAACCGCCGAAATATTCGCGGATAAAACGATCTGAGCGG
The DNA here is from genome assembly GCA_009786625.1 of Treponema sp. Lineage (GTDB taxonomy): Bacteria > Spirochaetota > Spirochaetia > Treponematales > Breznakiellaceae > WQXQ01. The sequence continues at coordinate 1,935 of WQRT01000055.1, forward strand.
CTTATATCTGTTTCATTTTGAAAAAAATCTACTATGGAATTATCAACAATAATTTTAGAAATGCCGTAAATAGAAATTAAAATTATAATTATAGTAGAAACGAATACAGTTTTTTTCTTTCTTGCGATGCTCATAAATATTTTTGCGATAAAATTGCTTATGCGATCATTTTCTGGATGATCGTCATGTTTTTCCTGCGGACTTTGTTTTCCGGGACCGCGCAGGAGCAGCATTGACGGAATAAAAAATATGGTCAGCAAAAATACGGCAAGAACACCGGCGCTTGTATAATAACCAAATTCCCGCATCGGGATAATNGAAGTAAAACAGAAAGAAACAAAACCGGTTATGGTTGTAAGAGCCGCAAGGAATACNGGCTTGATCATTTTACGCATTAAATCATAAACAATTAAACGGTGTTCTTCTATTGATAACACTTTATCGCGGACATCTTTCACATAATGCGTAATGACATGAATACCGTAGGCATGCCCGATTGCGATAAGGATTATCGGCATTATTGTCGTTATCGTGGAAAGTTTTACGCCTAACATTGCAGCTAACCCGACAGTCCAGACAACCGAGATAACTGCGGTGGAAATCGGCAGGACAACGAAAATTAATCGTCTTAAAGAGAAAAACAATAACCCCAACACCACAATTACGGCAAGCGGCAGCAGCAGCACGTTATCTGCAATTATTGATTCATTGATGGTCGCGTTAAGAACAGCTTGTCCCGCGAAATAAACTTCAGCTTCGCCGGAAAATATTTCGTTTGCAATCTCACGAATCCTTATAAGGCTTTTAGCGACTTCCGGACTGCTTACATCGATTGACAACACGTTAAAAGTAACAAGAATTTGCGTGGCTGAAAGATCGTCAGAAACAAGAGAGCCGCGGAACAAATCCCATGACGCGATACGTCTTTTTAGTTCGACAATCTCTTCCTGAGTTCCGGTAAAATCATCAGGAACCAAATCCGATACAATAATACTTTCACTGTCACCGGTAATATACTGAGTTGACATTATTGAATTGACAGATTTAATTAAATTGACATTTTCAACCGCTTGTGAGAATTCTCTGATTTTTTGCAGAAATTCTTTTTCAAAAACTGTTCTATACGAACGTTCAAGTCCGACAAGAATTATTACCTGTCCTCCGAAAATTTTATCAATATATTCGGTTATTATTCTGGCCTTGTTTCCTTCCGGAACAAAACGAAGATTATTATTGTCAAGTTCCACCCGCGGAAGCTGAACACCCAAAAACACAGTAATGGCCGCAATGATGCAAATAATTAAAGCAGGCCGTTTTAACAATTTTTCCATTTATAAACTCTTTGAATGTATTATATTACACAATGGAAGGAAAAACAATATGAAATTGATTATGANCAAATTTTAATCTATACTTTCATTATATTTTATTAATTAAATATTAAATTTATAAAATATTATTTAGATAAATAAAAAACCCCGCATAACGCGGGGCNAANAATCATCTAAATCAAATTTACCTTCTTCCGCAATCACATCCTCTGTCATTCCTGTTTGAACCTTGACCGCGGTTTGGAGCATTATTCCTGTTTGGGAATCGATCTCTGTTGGGCGTGAACTGGTTTCTTTCCTGTCTCTGGTTTTGATTTCCCCAGAAAGGTTGAATGTTTGAATTCTGCGGACGCGGGGGAGTAAACACATATGTTCTGCCGTCAAGCGTAACATTTAAAGGTTGAATTATATTTCTGATCCGAAAACCTTCGACAGAAATACTCTCACCTTCCCGCATGCCGTTAATAAAACCAATGTACTGATTCAACATCGGGACAATATAAACAGTGTCGCCGCTTTCTACCGCGACAAATCCTCTATCCAGTTTGAGAGAACCTTCAATCGTTACTCTCGCGTTTTCGCGCTGATTATTAATCCTCTGTGGTTCGGTGCGCTGTGTGTTTTCCTGCCTGCCGTCCCTCTGATCCCTGACAGCCTGAGCGGAAACCACGCCTGTAACTAATACCGCAATAAGCGTAAAAACTAATAATCTCTTCATAAAATAACCTCCATTGTAATCAATCTCATAATAATAACCAAAGAATCCCTATATGTGTTACAATGTTTTGAATGAAAAATTTATTAATTTATAAAAGCAAATTCTGTAACCTTTTTATTATTGAAGAAAATGATAAGATATGCCGGGTATCATTTGACGGTAANAAATCAAAAGATATTAAACAGAACGAGACGCCTTTATTAAAAAAAGCGGCTAAGCAGTTTGATGAATATTTCGCCGGTAAACGAAAATCTTTTGATCTGCCGCTTGCTCTGAACGGAACGGATTTTCAAATCAGCGTCTGGAATGTCCTTTTAAAAATCCCTTACGGCAAAACGCGCTGTTACGGTGAAATAGCGGCGCAGGCAGGAAACCCGAAAGCATGCCGTGCCGCCGGAATGGCAAACAACCGCAATCCAATGGCCATTATAATTCCATGCCATCGGGTTATAGGCAAAGACGGTAAACTGACAGGCTACGCCGGAGGTCTTGAGTTAAAACAAAAACTTCTCGACTTNGAAAAAAATCAACCGTGTTGAGCAGACAGAATTATCAGAGAAGCAAACAGCATCACCGCNAGAGCGGCTACATATACAATAAGCGCCGCGGTAAAACCAATNCTTAAGACAAGCCATATGCCTATCGTGTTAAAAACAGATCTGTACAGAAATACAAATCCNTGAAAGACAACAGGCAGCACAGGAAGCAATAGAACAAAAAGATAACGCGGCTTACTTGACGCGCGGTAACGCCACGCCATAATAATTACAAAGATCGCAACTGGAAGAAAGAACATCGCGCAGCCAAGCCTGTTTAAAATTTCAGCCTGAAAAATTTGCTGTACATATCCTGTCGATTTTAATTTGTTAGCGGCTTCGAAAAGCTCAGAGATTTGAAGGTTTGCCATTCCGCGGCGTACATCGGCGACTAACAGAAAATCCTCAAAGCTCACATCCAGCCTTATTCCGCTTACAGGTTCACTGCCCATCAGCCAATTGCCGACATAAAAATTAGCTTTATTATACCGGTCAAGTGCATGCGTTAAAATAAGCACCTGCCGTTTGCCGTTTATTGTAACAGGAAGAAGTTTTACATAAAGCGCGGTAACACTGGATATAAGATTATTGCCGGAGTCGAACTGCATATATTCAAATCCGGTTCCATATGCGACATCATCCATTGTCGTAAGGCTTGACAGACGGATTACAGCTCTGCCCTCCCCGCAAGGCAGCGAGAACAACGCGCCGCTTAAAATCTCTCCCAGAAATAATTCCATCTCGTCAATAAAGAACGCAGTTTCTACAGCTCCGCGCTCGCTTATCGCGAAGAAATTAGCGGCATCAGGATCATTCGGAGTTAATGAAAGAAGCTCCTGAAAAATATAATACGCCTGTATCCAGTTGTTGGCTTCTATCTCCCGGTAACCGGAAAGTTTTAAATTGTAAATTCCCATAAGGCGTTCTTCAGCCTCATTCGGCTCCTGCGAAGAAATCATATTCCACGCGTTACTCGCCATTTGCGCGGCTCTTGAGGCTTCCGGGCTGCCTCTTCTCGCGATACGCCCCGCGAGATTCGCGAGCCAATGCGCGTCAAAGTAACGCCTTTCCTCAAAAGCCTCATTGCTCATCGTGATTGCCTGCGCGGCGGTAATATCTGAATGTTCTTCAAGAATTTCAACACCGCGTCTGTCTCTTGGCTGTGCCGTAAGTTTGTTTCTTTCGTCCATCTCCTGAAAATATTCTCCCTCAAGATTGATGGCGATCTCATCCTTTAACGCGTTCAACTCCGGGGTGTTAAACCAAATACGATTACATATATTTACAAAATGCGAGGCTTCATACCAACTGCCGGCTCTGCTTCTTTCAAACGCCTTTTCTTTGGCAAGGTAATAGAGGTTTCCGCCGAAACGCATATTCTCTTCCTTGCTCATCACAATCGGGTAAACAAAGAAGAAAAGAAGACAATAAATAACGGCGGCGCAGATCGCAGTTATAACCGAAGAAACCAGCCTTTTAAAGAACATATCGGAAAAGCTCTGATAATTTTCCTCGTATGAACCAAAGCCGAACGGAATTACAATGGCGGAAAACGCGAGAGCCGGAAACAGATTAATAACTTCAAGAACTCCGTGGACAATCTTCCAGTTAAAGGCGTAAATTTGCAAAGGCGGCGGAGCGCCNGGGAAAATAAATCTGAACAGCATAACAAGTAGAATGCTTACAAGCATATAAATAAAAAANACTATATGGGGAGAACGAAATAAATCAGCGCTAATCTTCATCGTCATCCCGCCTTTTCGCCGCGTATACAAGAAGAGTATACAAATTAAGAAGGATTCCAAACCCAAGAAAAAATAACGGGACCGACGCGGAAGCGAGAGCCGGATACATAAAAGAACTTAGTAACTCACGCATTTCCGCGGAACTTAAAAATGTTTCAAGCGATAAAATACCGCGGAACGCGAGAGCGGCAAGAAAAAGATTAGCAAGAGGCCACACGCTGAACTTAACTGCGTAACCCAATGAACACAACATGAAGACGAGCGAACCTGAATAAAAAAGGTACGGAAAAAATCCTTCGTTAAATTTCCTCTGCAATGACTCGGCGTTTAATCTTATATCTATGGCAAGACTTTTTAAAAACCAGGGAGTATCATCACCAAAGGGGATGGGAGGAAGTTCGGTACCTGCGACGGGATTTTGAAGATACAAAAGCGGCTGGTTAGGAACCGCCGCGATGCGCGGGCCGTCTGTTCCTCCAAGCAGAACAACAGCGGTTTCGTTACCGCTGAGCGTGTTTGATAAAATCAAACCATTATCATCAATAGAAACCGTTTGTCCCGGCGCTGACTGCAAAGATCTTAAATGCTCAAGCCCCAATGTAATTGCGAAACAAATAAAAAAAGAAAGAAGCATAACGCAGGGAACAGCCATCAACACATAATAATTTCTTCTGATCGCGTAATTTAACGTAATAATAATCGATGTAAACAGAGATAATGATAAAGCCCAATGCGCGGCGGATGTAATCATAGAAACGGCGGTTTCGGGTTTTGCAGGCAGATATTTTACCCAATCAACCCATACAGCCAGAAATCTAAAAACGGCTGACGCCGCGAAAATAATAAAAAAATTCAGGCTGAAAAAAAGCACCAGCTTGGCAAAATTCCTCACAATTCTAAGATTAACACGGCAGGAAGGCACGCGCAAGAGTAAATATTAATGCTTTACCGAATATTGTGTAAAAAAAAATAATAAGTCATAATAAGACATGGATGAACATATAGCGGTTCTGGGCTCTGGAGCCTGGGGGACGGCAATTGCGAAAGTAATTGCGCAAAAGCAAAAAGATGTCCTAATCTGGAGTTACGAGACAGATGTAAGAGACGAAATAAATAACAGTCAACGCAACACGAGGTACCTGCCTGGTGTTGATTTACCGAAATCATTAAGAGCGACCACGAACATTGAGGAAGCCGCGGAGGGAAAACAATATTTAATTTACGCTGTTCCGTCAATGTTCCTTCTTGACACCTTAAAAAAATCGCTTTCCGTTAATTCCATCCGCGAGGGAAAAACAATCATCGCGGTAATAACAAAAGGATTTCTGTCTACAGAACACGGCCCGCGGCTGATTCTTGAAACAATGGAAGACTACCTTCCGGGATTTTTCCGACAGTCTCTTGTTTATATTTCAGGTCCAAGCCACGCGGAAGAAGTATCATGCGGAAAAGTGACAGGTCTAATCGCGGCAAGCGAGAACGCGAAAAACTCAATCCGTTTCAGAGACCTTATAAAAAACCCGCGGCTACTGGTTTATTCTTCCCTCGATGTCCGCGGAGTTCAAGTCGCAGCCGCCGCGAAAAATGTTATCGCGATTGCTTTCGGGATGCTGGACGCAATGCAGACTCTCGGCAAAGCAGATATGTTCGGCGACGGAACGGAATCGCTGCTTCTGGCCGCGGGTCTTAACGAGATACANTTACTGGGAAAAACTCTCGGNGCGACTCACGCGGAAACATTTACATCGATTTCCGGCATCGGCGATCTTGATGTTACCTGCCGTTCAGTTTACGGAAGGAACCGCCGGTTTGGCAGGGAGATAATAGAAAAAAATCTTTTATCTAAATTTACAAATATTGATGACATACTGTCGCGGATTGGCGAGATTGGGTATCTTCCTGAAGGCGTCGCCGCCGCCAAATACATAAGAGTGCTTGCCGAGAAACACAGGCTTAAAATGCCCGTCTCGGTTGGTTTATGCAAACTTCTTAACCGCGAGATGGAACCGATGGAATTTATTAAGATGCTGCTTGCCGACTGGGACATAAAGTAGGAATCAATGTTTGAAAAACTGACCGGAAAAATAACCGACGCGCTGCGTTTCGTCTCAGGAAAATCGAATATAACAGAAAAAAATATTGAGGACGCTGTAGAAGCCATTAAGATGGCGCTGTTAGACGCTGATGTAAACTTGCGCGTCGTGCGGCGTTTTGTCAATTCAACCATTGAAGAAGCAAAGGGCGAGAAAGTTCTCCGCGCTGTCAACCCGGGGCAGCAATTTATAAAAATCATTCATGATAAACTTGTTTCCTTTCTTGGAGAAGATGATCCATCAAGCCGCGCGTTGAAGCTGCGCGGACCTGATGTAATTTCAACAATATTAATGCTTGGTTTGCAAGGCTCAGGTAAAACTACAAGCTCCGCAAAGCTCGCGCTTCGTTTAAAAAAAGAAGGACGCAAGCCGCTTCTTGTCGCCTGCGACCTTATACGCCCCGCCGCAATGGAACAACTCGCGGTACTTGGCGGCCAGATTGGTATTCCTGTTCATAAAGAAGACGGCGCGGCAGACAGCGTTAAAGTGTACAAGAACGCTTTAGACTGGGCAAAGCAAAACATGATCGACACAATGATCATCGACACGACAGGACGCTTGCAGATTGACGAGCCGATGATGCAGGAACTCTCCCGCCTTAAAGAAGCCGCCAATCCCGATGAAATGCTTCTTGTCGCCGACGCGATGACAGGACAGTCAGCCGCCGATATTGCGAAAACGTTTAACGAGAAAATCGGATTAACAGGCGTAATTTTAAGCAAGTTTGATTCAGACACAAGAGGCGGCGCGGCGCTCTCGTTAAAAACAGTTACAGGCAAGCCTTTAAAATTTACAGGCACAGGCGAGAAGCCGGAAGACTTTGAACCATTCCACCCTGAGCGGATCGCGGGGCGCATCCTCGGCATGGGCGATGTTGTAAGCCTTGTTGAAAAAGCGCAGGAAGTAATTGATCAGAAGGAAGCGGTTGAACTCCAGAAAAAAATGGAGAAGGAAAATTTTACGCTTGATGACTGGCTGAACCAGATCCGTTCAATCAAGAAAATGGGTTCATTACAAAAAATGCTGGAGATGATCCCCGGAATGCAGGGGCAGATAAGCGAAGACGACATTGACAGAGCCGAATTAAAAAAACAGGAAGCCATACTAAGTTCCATGACGCTTAAAGAACGCGGCAATCATTTGATTATAGGGCCTCCGCGCAGAAGCCGTATCGCGCGCGGCTCCGGCACATCGGTTGCGGAAGTCGCCCGCCTAATTAAAAAATTTGAGAAGATGCGCGGCATGATGAAAAAAATGGCAAAGGGAGCAAAGAGCGGCGGGATGCCGAATATTCCGGGAATGAAAATGCCGCCAGGGATGTTTTAAAAGTTATCAGAATGTAACACGAGCTAAATCTTATTCTTCTTAACCCAGTCTACAATCTCGTCAGCTTTTCCGAAGACTAAGCCTGTTACCGTGTCCGCGCAGCCGTAATAAATCGCGATCCTTCCGGTGTCCTGATCGGTTAAAGCGGCGACAGGGAATGTAACGTTCGGGACATCTCCCGCTATTTCGTATAATTCGCGGGGGTTGATTATGTATGGGCGGGCGCGCGCGATAATTTTCCAGGGTTTTTCCAAATCCATTAACGCCGCGCTGAAAGAATACACAAAGCCGTTGCAGCTTGTAAGAACGCCGTGATAAAAAACCAGCCAGCCTTCGGTGGTTTCGATCGGGCAAGGACCGGCGCCGACTTTTGTACTTTGCCAGCCGCCGCATGGCGCCATCACATGGCGGTGCTTTCCCCAATAAATTAAATCCGGGCTTTCCGAATAGATAATATCGCCGAAGGGGGTATGCCCTGAATCACTGGGACGGCTGTACATGGCGTAATTACGCACTCCGTTCCGGCTTTCAATCTTTCGCGGGAACGGTACTCCGTTGCGGTTAAAGGGCATTACCGCGTTTTCCATTTGATAAAATTTTTCAAAGTCGAAAGTGTAGCCAAGACCGAGGCACGGGCCGTGGTAACCATTACACCACATAATGTAGTAACGATCCTCAATGAATATTACGCGGGGGTCGTATTTATAATCAGAGTCCGGCAGTTCAGGATCGGTCTTAATAAACTTAATCGGTTCATCATCAATAACCCAATTAATTCCGTCCTTGCTCTTTCCCGCGTGAATATCCATGTGACGCGCAGTATCATCGCAGCGGAAAACGCCCGCAAATTGGACGCTTGCNTCCTTACCTTTAAAGGGAACAACAGCGCTGTTAAAAATGCTGTTAGACCGTAANGTNANATCCCGNGGAATGATCGGGTTTTTTGAAAACCTCCACATCAATTCTTTTTTGGGGTCGCTTGTTGATGGTCTTTCTTCCCAGGGTATATTAGGCAGGCTTGTTCCGTTTACGATTTTCATAAAAAGTTTCCTTAACAGCAAGCCTGCGCAATTTCAATTACGCAGACCCGCCGTTAAAATAAATTACATACCGTTTGCATCGTCAATCAAGGCGTTCCAGTTTTGTGAAACAGCTTCGATCAACTGCGCCGGTTCTCCATCGTGCCACCAGATCTGCCAGGCGATACCGCCGCGGTTAAGTCCGGGGACATGGAGATTATATCTCCACTGCTGTAATGCCGGATTGCGGATAAGTTCCCACGTCTCGTTTACAGCGCGTTCATCCCTGTATTCCTGCCAGAGACCGTCTTTCCAGCTGGTTCCGGGAACGGGGGTAAACCAGAGATTCAAAGCGAAAAGAATCTGATCAACCTGAGCCGCGGGTGTTGAGCGCGGGATTACATATACGTTCTCGTCTGTAAATACTCTGTAGTTTGTCGATCTTGGACCTTTCGGAGGAAGTACTACTCCCCAGTCATCTCTCATGTTTCTTAAGTCGCCGCGGATGTAAACCTGATCAATGCGCATCGCGACTCTTCCGTCCTGGAATTCGGGAATGTGCCAGTTCCACGGAGTTGAACCGGTTGTGCCGTCCGGGCCAATCGGTTTTGGTTTCATGACACCGGCGTCTCTAAGCTGCATATAGAAACGGACAGCTTCGATGAACTCAGGCCTGTTAGTTGCGTTAACAAGGCGGCCTGTTCTCGGGTCTTTATCAACATACATGGCTCCGTTTCCTACAACGAACGCGTCAAGGATTTCAGTTGACAGATCCGATACAAGACCGTAAGTGTCCATGATACCGTCATTGTTTACGTCTCTTGTAAGAGTCCTGCAAATTTCAAGGAATCTTGCCCATGTCCATGTTCCGTCTCTTTGAAGATCATACGGGAGATCGGGGTTTAATCCGGCTTCTCTGAAAAGCCTCTTGTTCCAGAATACGCATGTCGCGTGATAACTTCCGCCAATGCCGTTCATAAAGGCATAAGACTTTCCGTTAAATGAAAAAGCGCGTGTTACATCCTGATTCCATTCAACAGGCGTCTGGCTTGCCCAGTTGATGACTCTGGAATCGCTTACAGGATAAAGAAGATTCTGGCGGTACAAAGCAAGCGCCCAGTCCGGCTGAAGCGTAAACACGCTTGCCGCGGGACGGCCTGCCATAATTGATGTAGCCGCAATCTGCGACATTTCGCCCCAGCTTGCGATATTCCTGACACGAAGCCTGAAATTATTTTCTTGTTGAATTCTTCTGCGATATTCAAGCTCCCTCTCTTCAAAATCGCTTATGGGTACCTTGGTAGCGGTATCATAATCTGACCACCAGTTTCCGATTACAATTTCCATACCCCTCAGATTCTGTCTGCCGCTTGCGAATACGGACATTGTCCCTATCAGCATCAGCACAACCAGAATAAGACTGATTAGCATTGCTTTCTTCATTCTCTTCCTCCAAAATTAGATTTATCTCAAGCACAGGCCGCAACGCGGCTTATTGCATTGAAACCACATATAACCCGGTATCATTATAATACAACCTTTTCCTTACTAAAAAACGATTTTTCTTAAGGAATAGTTACATTTTTATACCGGTCTGGCTTAACGATTCCACAAACGCTCTCTGCGCCACAAGGTAGAGCAGGATCAAGGGAGCAAGGCACATCAACATGCCTGTTGCGATCATCGCCTGAACATATCCAAACGGGACTGTCGCGGCAACTCCGCCTCCGCCGACGGAATTAATTGCCGCCCACCACTGACTCAGACGCTCTGCAATCGAACCAAGACTGCTGGACAACATTCTGTAGTTTGTTAAAAAGAGTGTCGCGTAAAATGAATCAGTCCATTGCCAGACAAATGAGAACAAGAAACATGATGTCAACATCGGGCTTGCGTCAGGAATCATTATCCTGATAAATGTTTTAAATTTGCCGCAGCCGTCTACCCACGCGGCTTCTTCGAGTTCCTTGGGTACACCCCTGAAATACTGGCGCAGCATGAAAATGTAAAGCCCGCTTTTTAAACCCATGCCGGTCGCGGAAAGCATCCAGAACCCGAACACGCTGTTCAGTAAATTGACGGGGCTTCCGGTTATTAACTGTATTATGCCGAATATGTCGAAGAAGTGAAAATTAAGATACAAAGACGCCATTATAGTATGCGGCGGAACGACGATGATAAGCATTACGCAGAAAAACCACAATTTCTTAAGCGGAAATTTATAACGCGCGAAACCATAGGCAGCAAGAGTACACGCGGATATTTGCAATACNGAGCTTATTATTACTATGCCCAGAGTNTGNAAAAGCGAAGGCCAATACCTCATNAGGCTGCTTGCCAGCGTATAATTTCCGAAAGTAAAATTGCGCGGAATACTAATTACAGTGCTGTCGTACAAATCCTGCTGTTCCATGAAACTTACGCTCAGTTTATCAAGAAGAGGCTGGACAATTAAAAAGCACATTCCAAAAATAAGAATGGCGCGGCAAATTTTAAACACCACATCATATATTTTCTTTTGCAAATGATAATTGCGGGATATATTCCCCCAGTTTGCCGTTCTTTCTTTGTCGGTATAAATGTCGTCTAATTCACTCATAGTAATACACCCTCTTGGAGATTATCGCCATTGCGATGCCGATTATAACAATTACAGCCAGAAAATAAATCCACGCCATCGCGGTTCCAAAACCGAACTCCATACGCCGAATCATCGCGATATTTATTTTTTCCATAACGCGGTTATCAGTCCTGATAAAGTAATCTACAACGCTGTAAACAATATTAACAAGGATCAGCGAGCTGACCATCGGGAATGTAATTTTCCAGAAACATTCCCACGCTGTTGCGCCTTCGATCTTTGCGGCTTCAAACATACTGGGAGGTATTGTTTGAAGCGCCGACAGGAAGATAATTATCTGAATACCGGAAGCCATTGCGATGTCATATATTTGGTTTATCACCCGGAAAATATATCCCATAAAATCGCTGGCGGCTCCTTCCACGACAAGTATTTCCTGAAGAACACCGGTTACAGATGACTTCATTAAATTGCCTTCCTTAATAATATCCGCCATGCTGTTTAAAAGAGAATTGTTTGTTTCAAGACCGATCATTACGCCGGAAGAAAGTATCACAGGCAGAAAGAATATGGCGCGTACAAATCCCCGCGCTTTAAACTCCTGATTCAAGATTAAAGCGACAAAGAGACTGAAAATAATAATTGCTGGAACAATTAGAACCATCCTCATTATTTCTTCTGTTACAAATCTGTTAAACTCGGGGTCTACCGCGACAACACGGCGGATATTTTCTATGCCTATAAAAGCCATGGAAAAACCGTGTTTCTCAACGTCTATTTTTACTGCGCTGAATACCATTTGCAAAGATTCCAGAATCGGGAAAAACATAAATGACAGGAACCCGATTAAAAACGGAAGCAGAAATAAATAACCCGTTACAGCGTTCTTGCCTTCAAGAGTCAGCGCTATCTTTTTGCCTTTTTTTATAAAATACATTATTCCCCCTGTCTCTTTTATCTTTGAACAATATAGCTGTTCGCCGCTANATTTCTGCCGTTATANCTAAAATCGCTGTCAGCGGTATTCACAACAACNTTTGTTCCGTCTTCATATTTTGTAACGGTCACGCCCGGAGCTAAAATATTATGATCGGTGATCCTTTGATGATACAAATGCCCAAANTCGGAAACAAATTTCTGATAAATCTCATTCGCGTCATCCGCCCATCTGTCATATTGATTGGCGTAGAACTGCCTGAATTTCGTTTCCTGTAAAACAGCGGTTTCCTCGGTCATGAAGCTGAAATAAAGACCGGC